>DUFD01000023.1 GCA_011171075.1 Dehalococcoidia bacterium | reverse complement strand
TTTGATAATGCCGATGAAGCTGTGACCATGAATCAGGCATCCAAGGTATTTTAGAATCCACATATGCCTTTCCTCCCCGGTTTCGTCTCTAATGATATATACGCAAAGAGGAATAGAGTATCACGGAGAATCCTGCGGGTATTTACAGCCGATAGCGACTAGTGTGATATGGAGATGGCAGTAACTATATATAAATAAGATATGAATAGTACCGGAATGGCGTATAGCGCGATGAGAATCCCCCGAATTATTGCTCCAGTATCACTACCTCGGCTGGTGGTGTTATGATTACGCCACTGTTTGCACCACAGGTTATGATGATAGAGCCGATGTTAAATCGATAAGTGCCAGCAGGTACCTGAGCACCGCTGTTATCCTGCTGGTTCCAGATATATATCATCTGGAAAGACTCGGAAGGTAGTAACTCTTCAGGGCCATCGACAGCAGGTAGCGTATATACCAGTTCATTATCAAGACCCCTGACGAAAATCTCTGGTTGGATTGGGTCTATCGTGACCGCTGTGGAACTGCTGTTTCTGAAGGTCAATGTCAGGGTAACCTCGGTGCCGTATTGAGTGGTGAGTGGCTCAATAGTAATGGTAATCTCATCGTGTGATGATATCTCCATCAAGACTTCTAATTCACTGTCAAGAGTACTCAGGCCATCCTCTGAAGGCGAGCTAACGAAGGCTTCTTCCTCCTCTTCCTCTTCTTCCCCGAAAGCTGCCATGCCGTTTTGACTCCAGTCTTTCTGCGTGTCGTCGGATGTCATTTCCACTAGACCACGGTCGTTGTCGCCAGCTGTTTCAGCACCCTCCCCTGGTGCAGACGTCATGGTGAACAGGCCTGTCTGCCACATTATGCCGGCGGCAACCACCATGATGGCCACAGTAACGACGGCGGTACGCCATACTGGACTCTGCGGGACAACCCTGTCCAGGAACCCGCTGAACCAGCCAGCCCCGGCGCGCTCGCGGGCTGCCATCTCCTGCTCGGTCAACTTCCTGAGCAGCCTTGACTTCAGGCTTTCCTGGAACTCGCGTGATGGTTCGGCGCGGAGCTCGGTCAGTTTATGTGCGAACTCTACCGCCGACCGGACATCTTCGCCGGTTTCCTCATCGGGAGTAACCTCTTCCCCGTTAAGAAAACGGTCGATGTCTCTCAGGAATTCCTGCTCTCCGTTCTTTTCCTTACCCATTTTCCGCCTCATGGAAGCTATCCCGCAGTTTCCTGACTGCTCGATAGAGCCTGGTACCGACGTTAGATTCAGACAGTCCCATTGTCCTGGCAATCTGTCGATTGTTTAGACCGGACCCGAATTTCAGTGCGATAATCTCCTGCTCCTCGGCCGGGAGCCGCGAAATGCATGCTCTCAGTTTATCCCTTTCTTCCATTTTCTCCAGTGTATCGGCTGGCAACGGTTCATTAGATTGAACATCTATCTCTGATTTTTCCAGCGACAAAGTCGGACGTCTTGCCTGTGTTCGGTAGTGGTCAATGACCACGTTGCGCGCTATCGAGAATATCCAGGTGGAAAATGTTGCCTTCTCTTTCGAGTACTTATCGAAATTAGTTAGTGCCTTTTCAAATACTGCTGACGTCAAGTCCTCTGTTACCTCTTCACTATTGACCCTGTAACGTATATAACGATAAATCCTGGGGAGAAACTCCTCATAAAGCTCAGCAAAAATCTCCCTTTTGCCTCTCGTTTCTTTGCTAGAATTCACTCCGGTCATCCCCACTCCCGGAGCATCCCAAATTCCTCCTGCACTAGTTAAATACGATGCAACCGGGAAAGTATCACACGAATTATGCCTAATGTAGCCTGCAGTTGCAAGTAGGCAGAGCACTGCCCTGCTTTTCCTCTGGAGACCTGCCATTCTATGCTATAATATCGCCATCACGAGATGACCGGAGCTTACCGGAACCCCCGGGAAGGAGCCATCACTTGCTACGGGTAAAACTGATAGTTAATCCGGCAGCCGGGGCGGGTCGCACGCGAAAGAAATGGCCACAGATAGTAGAGCGACTCAAAAGCATCGGTCTGCGCTTCGAGCACGATTTTACTGAAGCCCCCAGGCACGCAGTTGAGCTGGCTAAAGAGGCTGTCAGGCAGGGTTATGAGACGGTGGTTTCCGTCGGCGGCGACGGCACCATCAACGAGGTCGTTAACGGGCTCTATGAGAGCGGTACTCTGGAAGATGTTTCCCTGGGCATCATCAGCACCGGTACCGGTAGCGATTACATCCGTACCGTTGGCATACCGAGGCATCACCAGGAGGCCTGTCAACGGCTGCTGAATCCGGGTAAAGTGCTGGTCGATATCGGGGAAGTCGAATATCGGAGCAACGGGCAGACGGAGAAACGACTCTTCGTTAATTTCGCCGGTCTCGGCTTCGATGCCGAGGTGGTCCAGGCTACGACACAGAGATTCAAGATACTCGGCGGTCTACCTGCCTACCTGCTGGGACTGCTGACTACCTTTCTTTGCTACCGGAACCGTGAAATAACCCTGAAGGTAGACGGCGAAGTGGTCAGCAAGAAGGTATGTACCGCTGTGATGAGTAATGGCAAGTACGGCGGTGGCAGTATGTTCGTTGCCCCTGATGCCGACCTTACCGACGGCTACTTCGACGTTCTTACCATCGATGACATCAGTAAGCCGGACCTGTTGTGGTCGTTACCTCGAATCTATAAAGGGACTCACCTGACACATCACAAGGTTACCATGCAGCGGGGCCAGGAGATAGAGATAGAGTCCGCTAAACGTTTGCTAGTGCAGGCCGATGGTGAGCTCCTCGGGGAGACCCCTGCCCGCTTCCGAGTCATACCTTCTGCCCTGAACGTTCTTGTTTAGCTGACCTCATCACCTGTGATATATCATTGTCGATTTGACCAACCTGCCAGACTACTTGTACAATTGCACCAGATTTATTCATACTGACTAAGCAGGAGGTTTGTTATGCCATACAGAAGGTTCGTTGTTCCACGTACTATAGCCTATGGACCAGGGGCCCTGGAGCATTTATCGACCGTATCGGCACAGCGGGCGATGATAGTAACCGACCCCGGAGTCCGGGCTCTGGGACTGGCTGAGCGGGTGGAAAAGACCCTACAGTCCAGTAATGCTGAAACCACCGTTTTTGACAATGTTGAACCTGACCCGTCGAAGGAGACGGCCTGGGCAGCCTTTGCTCTGGCACAGGAGTTCAAGCCTGATACTATTATCGGACTCGGCGGAGGTTCGCCGATAGATACCGGTAAGACGGCCTGGCTCCTTTATGAGAACCCCGACCTTGCCGAAAAATCGTTCCTTGAATTTCTCATGGAAGCCCGAAGGCGTGAGCTTCGCAAGAAGGCGAGGTATGTGGCCATCGCCACCACAAGCGGTACCGGTTCTGAGGTGACCAGCGCTGCCGTAATCACCGACCGCAGTGTTGACCCGCCGAACAAGGCCGGGTATGGCTCCGTCCAGCTAGTACCGGATATCGCTATCGCCGACCCTGAACTGGCGTCGTCCATGCCACCGGCAGTGACGGCTAATACCGGCTATGACGCCCTCGTTCATGCCGTTGAATGCTATGTCCTGACACCGCCATCTGATATGGTTGACCCCCTGGCCCTATGGGCGGCCCGAACGATAATGGAGTGGCTACCGAAGGCCGTGGAGAACGGTGCCGATATGGAAGCCCGCGATAAGATGCACCTGGCGGCACTCCAGGCAGGAATTGCCTTCAGCAATGGCAGGCTGGGGATGGTACATGGCATGGCACACCTTATTGGCGCCACTCATCACATCCCTCACGGCAGGGCCAATGCCTTCATGCTCTGCCCCGTTTTTGCCTTTCTTTACACCGGCTACAAGGCACGTCTCAGTGCCCTGGCGTCACATCTCGGTATTGGCGGGAAGGATGACCGGACGAAAGTAACGAACTTGCTCAAGGCCTTCGATGATTTAAAAAAGAAGATTGACATTCCTCTGGCAATCGAGGCTTCCGGTCTCGAAGAAAGTGAATGGCAGGCACACCTCGGGCCGATTGCCGCGAGCTATGCAATGACTTTTAGTCGCATACCCAACCTGAGCGAGCTGTCACCCGAAGCGCGGCGTGCTCAGGGAATACCGGGTTCTGACAAAGAGGTCGAGGCAATCTTCACCCATGCCTGGAATGGCACCAGAGGAGAATTGGCCTAAGCAGCGATATTTCAAAGGTTCCAGAATAGCACTGCCGGGGTGTGTGCCATTGTTCAAGAAGGTGCATGTCTTCAGGGTAAAGCCTGACCATGAGTTGCCTGATGCGATTGTCGATTACTGTCGGCAGAATAACATCACTTCCGGTGTTGTCCTCGGTATTATCGGCTCGCTGAAAAACGCCCGGCTCAACTACTTGGTGAAACTCCCCGGTAAATACGTGCCGGTAGATTACTCCGGCCCTCTGGAGATTGTCTCTGCCCAGGGTTCGGTTGCCCTCAAGGACGATGAGATTGTCCTTCATATACACATCCAGCTATCATCGCAGGAAGGGTGCTACGGAGGACATCTTGCCGCGGCAACCGTATTCTCCACGGCTGAGGTAGTTATCGGTGAGCTTGATTACCAGCTACAGCGTTATACGGATGACTACACCGGCCTCAACGAGCTTATGACGTAAGATGCATCGTTTTTACTTTCTGCGGAACACAGTGCTACACTGGTAATACTGCTCATGGACTGTATCATCACGGAAGAAAACTTCGACTGGTTCTCTACCTGCTGGCAGGACAACGACGACGGTCTGAACTGGGACAACTTCTTCGTATTACCACCGTGGTTGCGTGTCTGGCAGCAGGTGTTTGCCCCCGAAGCCCGGCTTTGCTTCCTTGTTGGCCGGCAGGAAGGCCGGGTAATCGGGATTGCCCCGCTCATACTCACCGGGCAGACTGCCTCTACAATCGGCAGTCCTGATGTCTGTGACTACGCAGATTTCATCGTGGCTCCGGGTAAAGGTATCGATTTCTGTATGGCCCTGCTTGATGAACTGAAGCAGAGGAAGGTTGAAGTACTCAACCTCGAATCAGTCAGGCCGGATTCAGTAGTAATGACTTCGATGCAGCAGGCAGCCGGACAACGGGGTTATATGGTCTCAGTCACCAAAGATGAGGTTACCCTGGAGCGGGACCTGCCTGCTACCTGGGAGGAATATCTGCAGATACTAAACAGTAAGCAGCGTCATGAGGTCAGGAGAAAACTGAGAAGGCTCGAAGAGGCCGGAACGGTCAACTACCGCTTCATTGAAGATGTGGCGTCCGTGCCTGGCTTTATGGATGTCTTTCTGAAGCAGTTTACCGAGAGCCGGATGGACAAGGCCACTTTTATGACTGTCGAGATGGAGAAGTTCTTCCGTTCCATGGGCGATGCTATTTTCGAGGTCGGGCTATTGAGATTGAGTGTTCTTGAACTGGACAATACCCCGGTAGCAACACTTATCGCCTTTGATTACAACGATGTCATTTACCTTTATAACAGTGGCTATGACCCGGCGTATAGTTCGTTAAGCGTGGGCGTACTTTCCAAGGCACTCTGCATCAAGGACAGTATCGGGTGGGGTAAGAAGAGATTTGACTTTCTCAAAGGTGACGAACAGTACAAGTACCACCTCGGTGGCCAGGAAGTCCAGCTATATAAGTGTCAGATAGCCCTTAAACCGCTGTGACCGCCTACTGCAGCGCTTTTTCGTACCACAGGCTGGTATCACTTTTTTTGAAGCCAATGGAGTGGTAAAGGTTGTTGGCTGCCAGGTTCTCGCTATCTACAGTCAACCGGGCAATCCGCAGCCCCCTGCCCTTGAGGCAGGCCATTCCGAGCAGCATGAGTTCCCGGCCGATATCCTTTCCCCGGTAGTCCGGGTCTACGCCGAGCATAGAGGCCCTGCCTTGGCTTTCTCCCTGCTCATTATGTTCTATATTCATCCAGTGATAACCGACCAACCTGTCCATATCTATGGCAAGAAATATCAGGTCCCTGGCGTTTTCAGTGGTATTGCAGGCATACTCAATTTCCGCAGCCGTGTTGGGATTGTATCCCCAGGAATCGGTAAAACAGCGGTTCTGAAGTCCGGCGAGGTTAGCCTCCTCTCCGGCCTGCAGACAACGCATCGTAAAAGCGGTAGATGTACTTGGCTCCGGGACTACTGACAGGTCCATCTTCATCTCATAGAAACGACGGACAGGATTAAAACCAGCCTTCTCCAGTACCAGTCGCCCAGTGGTATTTTCTTCACGCACATTCACGTGGGCCACCTTTGCCCCTGTGGCTTTTGCTCTCGGTGCGGCCTGACGGTAGAGCTCACGGGCTATGCCCCTCTGTCGATACTCAGGAAGCACCAAAACTTCAAGCACCGCTCGCCCAATCCTCGTCTCGGCATTGATGTCCAGGTACCCGACCACAGTGCCTGCAATCTCGGCGACAAACAGGTCTCGTTCTGACATGTAACCTGGTCGTCCCATAACACCACGTAACGCCTGGGCGGACATGTAATGACCGTCAGGCGCCAGGGCTGCCGACATGTTTTTCAATCGCAGTAGTGCATCAAAGTCAGCGGGACGATAGTTGCGGATAGTAAGGTCAGGATTCACCCGGTTCGCATTCTCCTTGTATCGAAATTGTACGAAGTCTACCTTATATTATATTATTATAAACGATATATATCGGCCAAATATCTGAGGAGAGAGATGAGTATTGTTGAGCCTGTTCACGCGTTAGTGTGCACGCCACACCCAGACGATGCCGAGTTCGGTGTTGCCGGTACGGTGGCTAACTGGGTAAAAGAAGGGAAAGATGTTGTCTATGTTGTCTGCACCAATGGTAATAAGGGTAGCAGTGACCCTGATATGGACCCGGCGGAGTTAGCCAGGATAAGAGAGAAAGAGCAACTGGCGGCAGCTGACCTACTGGGAGTAAAAGAAGTTGTGTTTTTACGCTACCCTGACCAGGAAATAGAAGACGAACCGGGATTCAGAAAAGATATCGTGCGCCAGATAAGGAAATATCGTCCCCATACGGTGGTAACCGCCGACCCATACCGGCGTTACCTGTGGCACCGTGACCACCGTATCGTTGGACGGGTTGTTATGGATGCAGTCTTCCCCTATGCCAGGGATGTTCATGCTTACCCTGACCTGTATAAAAAGGAAGGACTGGAACCGCACAGGGTACGGGAGGTCCTGCTGTGGGGCTCACCAGAGGCAAATCACAGTCTCGATATCACGGATACCTGGGAAATCAAGATGGCTGCTCTCGCCTGCCATAAGAGCCAGATACCCCCCGAACGTTTTGCCGAGATGAGGGAGCGGATGAAAGAACGTTACCGGCAAATGGCGGCCGATACGAAGTTCGAGATGGCCGAGAGTTTTCACCGCGAAGAGTTTCTGCGGTAGTCGCCGCCCGCGTTTCAGTAATCAGGAAGTAAGCCAGACGATATCGCCACACAGATTCGGGTCATGACTGCGTGACTTGTAGATGGCTATCTCTTCCTTCTCCTTTTTCAAAACGGTGGGGTCGCCGTGCCCCGAAAACACCTGGGTCTCATCCGGCAAGCCCAGTATCTTGGTCGTTATCGACTCAATTATTTGCTGCAGTGCCTCAGGCGAACGTGTCTTACCCGGACCACCCGGAAAGAGTGTATCCCCAGATATCAGGTATTTATCGGTATAGAAGCAGATGCTGCCTGGGGTGTGCCCCGGCGTATGCAGTACTTTGAGTTCAATATTGCCGAAGCTGACAGTATCGCCGTCATTGAGCAGAATATCGGGCGGTGAGGGTAAGGCGTCCAGCGGATGAGCCGCTACCGGGACATTCAGCTTTGACCGTACTTCGTCAAAAGCCATGAGGTGGTCGAAGTGGTTGTGGGTTATCAGCACGTACCGTGGGTTGGTGTCTTTCATTTGCTCCAGGAGTTTGCTGGCTTCTCCCGGGGTATCCACCAGGGCACTGTCTCCCGTTTTCTGGCATATCAGCAGGTAGGCGTTGGAGACTATGGTGCCGGCTACATCCAGCTGGATAATCTTGATGTTACTATCTTCCGCCACTATTGCCATCAACTATACCCTCCCCTGTTAAACTACCTTTATGCCAGACAGCATACCTCCGTATCCAGAATGCAGTCAAGCTGACAGCGGACTCCATTAATATAAAAGCCCGTGTATAAGCTTCTCATGTAATCGATGTTTGTCAACATTGTGTCGTTATTGTGACACCCTAGTACATGTTTGTGATACTGATGTGACCCAACAACAGCAGAATGGTTACTAACACCACACTCTAATAATCTGGAGCAGAGGAGGAGGCACGTGTTGAAATCACAGAAAATCATACGGTTAGTCATGGCTATCGCCATGGCCCTGGCACTTGGTGGGAGCATCCCATTAGGTGGTTCTCACATTGCCAGGGCAGCACTAGGAAGTGTTACCGGTACGGTAACCGATGGGTCCACCGGCGACCCGCTCTATCCGGCGACAATCACGATAGAGCAATTTGACACCGGTGACCCAGTAGGAACGTTTTCCAACTTCTCAGACGGTTCGTTCCTTATTGGCATACCTGCTGGAACGTACCGCATTGGTGCGTCTGCCGCAGGTTATATTACTGGCTGGCACCCTACTAACTCAACCAAGGAAAACGCCACAGCGGTAGTTGTGCCCGATGGAGGCTCAGTTACTGATATCAACTTCAGTCTCGAACAGGGTGGTTCCATCTCAGGTACGGTTCGCAATCAGTGGGACGGTACCGAGCAGAACCAGATAGTGATAGTCTGGACAGCCTCTACCCTGGAAATGGTGTCCTGGACATTCAGTAAATCTATAGATGGCCACGGTCAATACGCCATTGGGGACCTGCCATATGGTGACTATAAGGTCTCGGCGGGTGGCCCTCTGCCCGAAGGTGTGGCAGACCCTGGCAACAGGAACCAGAATCTGATGAGGGGTTGGTGGAGCCAGGCAGGTACAGTTAGCTCTGCTGCCGAGGCAGGTACTATCTCGATAAGCAACCCTACTCCCATTCAAGGAATTGACTTCAGGCTGCAGGAAGGCGGTCAGATTGAGGGGAGAATTGTCGATGAGAACTGGAATGGCCTGAACAATGCCACGGTCACTATCGAGGACTATGATACCGGCGAGGTAGTGGCTACTATGCTGTCATATAACCGTGACGGCACAAACCCCGGTTACTACCGGTTCAGTGGACTCAGTACGAACATCGGCTATCGTGTCTGGGCCACAGCTACAAATCGGGTAATAAGATACGCGACGGACCATAATTCAGGAACATACAACAGAGATGATGCCACGGAATGGCAGCTTGGCCCGAATGAAAATCGCTGGATAAATGATATCAGCCTGCCGTATGGCGGTAGTATCTCGGGTACTGTCTTTGAATCGGACGGCACCACGGCCATTTCTGGGGCTGTAGTGGTTGTCGAATCAACGACGGCCAGCGGTGATAACTGGGTCAGAGTGGTAAAGACCACGGATGCAAGTGGTAATTATACTGTACCGGGTATACCTCTCGGTGACTACCAGGTATCTGCCCTGGCTACAGGTTTTGCCATTGAGTACTACGCTGCTACCGGCAGCGTTACCGACCCGGAGCTGGCCGACGCAGTCACTATATCCCCTGGTCAGGTAAATGTCACCGGTATTAACTTTGCATTAGACCCGGGGGGCACCGTGTCCGGCACGGTTACGAAGACCAGCGGGTCGGCTCTGGCAGGTGCCGATGTGTTTGCCATACCGGCTGGTGTCGGGAGTGACGTGGACGGCTACATGAGCCCCTTCGTGGC
>DUFD01000022.1 GCA_011171075.1 Dehalococcoidia bacterium | reverse complement strand
GTTCGGATTCCTCATTGCCATCGGTGCCGGCGTACTGGTTGGCATCGGCTATCCGTTCGTCGCCGGGTTTGTCGTGCTGGTGGGCGGTTTCTTTGATATCGTAGATGGGGCACTGGCGCGCAGTACCGACCGCACCACACGATTCGGTGCTATCCTGGACTCTACCCTTGATCGTTCCGGCGAGGCGGTGGTGTTTATTGGACTACTCGTCTTGTATACGCATGAGCAGTCCACAGCAGGGGTTGTCGTGGTTGGGGTTGTCTGGTTGATGTCATTGCTGGTAAGCTATATCCGGGCCAGGGCAGAGGGGATAGGACTTGAGTGTGAGGTCGGAATTTTCACACGTGCCGAGAGAGTGGTTCTCCTGGTGCTGGGCCTGCTACTCAGCCAGTTTGGCGATGCGCTACTGATTATCCTAGCCATCATTGCGGCGCTCAGTTTTCTTACTGTAATTCATCGACTTCGCCATGTCTGGCGTCAAACAAAAACAGGATAACGGGAGGGGGACAATGTCAGTTGTTGCTGCTGTCGGGTGCCAATGGGGTGATGAAGGGAAGGGCAAGATTGTTGACATGCTGGCGGAGAAATCGGATATGGTTGTCCGTTTTTCCGGCGGAGATAATGCCGGGCATACAGTGGTAAATCCCCTTGGTACATTTGCCCTGAAGCTTGTCCCTTGCGGTATCTTTTATCCACAGGTTACCTGCATTATCGGGAACGGCGTAGCTGTCAACCCGGCAGTGCTGCTTGAAGAGATGGATTCTCTGCTACAGCGCGGTATTGACCTGTCACACCTGTATATCAGTGACCGTGCTAACCTGATTATGCCCTACCATACCTTTCTTGACGGGCTGGAGGAAGAATCACGGGGTGGCAAGGCCATCGGCACCACGCGCAAGGGCATCGGGCCTGCTTTTTCGGATAAGATAGCCCGACTCGGCATCAGGGCCGGGGACCTCCTTGATAGAGAGATGTTTCGTGAACGTCTGAGTCATCTGCTTGAACATAAGAACGCTATCATAACGAAGGTATTCGGGGCCGAGCCGCTATCACTGGACGGAATTTTCAAGCAGTACTGCGAATACGGCGAACGCCTGGCGCCGCATATTAGGGAAACGACCCTGATGATAGCAGAGGCCCTGGAGAGTGGGAGCAAAGTGCTGATGGAGGGTGCCCAGGGGACGTTGCTTGACCCTGACTTCGGCACCTACCCCTTTGGTACCTCATCTTCACCGTTGGCTGGCGAAGCCTCTATCGGTGCTGGTTTCGGGCCGACCCGAATTGAGCGAGTGATTGGCGTATTTAAGGCCTTTTGCTCGAGGGTGGGTGCTGGTCCCTTTCCCACTGAGTTGGAGGACGAGACCGGTGACCTGATACGAGAAAGAGGTCATGAGTATGGCACAGTCACCGGGCGACCTCGACGCTGTGGCTGGTTTGATGCCGTGGCTGCCCGCTTCAGCCAGCGGGTCAATAGCTGCACCGGACTGGCAATTACACGCCTTGATATACTCGATACCCTGCCCGGTCTGAAGATGTGTACCGGCTACGAACTGGATGGGCAGGTAACCGACAACTTCCCGGCCAGTGCGGCCGCTCTGGCGAGATGCCGGCCTGTTTATGAAGAGCTGCCGGGATGGCAGACACCTATCTCTGATATCAGGCAGTTCGAGCAGTTGCCTCGTGAGGCGCAGCAGTATGTTAACCGCATCGAGGAGCTACTCTCATGTCCGGCAGACATCATCTCTGTGGGTTCGGCGCGTGAACAGACCATTGTGCGCCGCGACATCATGTGAACGACTGCTAGAAGTACAGGCGGAACCCGTGGGCTGAGGCCTCGAACCCCAGACTCTCGTAGAACCGGTGTGCGTCTTCACGCGTCTTGCTGCTGGCTAGCTGGAGCTTGTAACACCCTGCCTCGCGGGCGCGGTTGATGGCGTATTCCATCATGAGTCGGCCGATACCCTTTCGCTGGAAACGCCGGTCGGTAACAACATTCTCCACTACAGCCCAGGGGAGGCCATGATGGGAGAGATTGGGGACGATGAGGAGTACCATCGTGCCGATAACCTCGCCATCTTCCTCTGCCACAATGAGTTCATGTCCGGGCATGATGCTAGTCTGCTCGAAGATACGGCGGTAGTCATCCAGAGAGGGAGTACGGCCTCTTTCCGCCGGAGTGGTGCTTGTCACCAGCTCTTCATATAGCTCGAGGATACGCGGGATGTCTTCTTCGGTGGCTACCCTGATGATGGCCATGCCCTGCTCCTACCTATAATGGCTGACTCAGTTTGTATTTTCGCCTGGTCAGGTAATCACCCAGTATCTTTGAGGTGATTATAACTAAAGGTAGAGATACCAGCAACCTGACTGTCGTAAACTGAATCCCCAGGAAGGAGGCTTCGAATATTGCCATCGGGATTCGGCAGATTGCCGAAGCGCCGATGTATGTGAAGATAACACCTAGTTTGGCTCCTTTGCTGTGCAGTGAGTAGGCTATGGGGAAGGCGATATAGACACCGCCTACGGTGGTTCCGGCCAGCAGTACCGCCCATAGATACCCCATAATGCCGGACCCTTCCCCGAGGTGTCTTTCCACCGTTTCTCTTTTTATCCATACCTCGAACAGGCCGATGAGAATGAAAGCGCAGGGTACTATTTTAAGCATATCCAGCGCGAACGTGGTGAAGTTCCGGCTGACCTCTTGCCCCGCGTCATATCCCAGTATCCAGGACAGGATAAGGAAGAGGGCATAACCTGATAAAACAGCTATTCTTATGGCTCTATTCCACTTCATCAGAAGATTTCTCCAAAGAAAACGCCCGTCATCAGGGCGACGGCTAGGGCAATCACAAAGCTGATGCTATTCCTGATAATGGTAACCCCGGTACCAAGATACGCTTTCTCAACGGGATAAGTGAGCACACCGACCATCATCAGCGTGGTGGTAAAAGCCGAGAGCACCATGTAGAGCACTCCCTTCTCCAGCAGTACTCCGGCCAGCGGGAAGGCGATAAAGCCGGGCATAAGGATTATCGAGCCCAGACCAGCTGCGGAGAGAACAGCCAGATATTTAGCATCGGCGCCCAGATACCTGATAATGACTTCATCAGTGATGAGGAAAAGCACAATCGATACCAGAATGAGCATTATCAGGAAAGCTGGCAGAATACTAACGAACCTTTTAGCGGCTATCCTGAGCGCCCCTGCTGTTTTCTGGCGACTGGCAATAATAGAAATCGCCAGGGCCAGTCCAGTCAATATATACAGGATATACACTTCACGTCTCGGGTAAGAGACTCCTCGTTAATTCTTGCTATGAATCGCTCCAGGGACAGATTTCAGGTTTGATGTCCCAGACAGGCGTACCGTCCATCATGTCAATGCCTTTGACCTGGATGATGTTCCCCTCGATTCCCATGACTTCTAACAGGGATAGGCCGATAGGGTTGGGGCGAAATGGTGAATGCGTGTTGAATACACCGACTTTCCTGTTGTAGATTGGCGGCGTGATTCTCATGTACTGTGGTGTGAACTCGGGGCTTTTGTGGAAATGGAAAATCACGTAGATACGCTGCCCGACCTCGATGTCTTTGAGTCCCTCCAGGTAGGACTTATCTATGGTCAGGGTACCTTGTACATCTGAAATCCTCCAGTTCCGGGGTATCTCTTTAGCATCGGTCGATACGAAGCCGATGGGCTTCATTTCAACGTTCATATTACTACTCTCCGTATTCGGTCTTTACCTTACTTTTTCAGTTCGGCGATATACTCTTCCAGTCCTTTGGTTTCTGCCTTTAGATAAGCCAGGTACTCTTCAAGCCGGGCAGTGGTCTCTTCCTTGGTAAGGAAGCGCCGGTGCCCGAAGCCTCCCCCGTAACAGCCCTGATGGTGGCCCATGCCGTGAGGGGAGTGGGGTGCCTGATGCCCACAACCACATTCACCTGTGTGACACATTGTTTGCCTCCTCATATATTAGTGAACACTAATATATCATCCTATACCCAATGGCACCACCAGTCAAGTCTGTTGAGGGGTTTTGGTGTCAATCTAGAGCATGGTTTGCCTGATTATTAACTCCTTGCTTGAATATATATAAGTATATTAGCGTATACTTAATCATTACACTGCGAAGAAACACTTATCTCGATAGCGACCGGATGTCCTTATATCTTCAGTACCGTTGAAAGAAGACTCTGGCATTTTTCCAGAGCTTTTTGGTTAACGAAGTAGTGAACGTGGCGACCCCGCCTCTCGCCCTTGACCAGACCGACACCTTTAAGGACACGCAGGTGCTGGGACACGGCTGACTGGGTCACTCCCAACAGGGCTGCCAGAGCATTGACGCAGAGGGCATCCGGAGTACGCTGTTGACAGAGAAGTTTGAACAGCCTGAGGCGGGTAGGGTCGGCCAGGGCGGCGAACAGAGCCGCCTGTTCTTCGGTATTGTCCCGGGTTTTCCGCGTGGTCGTCATTATTTTAGTCTAAGCTAATACGTTTAACTGGATTATAACGTATCGTGCCTATTTGTCAAGCGGAGGTTAGTGCCAGTTTACCCTATACCGACAAGTCAATCCTGTACTTCTTAAGCGTCTCTCTAATGGTGGCCGCTGCTTTATCCTCCGGTTCGAGAAGCGGGAGTCGCGGTTTGCCCACTCTGAAACCGATGTGGTTGAGGGCGTATTTCACCGGCCCCGGGCTGGGTGCGCAGAACATCGCATTCACCAGCGGTACCAGATTGCGGTGGATGGCGGCCGCCTCTGATACCTTACCACCGAGTATCAGGTCCATCATCTCTTTGTACTGTTTCCCGACGAGGTGCGTAGTGACGCCGATAACGCCGTAACCTCCGAGTGTCATGATGTGGAATGTATCGTTATCGTTGCCGCTCCAGATGAAGAAGCCTTCCCTGGTCTGGCTGATAGTCTTGGCTACGTGTTCCATATTGCCAATGGCCTCTTTCACCCCGATGATGTTATCTATCTGGCTCAGCCTGACCATGGTCTCCGGTTCCATGTTGATAACCACACGCGAAGGGATATTGTACATAATGATTGGCAGGCTGGTGCTCTCAGCGATGGTCTTGAAGTGCTGGTAGATGCCTTCCTGATTCGGTTTGTTATAGTAAGGAACGACCGAAAGGCAGGCATCGACGCCGATTTTCTCTGCCCCTTTGGTTGCCTCCACTGCCTCGGCGGTACTGTTGCTGCCGGTATAGGCAACAACATCCCCTCGGTCGCCCACGACTGATTTTACCTCTTCAAACAGGCGCAGCTCTTCCTCCCAGGTCAGTGTCGGTGCTTCACCGGTGGTGGCTGCTACCACCACGCCGTCGCTTCCTGAGTCAAGCAAGGCCAGTGCCAGCTTCTTGGCTTGCTCATAGTCGACCTCTCCCTTCTCATCTAAGGGGGTTACCATGGCTGTCAGTAATCGTCCCGGCACTTTCATCTCTCTTGACCTCCACAGGATAGTTGGCCTTACTGTATATAATCTTCGTCAGTCTGGCCTGCTTTCATGATGTCTCCTCAAGACCCATCAGAGCGGCCAGACCGATAGTGAGTCCCTTTCTTTGCACTACTTCTTTGATTGCCAGAATAACGCCCGGCATAAAAGCCTCGCGGCTAATCTGGTCATGCCTTATCCTCAGTGTCTGTCCGGCTGTGCCGAAGATGACCTCCTGGTGTGCCAGCAGGCCGGGCAAGCGTACGCTGTGGATGGCGACGCCTTCGGTAGTTTCTCCCCGGCTTTCAGTCGCGTTTTTCAGTGGAGGCGGCTGCACGAATGGCTTCCCCCGTGCTTTGGCCATCTCCCTGGCAGTTAACAGGGATGTTCCAGAGGGGGCATCCACCTTCTTGTCGTGATGCAGCTCGATGATTTCCACGTGGTCGAGATAAGGCGCGGCTATTTTGGCGAGGTGCATCATCAGCACTGCTCCCAGGGCAAAGTTGGGTGCCACCACGGCGCCGATGTTATTTGCTCTGGCCAGACGGTCGATTTTATCGAGATTGTCGGCGCTGAGTCCTGTGGTCCCGATTACTAGGTTAACACCCTTCTCGGCAGCGATGCGTGCTGCTGATATTGCCGCCGAAGCAATGGTGAAATCCACCAATACATCAGGTTTGACGTCGTCGATAAGGAGGGCCAGGTCGCTGGAGAAAGGCACGTTACCCGAGCCGTCGGGCAAAACCAGAGAGTCTGTGGTCACGTTCAGTTCCGTAGCCCCGACGATATCTGTTTCCGGTTCCTGGCAGAGGGCGTTGACAACTTCTCTCCCCACTTTGCCCAGCGCCCCCTGGACAACTACTCGTATTGTCATGAGCTAACTCCTGTGTCTAACGCCGCCAGCGGTCCTTAGCCACGTGAGGGCGTTGCGGGGGGCGATTATCTCGATTACGCGGTGGGAAGTTTCGAGAAGGTGATGGTCTCCGACCGCCTTCGGTCGTCTGTGGTGTTTTTTCAAAGACTGCTCTTCGTGACAGTCCTATCTTGCCATCCTCGTTCTTGATGACCTTGACCGTAATCTCGTCGCCGACCTTCACCTCGTCTTCGATAGAGGGGACCCGGTAGTTGGCCAGTTCGCTGATATGGACCATGCCTTCTTTACCAGGCAGAATCTCGACAAAGGCGCCGAAGCTGAGCAGTCGGGTCACCTTTCCCGTATAGATATCGCCGACCTCGACTTCTTTAGTCAGGCCTTCGATTATCTCAATGGCGTGGTTGGCAGCGGCCTCGTCCGTGGCGCCAATGATGATGAGACCGGTGTTGTCGATATCAATGGTCGTGTTGGTTTCCTCGGTGATTGAGCGGATTGTCTTGCCGCCCGGGCCGATTACGGTCCCGATTTTGTCGGTGTTTATTTGTATTTTGTACATGCGGGGGGCGTAACGGCTGACCTCGGTCCGACTTGCACTGATGGTATGTTGCATTGTGTCAATGATAAAGAGGCGGGCAGGTCGGGCCTGTTCCAGTGTCGATTTAACAATATCCAGGCTGATACCGTGCAGTTTGGTGTCCATCTGCATCGCAGTGATACCTTCGGTGGTGCCGGCTACTTTGAAGTCCATATCACCATAGGCGTCCTCAATTCCTTCCAGGTCGGTGAGGACGACATAACGGCCGTCCTCGCTGGTGACGAGTCCCATGGCTATTCCGGCGACAGCCCTGGTGACCGGTATGCCGGCATCCATCAGTGACAGACTGCTGGCACACACGCTGGCCATGGAGGTGCTGCCGTTGGAACTGAGTACCTCCGAGACGAGGCGGATGGTGTACGGAAAGTCTTCGTCCCTGGGCAGGACCGGTAACAAAGCCCTCTCTGCCAGAGCGCCGTGACCGATTTCGCGGCG
>DUFD01000021.1 GCA_011171075.1 Dehalococcoidia bacterium | reverse complement strand
GAGGAGATAGTAGACGCCGAGCCGGATATCATCGTGGTCCAGACGTGGGGTGGAGGGATACCTACGATAACTGCTGAGGAACTGGAAGAACACATCATCTGGCAGCAGTTGGAGGCTGTAAAAGAGGGGCGTATCTACTTCATCGAAGGTGACCTTATCAGTCGTTTTGGCCCCAGGATTTTACAGGGTTTGGAGCAGATGGCGAGGATAATTCACCCTGAGCTGTTTGATTGAGTTAGACTACCTGTTCAGGAGGGAGACTTGGCGAGGTTGTTACTGGTGAGGCACGGCCTGACCGAATTCAACGAAGACCGGCGCTTTATGGGCCATAGTGATATCGAATTGAGCGTAACGGGGCGGAAGCAGGCCGAGAGGTTGCGCGACTATCTGGTTGACGAGAAGATTGACGCTGCTTATTCCAGCGATTTAAAACGAACGATGGAAATGGCCGGGATTATCCTCGCGGAGCGTGAGCTTGATATCATTACCTGCCCCGAACTGCGAGAGTGCGACTACGGCAGTTGCGAAGGGCTGACTTTCGGGGAGATTAACAGCCGTTATCCCAGGGTCGCCGAGATGTGTATTGACTTTACTCTTGACCTTGCCTTCCCCGAGGGTGAATGCTTCACAGACTTTTTCGAGCGTACCAGCTACTTCATCGAGAGGCTCAGGGAGCACGGGCAGTCGGAGACGGTACTGGTTTCGTCACACAGCGGCCCTCTGAAAATACTGCTCTGCCGATTGCTGGAGATTAGTGACGACCACTGGTGGCAGCTTCGTGTCTCCAACGCCTCCCTGAGTATCGTGGAGACATCACCCAGGGGGGCGGTATTGACCAGGCTGAATGACGTCTCCTTCCTGAGCGGTTTAAGTAAGATATGACTCAAGAAATCATAAGAATTAATCTATCGCTACCGTACAGAATGGGTAGTGTGAATTGCTACCTGCTGAAAACAGACACCGGCTGTATTCTGATTGACACTGGGTGTTCGAAGAGGCGCGCTAACCTCGATGAAGAACTTGAAAGTGCGGGGTGTGAGTCCGGTAATCTCAAGCTAATCATCCTGACTCATGGGGATTTTGACCATACCGGCAACGCGGCCTATCTCCGTGAAAAGCTCGAGGTAAAAGTAGCCATGCATCCTGATGATTCAGGAATGGTCGAACGAGGAAACATGTTCTGGAACAGGAAGAAATCAAATTTCCTCATCAGAATGATAGCTCCCGTGCTCTTCGGGTTTGGCAAATCAGAGAGATTCAAGCCGGATTTGTATCTCGATGATGGACAGAGTCTCTCTGAATATGGACTTGATGCCAAAGTGCTTTACCTTCCAGGGCACTCAAGAGGTTCAATAGGAATCCTGACGGCCGATGGTGACCTGATTTGTGGCGACCTGCTCGAAAACACGGACGGACCAGGGCTAAATTCTATTATGGATGACCCGGCAACGGCGTATGTCAGTATCGAAAAGCTAAAACAGTTAAGCATAAGAACAGTTTATCCTGGACACGGCGAGCCATTTCTGATGGAGTCGTTCATAAAAAACAACCGGTAACAGGGAGGAGGGACTCCTTACTGCAGATTGTAGTAGGCATATTCATAGTGCTACACGGCTTGGTCCACTTGCTGTATTTCGGACATAGCCGGAGACTTTTTGAGATTAAGCCCGGGCTACCTTGGCCTGATGGCTCGTGGGCATTCTCGAAACTTCTTGGAGATGGAGCATCCAGGTTGCCGGCGAGCATTTTTTGCGTACTGGCTGCCATCGGTTTCGTGGTTGGCGGCGCAGGAATATTCGCAAAGCAGTCCTGGTGGCAGCCGGTGATTGTTGGTTCGGCCGTATTCTCTGCATTTATCTTCATTCTTTTCTGGGATGGAAAGCGGCAAATGCTGGATGGTAAGGGGCTCTTTGCCATCCTTATCAACATAGCGATTCTGGTTGCAGTGCTCATACTCCAGTGGCCTGACCTGGGATTCTAGGTAGTACTGTTTGACTGACTACTATATCATAGCCAGTAAGTATCGGGAGGTGATGCATGATTGAGATACCGGAAGCTGAAAGCCTGTCAAGGCAATTGATAGAGACAGTCGGTGGCAAAAAGATTACCAGAGTCATTGCTGGCCTCTCCCCGCATAAGTTTGCTTGGTACCACGGCGACCCGAAAGACTATGATGCTTTGCTTCGCGGCAAGACAATTGACACGGCGGTAGCCCGCGGAGGTATGGTTGAAGTGAGGGTTGATGGTGCTATGCTGCTGTTCAGCGATGGTGTAGTTTTGAGGTTTCATGTCAGAGATGAACAGCGTCCCCGCAAGCACCAGCTGCTGGTTGAATTCGAGGATGACACCGCCCTCAGTGCATCGGTTCAGATGTATGGCGGCCTGTGGTGCTTCAAGGAGGGTGGATTCCAGAATCCTTACTACGATGCCGCCAGACATAAGCCTTCGCCTTTGTCGGACGAGTTTGACGGCGCATACTTCGGGAGCCTCATCACTCATCCCGATGTCCAGAAGCTGAGTGTCAAGGCATTCCTGGCCACCGAGCAGAGAATACCCGGTCTGGGGAATGGTGTCTTGCAGGACATCCTCTGCAATGCCAGGGTTCACCCGAAGCGACAGATAGGCACGCTCACCAACGGTGAGAGGGAAGCCCTGTTTCATTCTGTGAAATCTACTCTCGCGGAGATGACTGCACAGGGAGGCAGGGACACGACGAGAGACCTGTTCGGAGAGCCGGGAGGATACATTACGAAACTCAGTCAGGCCACTATTGACAGGCCCTGCCCGGTATGCGGCGGCACGATTGTCAAACAGGCCTACATGGGCGGCAGTATCTACTTCTGCGGCGGGTGTCAGAAGATGTAGCACTGATTCTCAAAGCATTATGAGTAGAAATCTGGAGCGAATCGTACATCTTAAAGGTACCCCCAGGGAAATTGGGGTAGCCGCAGGGCGTCGCTTGGGTAAGAGACTCGAAGAAAACATCTCTCACTATATTCAAAGGCGCCCCCGCACTTCTGAGGTACTGGATGAGGCCCGACTGCAATCAGAGTCCATACGACTATTTCGTAGCCTGCCTGCACGTTTTCAGGAGGAGTTAGAAGGACTGGCAGAGGGAGCCGGTATTCCTGTGCAGCGTGTCGCTGAATGGATAGCGGTTGAACAGTGCGTGGAGGCCAGATGCAGTGGTTTCATAGATGTAATCGATGGGCATGCCTGGGTGGGAAGAAATAACGATTTTCTGATCCCGGAGGCCTTCGGATTTGTGGCGATTAAGGAGATAAATGGTCGTATTCCCACGATAGCGTTCGGCATGGAAGGCGATGTGTTTGCCGTCTCTGGAATCAACCGGGAGCAACTGTGGATACACAGCCAGTATCTGCCGGTATCGGACAGGCCACGACCCGACAGGGCTCACTTCCCGGGATACGTTATACTGCCTGAGGCCCTGGAGACTTGCTCAAATATTCATGATGTTGAGAAGTTGCTGGATGCTGTAGACCGGGACACTGGTGAAATCTGGTTTGTAGCCGATGGTAAGACTGACGAGTTTGCTCTTTTTGAATGCACCTGTCGGGACTATGTCAGGAGAGGCCCTGGGGAAGGCATGCTATGTGCCACGAACCACACTGACAGTACAGAACCGGACAAAATTAGTGAAAGTTCAGCACGACGCCTCGAACGGTTGATTGAGCTGGTTTGCAGCAATGCCTGGGAGGAACTGCCAGACAACCTGATAATGGTTCTGGCGGATAACTCGGTAGAGCAGCGCGGCGAGGAGTACACCACTGTAGAATCAATGGTAGCCTGTCCGGCAGAGAAGAAGCTATGGTATACCCTCGGCGGTTATCCTGCCGCAAGCAACGGTAACTGGGAGCGAATCGATTGGCCGTGGTAAAGGACTGAGTTTTACTGAGTTGTACTTACTTTACCCTTTGCCACGACAACACCGCCGTGATAAACTGTCACCAGCATTAGCAGGTGGCTATTGAGTGTCTCTATTCATCACTTTCGAGGGTGGAGAAGGTAGTGGAAAAACGGTGCAGGCCCGTGCTCTGCACCACAGGCTGGCCCGACTGAACATTCCGGTAGTAATCCTCCATGAGCCGGGAGGGACGCCGCTCGGTAACAGAATCGCTCGTACGCTGAAGTGGGCCCGTGAGGTTGATATTTCGCCCCTCAGCGAGCTTCTCTTATTCAACGCTTCCCGTGCTCAGCTTGTGGATGAGGTTATCCACCCGGAACTGGCGAGTGGGAAGATTGTTATCTGTGACCGGTATACAGATTCCACGGTTGTCTATCAGGGATACGGGCGCGGTCTTGACATGGAGGTCGTCTGGAAAATCAACGCTACTGCCACCGGAGGGCTTGTCCCTGACCTGACCGTGCTGCTGGATATGCCGGTGGAAGGTGGGTTTGCCCGCAAAGGAGTCAGTGTGCGCGACCGCTTCGAACAGGAAGACATGTCCTTCCACCGGAGAGTGCGTGAAGGCTATCTCAAGCTGGCCAAGGCTGAGCCAGGACGCTGGCTGGTGGTAGATGCTGCACAGTCGAGGAAAAAAATAGCCGGTATTATCTGGGAGAGGGTGAGCCGGCTGCTGGGGAATGCCGGAGGTAGTGGTGTTTGATAATTTATTCTGGCGGGTATGAGATTGGCCTACTTAAGGGAAGTGCCGACATTGGTTGAAGAGAGAATGCTGGCGGCACAGGGTTACCTCCGTGTTGCCGGGATTGATGAGGTCGGGCGGGGGCCGCTGGCCGGCCCGGTAGTTGCGGCCGCCGTTATTTTACCCCAGAATTTCAACGCTCCCTGGCTGGGGCTGGTAAGGGATAGCAAGCAGTTGACCGGTGCCACCCGCGAGTTTCTCTACCAGCACATTTGCGAAACGGCCCTGAGTGTTGGGGTCGGATTGTGTGATTCTCTGTTGATTGATAAGCGTGGCATAGTTGCGTCGACACGATTGGCTATGGCGCAGGCGGTAAGTCAGCTAGAGCCTCCGGCGGAATCGCTATTAGTCGACTACGTGTCGCTCCCCGAGGTCAGGCTACCGCAGAAGGCCATCACTCACGGCGACGGTCTTTGTCTATCGATAGCCTGCGCCTCTATCGTTGCCAAAGTGACCCGCGACCACCTCATGGTTGGGTTTGACGAGGTCTATCCAGGATATGGGTTCCGGAACCACAAGGGGTACGGCACCCCGGAACACTTTCGCTGTCTGCAAAGGCTGGGGCCGTGTCCTATCCACCGTCGTTCCTTCCAGCCGGTCAAAAGTATGGTATGAGCAGAAGAGATACCGGTATCCTCGGGGAGAGACTGGCGGCTGAGTTCTTACGCGAGCGTGGCTACCAGGTTATCGAGACCAACTATCGCTGTCCGGAGGGTGAGATTGACATCGTGGCGCGGCATGGGGACTCTCTTGCCTTTGTTGAGGTAAGGACCAAGCAGAGCCGACGATTCGGCATCCCGGAGGAGTCAATAACCCCTGTCAAGAAGGAGAGGATGAGACTGGCAGCAGCCCGTTATCGCGAAGCACATGATGACCTGCCGGAGCAGTGGCGAATCGACGTTGTCGTGGTGGAACTGAACCGGGGACAGCCGACAAGAATTGAGCTTATCGAGAACGCTGTCGGTGAGGAGTGAGGAGAGTCTTGCCCTGTTGCGTCAGCCATGATAGAATTAACCGTTGCGAGTTTGAGAAATGACTCCTTCGGACGCGATTTCGCGCATATACCGCATTATTGACGCCAGCAGGAACCGGATTGGCGAAGGGCTACGCCTTCTTGAGGACGTAGCCCGTTTACTGCTGGGCGAGGCTGGTGTAACCGAGCAGCTCAAGGTAATGAGGCATGAACTGGTGCGGCTAGATGAGTCTCTCTACCAGCGGCTTCTTGAGTCACGTGACTCGGCCGGTGATGTCGGTGTTGATATCGAGGTCCCCGGGGAAGAGAAGCAGCGAGACCTGCCAACCATCATTGTCGCCAATGCCCGGAGAGTACAGGAGGAACTGAGGACACTTGAGGAGCTTGCCAAGCTACCGGAGGTCGCTCCCCACCTTGATTCAGAGAAGTTCAAGCACGCCCGCTTCCAGCTATACACGATTGAGCAAGACCTGTTTGGTCGAATTCTGCGCCAGGACAAAACGGAGCGTGTCGGCGGGCTCTACGTCATTCTTGATACCGCCTCGCTTGTTGGCCGGAGTCATATCGAGGTGGCCAGGCAGGTAATCCGCGGTGGTGCCAGTGTTATCCAGCTGCGTGATAAGACCACGCCTAAAGATGAGCTTCTGGCGCTGGCGCGTGAACTGGCGGCACTTTGCCATGAAAACGGGGTACTCTTTATCATGAATGACTATCTCGAACTGGCAATAGCCGCCGGGGCGGATGGGCTGCATATCGGACGGGAAGACCTGCCCTGTACCGAGGTCCGTAAGCTGCTGCCGATAAATATGATTCTCGGTCGCTCGGTGACCAGTGTCGAACTGGCGGTCGCTGCTGAAGCAGATGGTGCCGACTACATTGCCGTCGGTTCGATGTACCCCACACCATCAAAAGCAAAGGCAGTGGTGGTCGGTCCGGAGATGCTCAGCCAGGTCAGGCAGGCGACCTCAAGACCGCTGGTGGCTATCGGAGGCATTACCAGGGACAATGCCGCCGAGGTTATGGCGACTGGTGCTGATGCGATAGCTGTGATAAGGGCAGTGGTCAGTGCTGACTCCCCGGAGGAGGCTGCCCGGCAGATAGTAAATGAAATCGAGGTGCAGGATGGCTAGACTAACCGACAACCTTGACGAAATCGCCGAGAGCATTCGGGCAACCCTGTCGACCAGGGATGCTGCCAGAGAGAGACTGCTACCCCTGTGTCGCGATGCCATTCGCCATTGCAGCAACGCCATCCGCGCCGTGCATCGCCAGGAAATGGACGAGGCCGGGGCACAGCTGAAATCGGCCCGCGACCTCATTAGTGAAGCTGAGAAGATTGTGGCTGTTGAAAATGACCTCAGCCGTATGAACATCGTTAGAGATGCCCAGAAGGAGTTTGTGGAAGGTAACGTCGTCCTTGCCCTGGTCAACGGGAAACGGCCGCCGGGCTATGAAGAACTGGGCGTAGAGCCGGTGGCCTACCTGCACGGGCTGGGTGATGCTGTCGGGGAGCTGAGGCGCTACCTGCTGGATAGCATGAGGAAAGGCGACCTGTCACGCGGGGAGGAATTCCTGGCGGCGATGGACGATATCTACAATATCCTGATTACAATGGACTATCCCGATGCACTGACCGGTGGCTTGAGACGTGCCACCGATATGGTTCGTGGCGTTCTGGAGAGGACGCGCAGTGACCTGACCCTGACCATCAGGCAGGGTGAGCTGGAAAATCGGCTACGGGAATACGATATTGAGAAGGAGGAGAAAGAGTGAGATTTTTCCCGATACGTAACAAGAAGACGCTGGTGCTGCTGGGATTCGGTCTTATCTTTGCCGTGGTTATGGCCGGGTCCTTCTTTATGGGTGGAGGCATGGCGGCAGCACAGGACGGCGATGGTATTGATGTTAGCGAGGAAGAGAGTATTCCCGGGCTATGGTATCTGGCTCCGGTCGGGTCTGTCCTGGCCCTTGCATTCGCCTTTATTTTCTACCGGGGTATGAGGCGTGAGTCCGAAGGCACCGAGGAGATGAAGTTCATCGCTCAGGGTGTCCGCGAGGGTGCCAATGCCTACCTGAAAAGGCAGTTCTCGGTAGTAGCTATTGTCCTGGTGGTGCTGGCGGTGCTACTGGCGGTTCTGGCCTTCGTGGTGAAACCACCGTTGCAGAATGGGTGGCTGCCTTTTGCCTTTCTGACCGGCGGATTCTTCTCCGGCTTGTGCGGCTGGCTGGGTATGAAGACGGCTACCTATGCCAATGCCCGGACTACCCAGGCTGCTCGGACGTCCCTGAATAAGGCATTGCAGGTTGCTTTCCGCAGTGGTGCCGTCATGGGGTTGGTAGTCGTTGGCTTTGCTCTGTTAGACATATGCATATGGTTCCTTTTGCTGAATAATGGTGTTCACATGGAGCTAAACGAATTAACGGTCACCATGCTGACCTTCGGTATGGGTGCCAGTACCCAGGCCCTTTTTGCCCGTGTCGGTGGCGGTATCTATACCAAGGCCGCCGATGTCGGTTCTGACCTGGTTGGTAAGGTGGAAGCCGGTATCCCTGAGGATGACCCCAGAAATCCGGCCGTTCTGGCGGACAACGTCGGTGATAACGTCGGTGATGTCGCCGGTATGGGTGCCGACCTCTATGAGTCATACGCCGGCTCGATTCTGGCGGCGGCGGCGCTGGGGGTAGCTGCTGGTTTCGGTATCTACGGTATTGTTTTGCCAAT
>DUFD01000020.1 GCA_011171075.1 Dehalococcoidia bacterium | reverse complement strand
CTTACCCTTCCCCTCATCACCCCATTGGCACCCGACAACAGCAACAACCGACATTGTCCCCCTCCCTTTATCCAGTTCTCGTTTGGCGCCAGACATGGCGCAGCCTCTGAACGACAGTGAGAAAGCTAAGTGCCGCGATAATGGCCAGAATAATCAGCAGCGCATCGCCAACCTGGCTGAGTAAAAGACCCAGCGCCAGAAGAATAACCCTCTCGGCGCGTGTAAATAACCCAACCTCGCACTGAATCCCCATTCCTTCGGCTCTGGCCCGGATATAGCTTACCAGCAATGACATCAGCCAGACAACCCCGACCACCACCACCCCTGCCGTGGATGGCTGTTCGCGCGTATAATAGACGAGAATACCGATAAAGACTACAGCCTCACCGGCACGGTCAAGGGTAGAGTCCAGAATGGCACCGAAACGGGTGGTACGGCCCGTGCTGCGTGCCAGTGCCCCGTCAATAATATCAAAAAAACCACCGGCCAGCACAACAAATCCGGCGACGAACGGGTGTCCGATACCAGCCAGCACCCCAGCGCCAACGGCGATGAGAAATCCGAACCAGGTTACCATGTTGGGTGTTATTCCGGTCCTGGCCAGCAGATTTACTACCGGCTGGGTAATATAGAAGGCCAGGCTCTTGCGGACTCCATCTAAGGTTGTCATTAGCTGCTACTTCCTCGAACCTGGTCGATTGTCCTCTGATAGAAATCCAACAACCGGCGACTAACCACCTTCCAATCGTAATCCTTTGATTTAGCCTGTCCCTTAGCCCCCATCTGTTGGCAAAGTTTTTCGTTGTTTAACAGCGTCAGTAGAGCTTGGGCCAGTTCGTGATAGTTGCGTGGCGGCACCAGTAGACCATCTTCGCCATGGTTTATCACGCCGGCATAACCCGGTATGCTGGTGGCTACAACAGGCTTACCCATCGCCATTGCCTCAAGCAGAATGAGCCCCTGGCTTTCACGGCCCGTCGCCGGAACAGAAAAAATGTCGGCTGTTTTATAATACCGAGGTAAGTCCTGATAAGACGCAAAGCCAACAAACACGACATCCTCCAGGCCGACCTTACTGACCCACCGCTCGTATCTCCGACGCAATCTAGTTCCGCGACCGACCACGAGCAATCGCACATCAGGCATCTCACGCTTCACCAGCAGAAACGCGTTAAGCAGATAGTTCAGACCCTTGCGAAACTCAAGTCGACTTACGAATAGGATATTCTTTTTACCATCGAGGTACTCTTCAAACGGGGCCACATCATCAGAAAAACGCTCTATATCAACACCGTTAGGAATTATCTCAAAAGGTCCTGGAATATACCGGCTATGGTATGCCAGGGCTGCCTGTGACACGACAATCT
The DNA here is from genome assembly GCA_011171075.1 of Dehalococcoidia bacterium. Taxonomy (GTDB): domain Bacteria; phylum Chloroflexota; class Dehalococcoidia; order Dehalococcoidales; family Fen-1064; genus W589. The sequence continues at coordinate 18,713 of DUFD01000020.1, read as the reverse complement.
TACCGTGGAGCTTATGCAGCCGCTGGCGAATCATCCAGGTACTGATGGGTCTTCCCCAGTTATAGCCCGGCCTTCCTTCAGCGGCGTGAAAGGTCCCCACATTAACCGCATCTGAGAACCTGAGTACGGCACTACATAGCATTGGCATGAAGGGCTCATGAAGGTGAACAAGGTCGAACTTTTCCCTGGCGACTACCTTTTTGATAGCAGGGGCGAGGTGCAGCGAGATAGGCACGCGAATTATCGACTCGCTACTAGGAATAGGAAAAGGTCTGCCGATAGGGATGAACCTGTCACCGAAATCCGTAACGGGTCTGGACGCGGGAGAGATAATCCTTACATCGTAGCCTAACTGGGTATACTCGCGGTCAAGAGCGGAGATGTGATTGGTTACCCCGCCCGGATGAGCGAAATCATAAGGAGCAACCAGTGCTATCTTCATCAGTAACCCGGACCTCGCCTCCGCATCCGGCGCCGCCGGGGCGACTCCGTGATGTCTTGGCTACTCGTCCTTCCTTCTTCAGGCAGTTTCCACCCCCGTTATCCACACTCCAAGGAAAACGCAAACTGGTGTCGTGACAGTTCGTAGCGGGGGACCCTCATTCGGGAAACAACAACCTATATAACTATCACATCGTAGCTGCACTGTCAAGCCTTGTTACTGCTACAGGAGGAAAACAGAAACAGACTACTGGAAAACCTTGTCCGGCTGCCACCGCCCCAGTTCCGGCTTAAAATGCATCAGTGCCAGCAGACTGCCGTCACTGGTATGGGCAAGGCAACGGCTGTCGGAGGACAGTGTTGAGGATACCTTATCATCATTATCCGCCTCACCGTCCAATTCCACCGACTGGCCGTTCCTGATAGCCCGTGCCGTCTCGTCACCCACAGTCACGGCCTTCCAGTGGGAAAGCACGCTATCGATTGAATAAAGGTATTTCTGCCAGCGTCCGTGACTAAAGGCGTCTTCCAGCTCTGGCAAAGACACCGAGTCCTCAATGCTGAAGAGACCGCAACGTAGACGAGTAAGATTCCGCAACATCGCCCCACAGCCAAGAACCTGCCCGAGGTCATGTGCCAGTGAACGAATATAGGTACCCTTTCCACAAACAACCTCAATAGTTACCACCGGCGCCTGCCATTCCAGCAATTCCAGGCTGTGAATCTCGATAGGACGACCCTCTCTCTCTACAGTTTTACCGGCCCGGGCCAACTCATAGAGAGGCCGGCCGTTATGCTTCACGGCACTGTACATGGGCGGGACTTGCATGATTCGGCCCCGAAAGGAACTGAAGGCTGCCTCTATGCGCTGCCGGTCTATCCCGGAGATGTCGCCCCGTTGGGTAATCTTACCGGCAGCATCATAGGTATCCGTGGTAATGCCAAGTTCAACCCCGGCACGGTAGGTCTTGGTGGTATCCATCAGGAACTCAACAATCCGGGTTGCTTTGCCAAGGCAGACCAGCAGGACACCGGTAGCCTCAGGGTCAAGTGCGCCGGCATGCCCGACCCGCCGTCCGCCAGACAATCGCCGCACAATAGCAACAATATCAAAGGAGGTCTTACCACGGGGCTTATTGATGTTCAGTACACCGTCCAAAGCCGGCTCCGTCATATACCTGGCATTTTCGCGCTAATATCACCAGGATTTCACTTTTTGTATGCGGTCAAGGGCTTCTGCGATTTCGGCTTTCGAAAGAAACAGGGTGGCTCTCATATAACCTCGCCCGTTCTCCCCGAAATAGGAACCGGGCATAAAGGCGACATGTGCTTTATCTATCAACGTATTTAGCGCGAAATCCTCGTCACTGTAGCCTTCGGGAACCTGAATCCAGAGATAAGGCGTAGCTTTGGGAATTTCGACTCTTAGTCCGAGACCAAGCAGGCCTTCGGTGAAAACGTCTCTTCTCTCTTTAAGCTCTTTAAAGTATTCCTGCATTTCCGCCTTGACGGCCGGGTTTGTCAGCGCTTCGACACCTGCTTTCTGCTTGTACCATTCCACGCCCTGGCTGTACTGGCTGGACAGCTTTAGCCACCGGTTAATGTTTTCTTCACTACTGACAATCCAACCCAAACCTATTCCCACAAAATTGAAATGCTTGGAAAAAGACACTATTTCAAAACCACGATCAATCAATCCCGGAACTTGAGTTATGGATACCGGTCTGGTGACATTATCGAACACGTAGTCTTTATAGGCTTTATCGAAAATACCGGTGACATCCGCAGACTTCATCTCCTCCAGCAAAGACAGGTAGAAATCGCGGTCGGCTACGCTACCGGTCGGGTTATTAGGGTCGCATAAATAGAACGCCACAGGTCTCTCAGACCGACCCGAAGTACCCTCGTTAAACCTGAACTCAGGGAGCCATCCGGTTGCTGCTGAAGCCCTGACCCTTTTTACGTTGTGATTGGTCAACACAGACGCAGGTTCGTAGACGGGGTATACAGGGTCAGGTATGTATACCATCCCCTGCTCAAATAGCCTAACCATGTTGTACAGGACTTCTTTATTCCAGCCAGTAACGACAATGCTTTCAGGTCGCAGCTTGACAGAATATTTCCGATGATAGTCTTCAATGATGGCTTCAATCAGTTCCGGTATGCCCCTTTCGGGGTGGCTATCGCAGGGATAGCCGAGGGTAGAATTATCAGCGAGGATGAACCTGGACATGGCTTCCTTGACAGCCCTTGGTGCCTCCCTATCAGGAATCCCGATTCTGGCATTGATGACATTGATACCGTCTCTCTGTTCGACTTCCCGGGAAATCCTGCCTACTTTGCGGAAAGGGTAATCCGGTATCTTCCCTAACAATGGTGAGAATTTCATGAGCTCTGTTCTTCCTGAACAGTCTTTTTATGTAAAACGGGCTTAACAGCTACGGTTCATGCTCTGAGCTAACTTTGTCAATCAGCCGCAAGAGGTGGTCCCCACGCTCAATAGAATCGTCCCACTGGAAATCCAACTCGGGAACACGCCGCAGTTTGAGGCGCGTCGCCAGTTCCTTGCGGAAGAAGCCTGCAGCCGAAGCTAGCACTCCCAGCGTCTCCTTTTTTTCTTCCTGTCCCTCCAGCCGGCTAACATAGACCTTGGCGTGTCTCATATCGGAGGAAGTATCGACGGCGGTTATTGTAATAAAATTGCCCAGTCTCGGGTCTTTCACCTGACGCTGAAGTAGCTCACTTATCTCATGACGTATAAGGCTGTTAACCCTCTCGATATGATGTGACATGACTTCCTCCTAGGCGGCTTCTTCGATCCGGAAGAACTCCAGGATATCACCCACCTCAAAGTCATTAAAGCCCTGCACGCCGACACCACACTCGAAGCCAGTGGCAACCTCCCTGACATCGTCCTTGAAACGTCGTAAACTGTTGACAACGGACTCATGTATCTGCTCTCCCCGACGTAGAACCCGTACAGAACTACCCCGGGTGACTTTTCCTTCATTCACGTAGACACCGGCCACCTTGGCCCGTTTGCCCGACGGAAACACCTCTCTGACCTCTGCCCGGCCCTCAACGACCTCTACCATGGTCGGCTCGAGCATACCCTGAAGCGCCTTATTGACGTCATCAATCAGATTATATATAACATCGTAGTAGCGAATACTGATGCCCTCGACTTCAGCCATCCGCCGCGCTCCTGGTTCTGAACCTGTGCTAAAGCCAATAATAAGCCCCTTAGAAGCGATAGCTAGCATCACATCGCTCTCGGTGATGTTACCAGCACCACTGTGTATGACCGCAACCTTTACCCCCTCCTGTGGTATCTGTTCTAGGGACGTCTTTATCGGTTCGATGCTACCCTGCACATCAACCTTGAGAATGATATTAAGTTCCTTTACCTGACCAGCACTCACCTGGTCAAAAACGTTGCTCAGGCTTATCCCCTTAGAAACAGTCCTCTCCCGTTCCATCTCGTCTCTGTGCCTGTCAATCAGGGCTTGTGCTTCGCGTTCGTTGGAGACGGCCGTCATCAGGTCACCCACCTGAGGTACACTGTTCATGCCAAGCAGCACCACCGGGTCAGAAGGGCCGGCACGCCGTACCCGCTTACCGGCATCATTGAACATGGCCTTCAGACGTCCCGAGGTCTCACCGACGACCACAACATCACCCACTTTGAGAGTACCGGAGTGGACCAGGACGGTGCACAGTGGCCCCTGTGTCTTATCCATCTCTGCTTCGATAGCCACCCCTTCGGCCGGTCGTGACGGGTCTGCTTTAAGGTCTTCCACCTCGGCAACGACCATGAGGTTCTCCAGGAGGTTATCAATACCTATCTTTTCTCTCGCTGATATCTCCACACAGACGGTATCGCCACCCCATTCTTCAATAAGGAGACCGGCATCCGCCAACTGCTGTTTCACCAGGTCCGGGTTAGCATCCGCTTTATCAATCTTGTTGATAGCAACCATAATCGGCACCCCGGCTGCCCTGGCGTGGTCAATCGCCTCCAGTGTCTGAGGCATGACACCGTCATCGGCAGCAACCACCAGTATCGTAATATCAGTTACCTGTGCACCCCGCGCCCGCATTGCGGTAAAGGCCTCATGGCCAGGTGTATCCAGAAACGTAATCTTCTCTCCTTTTATCTCCACCTGATAGGCACCGATATGCTGGGTGATTCCGCCGGCTTCCTGTTCCATAACATTAGTCTGTCTGATAGCATCAAGTAACCGCGTCTTGCCATGATTGACATGCCCCATGATGGTAACAACCGGCGGACGTGTCTGAAGGCCGCCCTGCTCGCCGGCCTGTCGCAACTGTCGCTTCTTCCTGGCTTCAGTGATGCGACTCCCTTTCTTACCTGCTTCCGGTTTCAATCGCGGTTGATAGCCATAATCCACGGCTATTACGGCGGCAATATCGTAGTCAATAAACTGGTTGACATTAGCCATCACACCCCGTCGCATCAAATGCTTGATTGTATCGACCGGGCTGGCCTGCAGGAGCTCGGCTAATTGCTTGACACTTACCGTAGAGTCAATCTCAACGACACGCGCCTTTGGTGATGACGCGCCGTCACCAGCCCGCCCGTCTGCAGGCTTAACCTCAGGCTGTTTCCCAGAACTGACCACTAACTGACTCCTTGCAGCATACCTTTCACGTATTCACCGAGTTGCTGGCGGTCAGGCCCGGTGAGCTTAGTCTTCAAAGCATGCTCCAGTCGACCGCCCTTCAGTCCAATCTCCCAGCACTCAGGTCGTCCACACAGGTAGGCACCACGACCTGCCTTTTTCCCGCCGGGGTCTATCTCTATACCACCATCGGCCACCCGTACCAGACGCACCAACTCACGCTTGGGTTTCACCTGACGGCAGGCCAGGCATGTCCTCTGCGGCATGTGCTTAGTGCGAACACGGGGATTATCAGAACTCGTCTTCGTCATCGGTTGATACCTCTTGTCGACGCACTCTCTTCAGCCGGACGCCTTCACTATCAATTTCTTTACCCTGGCCACCCTTCTTCTTCCTCTTCTTCTTGGACTGTTTGGGACCGAATCCGGCAATATCCTCGGCAAATCGTAGCTCAGAAGTCTCAGGAAAAGCCGGCATCTCAAATGGCACAGTCGGAACGTATTCCTCGATTTCCTCAGCAACCGGTTCCTTTTCGGGCTCCTCAACGGTCTCCAGTTCCAGGGGTTCTACCTCGACCGGTATTTCGGCGGGAAGCTTCTCGGTAACCGCTTCCTCTTCTTCAGCCTCGGGCTGCACCCCGACCTCAATTCTCGGCAGGACCTCTATTACCTCCTCCTCGACTACCTCCTCAACTTTTTCTTCCGCTTCCTCACCGGCTACTTCCTCTGCTTCCTCACCGGCCAACGCTCGTTCTGCTTTCTCCTTCTCACGCTCTGCCTGCTCTTCCTCATATATGGAGGCAGACTTAATGTCAATTCGCCAACCGGCCAGCTTCGCGGATAACCTGGCGTTCTGTCCCTCCTTACCAATTGCCAGCGAAAGCTGCTTGTCGGGAACCACCACAATAGCGACGCCCTCGTCCTCATCTAATTCTACCTTTAATATCTGGGCAGGGCTCAGAGCACTTGCAATAAAGGCAGCAACATCCGGATTCCACAGGACGACATCTATCTTCTCGCAATTTAGCTCATTGACGATATTCTGTATCCTGATACCGCGCAGACCGACGCAACAGCCCACCGGGTCAATGCCCTCCTGGCGGGCCGCCACGGCTACCTTGCTTCGGTATCCCGCTTCTCTGGCAACCGACTTGATTTCCACAGCGCCATTGAAGACTTCCGGAACCTCTATCTCAAAGAGACGACGAATCAGGTCGGGATGGGAACGGGATACGATTACTCTCGGGCCCTTGTTAGTACGGACCACCTCGAGAAGGATGACCTTTAGTCGCTGGCCAATCCGATAGCGCTCATTGGGCATCTGTTCAGCTGCAGGAAGTATTGCCTCCGCCCGACCCAGGTCAATCAGCACCTGCCTGGGTTCAACCCGCTGCACAACACCGTTTACGATATCGCCTTCTTTGCCGGCGTATTCCTCAAAGATAGCACTGTGCTCAGCCTCGTGGAGGCGCTGTAAAATGACCTGCTTGGTTGTTTGAGCAGCGATTCTGCTAGCATTGGCCGGAGTAGCCTCAACCATCACCGGCTCATCTAGCTGCACGTCTGGATTGATACGCCGAGCGTCTTTCAGCGATATCTCACGTCGGTCATCAGTCGGCTTCTCCACGGCAATCTTTTCAGCCCATACCTCGACTGCTCCTGTGTCCGGATTTATCTTGACCTCGATGTTCTGGTTAGGGGCAAAATTGTCCTTCCGGTAGGCCGAGGCCAAAGCCGATTCTACCGCAGAAAGAATAACTTCCCTGGGAAGCCTTTTCTCGGCCGAGAGCTGCGTTATAGCGAGCAGGAACTCGCTCTTCATTTTCAGCTACGCCTCCGTTTAATTTTTCCACCAAGAAAAACAAGTGGGACGAGACCCACTTGTTAACTATGAAGTATACCATAATCAGGGCTGATATGCAAGTCGTTGTACTTACTCATATAAGTAGTGATACCTGACGTTCTCATGCATTCATCCACTGCTAGAAAAAGCATTTGCACTGAGCTATAATAACCCTGATAACCAGAGCACTCTTACTATCAAACGTGGGTTGACAGTATTATGTCAATCACACTCAGCCTGACATCATCGTGAAGGCGAGGGAGAGTTTGGACGCCGAAAAGATAAAAATCTCCATAAGCAGTCAGGTAGACAGGAACCGCCACCGGCTCAGCGAGCTTGCCAGGAATATCCACGATAATCCGGAACCGGGATTCCAGGAAGTCAAGGCATCGGCCTGGCTTACTGAATTCCTTGAGGAAAACGGCTTTTCCGTGAAACGGGGCATCTGCCGACTGCCCACCGCTTTTCGGGCAAGCTATGGCAAGGGCCGACCGACAGTTGCCTTTATTGCCGAGTACGATGCCCTGCCTGGCGTTGGTCATGCCTGCGGTCACAATATCAGCGGTACCATATCCGTCGGTGCGGCGGTGGCCGCCAAGTTGGCCGTCGACCAGTACCCGGGCTCTATCACGGTTATTGGCACACCAGCTGAGGAGCTATACGCCGGCAAAGCAATCATGGCAAAAAGAGGGGCCTTTAATGACCTAGATGTTGCCATGATGGTACACTCCGGGACCAGCAACACCGCCACCACCGGTGCTCTTGCCTGCCAGAACCTGTATATCGAGTTCTTCGGCCAGGCAGCTCATGCCGCCGCCCGACCTGAGATGGGTATCAATGCCCTCGAAGCCATGATACAGTCCTTCAACGCCATCAACTCGCTACGCCAGCACATCAGGAGTAGTGCCCGCGTCCATGGTATTATCACCGACGGCGGGCAGGCCTCCAATGTCGTCCCCGACCACAGTGCCGGTGAATTCATCGTCCGTGCCGCGGAGGATGACTACCTTGAGGAGGTAAAACACAAGGTCCTCGACTGCTTCAAGGGGGCTGCCACCGCCACCGGTGCCAGGCTGCAGTACAAATGGGACGCGTCACGCTATGCCCCGATGCGTAACAACACGGTACTCGCCCGGCTATATATCGATAATATGCAGGCAGTAGGGCGCTCTGTAGAAATGACCGGTGGCAGCAACTTTGGCAGTACTGATATGGGTAACGTCAGCCAGATAGTGCCTGCCATACACGCCAATGTAGCCGTCGCGCCCAGAGGGACACTGCTGCACTCTCCTGAATTCGCCGCTGCCGTTACCTCCGAGGCAGCCATTGACGGTCTCTGCGACGCTGCAAAGGCACTGGCAATGACGGCCGTCGATTTACTGAGCAGTCCGGATACTCTGGCTGAAATCAAGGAAGAGTTCAAAGGAGGAACATGACCACGGTAGGCATACCCCGGGCACTTCTCTACTACCAGTACTACCCCATGTGGAAGACCTTCTTCGAGCATCTGGGGGTGGAGGTAGTCGTTTCAGCGCCAACCACCCGAAAAACACTCGCCGAAGGTGCTGCCCGCGTGGTAGCGGATACCTGCCTGCCGGTAAAGGTCTTCACAGGCCACGTTATCTCGCTGGTGGGCAACTGCGACTGCATCTTCATTCCGGTTGTCCGCAGCCTCAAGAGGAAGTCCTACAACTGCTCCAAGTTTCTCGGGCTGCCGGACATGACCAGGGCGGTCGTTCGCGAAGCACCGCCGATACTGGAGATAGAGATTGACATCAATCAGGGCAAAGGCCGACTCTATAGGGATATATACAGACTGGGACGTCACTTTTCCTGGAATCCTCTCAAGGTCAGGGAGGCAGCTAATGTCGCCTGGCAGGCTTATCTGGAATATCGTGAGCTGATGTGTCGCCACGGGCTGACGCCGCCACAGGCGATAGATAATATAACCAGTACAACACAAGCACCCGAATCGGCACTTGACTACACTGACTTACCTCAGGCCACCATTGGCCTTATCGGGCATGCCTATCTGCTCTACGATGAGCACATTAACTACCAGCTGATTCAACGCCTGCAGCAGTATGATGTTGCGGTGGTGACCCCCGAAATGCTCCCCGGCCACGTAACCGAAGCCGCGGTGAACAAACTGGTGGGCAAAGCCTACTGGACATACGAGGAAGAGGTTGTCGGTGCCGGCGGACACTATCTGGAAGGTGGTGTCGACGGTATTATCGGTATTATGGCATTTGGCTGTGGACCGGACTCACTGATGATGGACATGGTCCACCGCCAGGCCACCAGACAGAAGACCACCCCCTTCATGTGCCTGACCCTGGAGGAGCACACCTCCGAGACGGGCATCATTACCCGTTTGGAGGCGTTCATGGACATGATTTATCGCCGCAAGCAGAGAGGCGAGACAGTATGCGTGTGAGTTTACCACACATGGGCAACCTCTACGTCCCGTGCCGGGCTGTGTTTGAGCAGCTGGGAGTCGACTATGTCATACCGCCGGTTAACAACCAGCGCACGCTCTCCCTTGGCTCACGCTACTCCCCCGAAGGGCTGTGCATCCCCTTCAAGATGACGCTCGGCAACATGATTGAGTCCGCGGAAATGGGGGCAAATACGCTGCTCGTGCCTGGAGGCTATGGAATTTGCCGCCTGGGATATTATACACGTGTCCAGGAGCAGATACTCCAAAATTTAGGATACGATATCGAAGTAATCCAGCTGGGCGTCTCGGACCGCAAGTTCCTCGGCATACTCGACATTATTAAACGTATATCAAACGACTCACCCTGGCGGCGTATTCTGTCTGCCTTCCGCTTCGGGATGGCCAAGCTGAACACCATCGACCAAATAGAGCGTACGGTACAGAAGATTCGCCCCGTAGAACTGGTACAGGGTACAGTCAACCAGATATACACGAGGGCAATCAACGCTATTGACAATGCCGACGATTATGATACTCTGAAAAGGGTGAGGGCGGACTACTACGAGCAATTGAATCAGGTACCCATAAACCAGCAAGCCAACCCACTTATTGTCGGGGTTACCGGCGAGTTCTACGTCTTACTGGAGCCGTTCTCTAGCTTCGATATCGAGCGCGAACTGGGCAAGCTGGGTGTGGAGGTGAGACGGGCAACCTTTATATCGGGGTGGACCAAGTTTACCTTTTTCCTTAATCCCTTCGGCATAAATGAGAAAAGCCGGATTCAAAAAGCAGCCCGCCCGTATCTGAAACGTGACATCGGTGGCGACGGCTGGGAATCTGTCGGGGAGAAGGTGCTTCACGCCAAGGAGTATGATGGGCTTGTTCATCTGGCACCCTTTACCTGTATGCCGGAGATTATCGCCGAAAATATAATGCCCTCAACCAAGGAGAATATACCAGTGCTGACGATACTCTGTGATGAGCAGATAGCCAAGGCTGGTGTGCTCACCAGACTGGAAGCCTTCGTTGACCTGCTGGAGAGGAAGCGCCGGTCACGTAATAACAAACAGAGAGTTACCGTCTAGGGAGAGAATTTGAAAACCTACCTCGGAGTTGATGTCGGTTCTGTGACCACCAAGCTGGCTCTACTGAATGAGAGCGATGAGCTTGTCAGCCACGTTTATCTGCTGACCCAAGGCAAGCCGATTGAGGCGGTACAGCAGGGACTGCGTGAAATCAGGAGGCAGCTACCGGAAGATGTTGATATCGGCGGCGTGGCAACCACGGGTAGCGCACGGTATCTGGCAGGTGTCATTGTCGGTGCCGACCTTGTCAAGAATGAGATAACCACACATGCCGTAGCCGCCCTGCACTACTACCCGGATGTGCAGACAATTATTGAAATCGGCGGGCAGGACAGCAAACTGACCGTCGTTCGTGACGGTATCGTTATCGATTTTGCGATGAACACCGTCTGTGCCGCCGGCACGGGCAGCTTTCTCGACCACCAGGCCCTGCGACTTGACATGAGCATTCAGGAATTGAGTCAACGGGCGCTGACCAGTCGGACGCCGGTGCGTATTGCGGGACGTTGTACCGTATTTGCTGAGTCGGACATGGTCCACAAGCAACAGATGGGACACAGCGTCGAAGATATCCTCTACGGTCTCTGTCAGGCTCTGGTGCGCAACTACCTCGGTAATGTTTGTCTGGGCAAGGAAATCGCCGCCCCCATCGTCTTTCAGGGCGGGGTCGCCTTCAACCAGGCAATCATCAGGGCATTTCGTGAAGAGATTGATATCGAGGTTATTGTGCCGCCCCACCACGAGGTCATGGGGGCCATCGGGGCAGCTCTGCTGGTACATGAGGATATGGCAGCCAGCAAAACCGCCAGCCAGTTCAGAGGCTTCGACCAGAGCGAGGTGAAATATCACACCTCTTCGTTTGAATGCAAGGCCTGCCCCAATCACTGCGAGGTTGCCGAGATTTCCCAGGACGGCCACGCACTCGCCCGCTGGGGGGGGCGCTGCGACATGTGGGAAAGGGTGCCGACTACACAGTTGCAATTGAGTGAGGAAAGCAAGTGAACATCGCCATTGATGCTGCCGGTGGGGAATACGCCCCCCACGAAATAGTAAAGGGAGCCGTCAAGGCAGCCCAGGACTATAACGTTAATATCACTCTGGTAGGCAGGAAGGATATCCTCTATGTGCAGGCAAGCCGCTACCTGAAGAAACTGGAAATGACTATCGTTGATGCCAGCCAGGTAATCGAGGACGACGAATCACCAATCGAAGCAGTACAGAGTAAACCCGATTCATCAATCGCGGTTGGTATCAATCTCGTCAGAGCAGGAGAGGCATCCGCCTTCGTATCGGCTGGTAATACTGGTGCGGTACTGTACTCGGCACTGGCCAACCTGGGTAGAATCGAGGGGATTGAGCGTCCGGCTATTGGCAGCATCATCAGCGTCAACGCAGCCTCACCCGTACTCCTGATTGATTCCGGTGCCAATGCCAACTGCCGTCCAGCCCACCTCGTCCAGTTCGCCCACCTGGGCGCTATCTATACCCGCGAGGTCCTCGGCATCCAGTCTCCCCGTATCGCCCTGCTCAGTAACGGCGAGGAGGAGACTAAGGGCAACCGTCTTACACGAGAGACACATAGCCTCCTCAAGAGAACAGACCTCAATTTCGTCGGTAACGTCGAAGGGCACGCTATCGTCAGGGGAATCGCCGATGTTATCGTCACCGATGGCTTCACAGGAAACATCGTGCTCAAAACGCTCGAAGCACTGGGCGACACCTTCCTCAAACTACGTAACGTCGGCCAGGTGTTCGCCGGTAGCCACCGCATGGAGTCGGGTCACCAGGTCTTCGAGACCGGCCTTGGCTCGCTAATCAAGCGGATTGACTACCGTGAATCTGGCGGGGCATGTCTGCTTGGTGTGAACGGCGATGTCATCATCGCCCACGGGCGTAGCCAGGCCAAGGCAATAAGAAACGCCATCGGCCTCGCCAAACAGAGTGTCGACCACGATGTCTGCCAGATGATAAGGGAACAAACTGCGACCGGCTCCTTCCAAGCGACAAACTCCGCTAAAGCCGAAACCGAGGAATAACAGGTATCGAGCGGAGCCAATATGGAGATAGCTATCATAGACGATACCAGCCGCAGGGACTGTATTGCTGATTGCGGAACGGATTGGTCATCACCGGAAGCGATTGAACTGGCCAAGCGGCAAATCAGTAACCGTTTTGGAATAGAAGCGCATTTGGAGTATACTGACCTGTCCAGGACGACACCTGACCACCCGGCAGCACAGTGGCACCAGACAATCAGAGAGAAGGGCCTGTCGGTGCCCCTGCTGCTGATTAACGGCCAGCTCAGGATTGCCGGACAATTCGATACCCGCCAGATGGTCGACGTCGTTGAGGCGGAAATGGAGCTCGAGACGTAATGCCGAAGGACAATCACCCTCGTGACGTTGTTATCGTTGGTGGCGGACCGGCCGGGCTGACCGCCGGGATTTACACCGCACGCTCCCGACTGGATAGCCTGCTCATCGAGAAAGGGCTTCTCGGCGGCCAGATAACTAACGCCGAGTGGGTCGAAAATTTCCCCGGTTTTCCCGACGGTATCTCTGGTATCGACCTCGGTCAGCATATGCATAGTCAGGCAACCAGGTTCGGACTGGAGACTATCCTCGCTGAGGTTACCGGACTTGAGATTCAGGGAGAACTGAAGGTGGTCAGGACCACCGAGGGTGACTTCAGCGCGAGGGCGGTAATTCTCGCCGGCGGCTCGGAGCGGCAAAAACTGGGAGTCCCCGGTGAGGAGGAGTTTACCGGCAAGGGCGTTTCCTACTGCGCTACCTGTGATGCCGCCTTCTTCCGCGACCAACCGGTAGCCGTAGCCGGTGGTGGCAATGCCGCTATCACCGAGGCTCTGCACCTTGCCAAAATGGCCTCGAAGGTGACTGTGATACATCGCCGTGACCAGCTACGCGCCACTAAAATCCTGCAGGAGAAGGCCTTCGCCGAGCCGAAGATTGATTTCGCCTGGGACAGCGTCGTTGTGAGAATCGATGGTAAGGACTTTGTCCAGGGTCTCAGATTGCGCAATGTGAAGACCGACCAGCACTCGGACTTAGAGGTCGCCGGGCTCTTCGTTTCTATCGGCTTCCGGCCGGATACTGGCTATCTGAAAGGCCTTCTTGCACTGGACGAGGTTGGCCATATCATCACCAACGAGAAGATGGAGACCGGGATAGCCGGTGTCTTTGCTGCGGGGGACATCCGCCAGAACTCCGGCAGGCAGGCAATAACCGCCGCCGGGGACGGGGCTACCGCCGCCATATACGTCGAAAGATACCTCACCGATTTTTGATAAGTCTTTAGATAACTCTCTTGACCCCCCAACCAGTGGGTGTCTTATAATGGCACCAGTATTACAGACATGAGGCAGAGCTTATGAAGGTTGTATTCCTGCAGGACGTCCCTAATGTAGCCCGGGCCGGGGAGATGAAGGAGGTAGCTGACGGCTACGCCAGGAATTTCCTGCTACCGCGCAAGCTGGCCGCCCAGGCCGACCCCAAGATGATGAACGCCATCGAGGCACAGGTCAGGGCCAGGGCACGCCAGGCTGCCCAGAACGAGGCGGAGATGATGGAGCTGGCCGGCCAGCTGGATGGAAAAGAGATTGTTATCACAGCACGGGTCGGAGCGAACGAGCGCCTCTACGGCTCAATCACCACGGGCGACATCATTGCCGAGCTTGAAAAGGCCTTGGGGGTAACCGTGGACAAGCGGAAGATTGAGCTGGAAAACCCAATACGGGAACTGGGAAGCCATGAGATACCCATCAGGCTGACCAAAGACATCGTACCCAATATAACGGTGACAGTAACCGGGGAAGAGTCCTGAGGAGGAGCTTACCGTGGTAAGTAATCAACAGTTGCCACCGCACGATATCAATGCCGAAGAAGCTGTCAGCGGCTCGCTGCTGATAGACAGCAAGGCCATCTACGAGATAGCCACCATGCTCCGCCCTGATGACTTCTATAGCGAACCGAACCGGTGGATATACCGCGCCTGTTTTTCGCTCTATGAGCGTGACGAAGCCATCAACCAGATAACGGTAGCCCAGGAGTTAGAGAGACTGGGGAAGCTGGAAACGTGCGGCGGAGTCGCCTACCTCTCTCACCTGATATCCATCGTCCCGACATCACTGGATGTCGAGCACTATGCCCGGATTGTCTACCGCCTGTCAGTGATGCGGCAGCTAATCGCTGCCGCCGAGAAGATATCAGACATCGGTTACAAAGCCGACCCCGACATTAATACTGCACTGAGCCAGGCCGAAGAAGCCCTCTATCACCTGCGCAGTGCCCGTGGTTCGACCGACTTCGTCCATATCAAATACGTACTTGACCGCTATTTCGAGACACCACCAGCAGCCGTTGAAGGGCATGAGCCCATTGCCCAGGTAATGTCCGGCTTTACCGGTCTGGACGAGTTTCTTGACGGTTTTCAACGCTCTGACCTGGTAATCATCGCCGGCAGACCGAGTATGGGAAAGACCAGTCTGGCGCTCAACATCGCACGGAACGCTGCCGTGGAGCAGGGTGCGTGCGTCGCCCTGTTCAGCCTGGAGATGTCGCGGGACTCGCTGGTGCAGCGCCTGCTCTCCAGTGAATCAGGTGTTAATTTGAGGAAACTCCGCTTCGAGAGCCAGACCGAAGCCGACGAAAGAAGGCTGATGAACGCCATCGGCATCCTTTCCGAGGCACCGATATATCTCGACGACTCGCCCATGTTACGGGTTGTCGAGATGCGCAGCAAGGCGAGGCGCCTTTACTACGAACACGGCGTCGACCTGATAATTATCGACTACCTGCAGCTGATGCAGGGAGAAGGCATCCGGGGTGAGAACCGTGTCCAGGAGATTAGCTATATCTCCCGCTCGCTGAAGGCCCTGGCCCGTGAGCTCAACGTACCGGTGGTCGCCGTATCCCAGCTCAGCCGGGCCGTGGAGTGGCGGGCTTCACACAGGCCCCAGCTCTCCGACCTGCGTGAGAGCGGCAGCATCGAGCAGGACGCCGATGTGGTCACCTTTATCTATCGGGACGACTACTACTATACCGAGGACGAGTGGCGTATACAGCACCCGGAGGAAGAGTACCCCGAAGGAATTGCACAGGTGATAATCGCCAAGCACCGTAACGGCCCGACCGGAGAACTGAGCCTGCGCTTCGTCCCGAGAATGGCCAAATTCGAGAATATCGCCAGCCAGGAACCTACCCTGCTATGAAAAAATTCAATGGTTTCCCGGCAAGAATGGAGTTTACCCCGGTACCCAACCTCTTCATCAACAGCCTGATGCCGCAAATAAGCGACATTACCGAGTTGAAGGTTACCCTGCACCTCTTGGCAGCGTTGTACCGCAAGCGTGGCTACCCACGGTTTGTCACCTATGACGAGCTGCTGGGAGATGCCAGCCTTATGACCGACCTCAAACAGGAGGGCGAACCAAGGGAGGTATTGCGACACGGCCTCGACATGGCGATTGAGCGCGGGACCTTTCTTCAATTAGTGCTCAGTACCAAAGATAGACCGGAGGAGGTCTATTTCCTAAACAGTGAGGCTGATAGGCAGGTCATGACCAGGATTCAGAACGGCGAGTTCGCCCTTAGCGGTCTGAAAGCAGCCAGACCGGCGGCTGAAACCGGACCCGAAGAATCGCCCAACATCTTCACCCTGTACGAAGAGAATATCGGCATGCTCACCCCGATGATAGCCGATGAGCTACGCGAGGCCGAGAAGCTGTATCCGGAAGGCTGGATTAAGGACGCCATCGGGGAAGCCGTCGAATTAAACAAGCGAAGCTGGCGCTACATCTCCCGTATCCTGGAGCGCTGGGCAGACGAAGGCAGGGGTGAGGAAAAAGGCAAGCGAGGAAACAGAAAAGCGGACAGAGATAAATACAGCCAGCAGAAATTCGGACACCTTTTCCAGCGCTAGATAAGAGTAAATGGAACACATCAGCGATATACTGAAAAGACAATCCCTGCACAATGTGACCGGGACCAAGGCGGACACAGGCACAGATGCCGTAGACGAAGAGCCGGAACCATGCCCAATCTGTAAAGGAGCCAGGTTTATTCACCCCCTCCTGCCAACTGGAAAACCGGACTACAGTCGGGTAATACCCTGTCGCTGTAGTAGGCAGGACTCGGACGGAAAACGGCAGTCTCGCCTGCAAAGCTACAGCAACCTCGGCCCTCTCACCCGCTTCACCTTCGATAGCCTGTCACCCGAAGGCCGCAGCCACGACCCTCTAGACCGTGAGCGGTTCGGTCGTGCTTATAAAGCAGTCCGCGAGTTCGCCAACCGCCCTTCCGGATGGCTGGTACTGGCCGGTCCCAGCGGCAGTGGCAAGACCCACCTGGCGGCCGCCATTGCCAACCAGTGCATTACTGACAATCGCCCCGTCTTCTATATCACCACCGCCGACCTCCTTGACCACCTCCGCTCCAGCTTCAATGCCAATAGCGAACTACCCTACGATGAGTTCTTCGAGCAGGTACGCAATGCCCCTCTACTGGTGCTGGATGATTTCGGCGCTCAGTCCGGCACACCCTGGGCAAAGGAAAAGCTGGAGCAGTTGCTGAACCACCGATTCACCAACCGGTTCCCGACCGTAATCGTCACCGTTACCCCAATCGAAGAACTCGAAGAGAGAATGCAGACACGCCTGTCCGATGCCGACTTCTGCCAGGTGCAAATTACCGGCTCCAGACCCTCGGCATTGTCTACCTGGGGCTGGGCACCTGAGTTCGAACTTCAGAAGGGGATGACATTCGATAACTTCGACTGGAAACGACGCAACCTGTCGTTGGATGAGCGTCAGAACCTGGAAAAGGCCTATCGGCTGGCGGTAGACTTCGCCACAGAACCGGACGGGTGGCTGGTGTTTCAGGGTGCTAACGGCTGCGGTAAGACCCACCTGGCCGCCGCCATTGTCAACTACCGCTATCAGCACGGAAAGCCAGCCCTGTTCATCGTCGTCCCCGATTTTCTCGACCACCTGCGTTCCACCTTCAGTCCGGAAAGCAAGGTCTCCTACGACCAGCTTTTCGAGAGCGTCAAGAACGCCCCTCTACTTGTTCTTGACGACCTGGGAGCACAGACGACCACGCCTTGGGCCCAGGAGAAGCTCTATCAGGTCATCAATCACCGCTACAACGCCCGACTGGCAACCGTGATTACGACAAACTGTCCCGCTGAGGATATAGACAGCCGTATAATGACACGTTTTGCCGACCACAAGCTGAGTGTGTTGTTCCACATTGAAGCACCCGACTACTTCTCCGGCCAAAAGCGGTCGCCCCGCCGCACCAGTAAGCCCCGCTAGCTTCTTTAATCTTCTCCCCCCTCTCACGAGCGGTGAAAATCAGGGGTGACACCCCCTTAAAACGAGGTTCTTTGCCTCCTGATACTTTTAGAGTGAGTTAAGAGGGGCTGTGCCCTTTTTAAAAATACCGTCCCTTTCTCCTCTGGGGAAGAGGACCAAAAGGATGGGACCATCACAACCAGACAGTGACGGACCACGCATAAACCACTCTTTCCATAATTGACTTAACCGTCGTACTAAACTAATATTGTGGTGGAGAAGGTCAGGAGGACTTACGCTCATGATTTCCAGACTACCCTTATTTCCCCCGGCTAGCGAGGCGAATGGCCAGGGCCATCTTGTCGTTGGTGGCTGTGACGTAGTCGAGCTGGCTGCCGAGTTCGGCACGCCCTTGTATCTATTTGACGAGGCAAGCCTTCGTGAGAAGTGCCGGGAGTTCAAGCACGAGTTCGGCAGTCGCTATGCGGATATAACCGTCGTTTATTCCTGTAAGGCCTTCATCAATAAAGCATTACTACTCCTCATTGACGAAGAGGGAGTAGGGCTGGATGTTGTCTCCGGTGGAGAACTGGCTATTGCGCGGTCTATCGATTTCCCCATGGAGAAGGTTTACTTTGCCGGCAATAATAAATCGCGCGAGGAGATTCGGCAGGCCCTGGAGTGTGGGCTGGGCCGACTGGTGGTCGACAATTTCCACGAGCTCAAAATGCTGGGTGAGCTTGTCAAGGAAATGGGCTGCACACAGGATATCCTGCTGCGACTGTCTCCGGCGGTGGACCCGCACACCCATAAGTACATTATCACCGGAAATATCGACAGCAAGTTCGGCATTCCTTTGGCCCTGGGCAAGGATGCTATCGCAGAGGCTATGTCTACGCCGGGGGTGAACCTGCTTGGCCTGCACTTCCATATCGGCTCGCAGATTACGGAGG
>DUFD01000002.1 GCA_011171075.1 Dehalococcoidia bacterium | reverse complement strand
CGGATGTGTCAGTAACAGTCTCGCCTGTACTCTGCCGTATCCCCTCGCAGATAGCGTTAAGAGACATCCCCGCATAGTAGTTGTACAAGGCTCTGGCAACAACGTCTATCGGGAAGCGTCCTCTCGGTACGGCTTTGTTGTCCACGAAACCACGCCCACACCTCTTGCAAAGGAAGTACTGCGTCCCTTTGCGACGCCCGTTGAACACTACGTCGGTGGACCCGCAGAACTTACAGGTTACTTGCCTTATTTCCGATTTTCTCAAGTAATCCCCCACTGAATAGAGTAACTTGTCTGTCGCATCCCGTTTAGCCTTAGCCATGCCAGCCCCCCTAGCTTTTTGGCTAAGGTTAGCATGGAACGGGTATTGCTATCAATCATAAAATGGGTATAGAATAGACGAAAAATCGGGGGGGGTGAAATGGCTATAGAGTGCTTTAAGATTGAGTGGACAAAGCCCTTCCTGTTTGACAAGGTGTTGCTTCAGCCTGAAGCTAAAAGAGGTGGAGTGTACGCTCTGTTCAAAAAGGGAACTACGAAAGCCTACTACATAGGGAAAGCCACAAGGTTCGACAGCCGACTCAGCATCCACAGGCAGTCGATATTCAGACTGATGAGTGAAGCTGAGCGGAAAAGGTGTTTTGTTAGGCTTGGTCTCATCTCTTCTTTTGAAGTTAATCACATGTCGGACACCGTCTCCGCATCCCAACTCGGAGGTATAGAGAACTTTCTTATCACAAGGCTCCAGCCCATCGGTAACGGGGACAGCACAAAGAGACGAGACACAGCGAAATACCCTATGATAGTTATCAACACAGGCAATACGTTTGGCGGTCTCCAGAAGTATATGTCTCAAAGCAGTGAACTCCTAAAAGCGCTCGGTAAGACCACCACGACTAGAAGGAAGACCTACGACCCTTGGTTTTAGCCTTGGCCTTCTTAGTTTCGGCTCTGGCCTTGGCTTCCTCTTCTGCCCTCTTCTGCATCCGTTGCTCAATCCGCTTTGTCGGTTTGCCCTCTAGCAGCCTTGCCATGTACTCCTCGCCTAGAGTGAGCTTCTTGTACGGCGATTTCCTCTTTTGCTTGCTCTTCGCCTTCGTCTTGGTAGCCATATCCTACTCCGTCAATCATTATTTACCAGGCTGGGTAGTTGTCCGTGTTAATTTGGTGGAATGTATTATAATTAAAGATTGACAACTGATTGACTAGGCACTACATTGGAGGGGAATATGCCGGAGGCATTATAACGCTGGTAGCACAGGGAGGTATTACATGACGACAGGCGGACAGGCGGCTGACGGACAGCTTGCAGTACTGATAGATTTTGAGAACGTTGGACTGGACTCAATACAGTGGCTATTCGACCAGCTATCGTATGTAGGACGGGTTATCGTTAAGAGGGCGTACGGCGACTGGTCGGCGGCTGGGAGCAAGCGCGACCAGCTTCTCGAGCTCGGGATTGAGCCGATACAACTGTTCCACGCCGCTAAATCAAAGAACTCCAGTGATATCAGGCTTGCCATCGATGCTGTCGATTTACTTTATCAGTCGCCGGTGGATACTTTCGTTATTGTTTCCTCGGATAGTGATTTTGTCTCACTGGTAAACCGTCTCCGCGCTGCCGGGAAGCTGGTTATCGGGGCTGGTCGTGAGGAGACAGCCCCACACTCACTGGTGATATCCTGCGACCGCTATTACTACCTGGAGAAGACCGGTACCCGACCGAAGGGAGCACGCACAGGCAGGAGGAAAAAGAAGGAAAACCTGCTACCGCGGGCTATAGAGGCATCGATTGACGAGGACGGGCGGGTGCTGGGGAGCAAGCTGCATCAGGCAATTCTACGTATCGACCCCGGCTTTGACTTCCGTACGCTGGGCTATCCTACCTTTGTCAAGTATCTGGAGGCTTCTCCAGACGTTAAGGTTATACGTCCGCGAGGGGCTGGCGATGTTACTGTAGAGCTAACCGAACAGGCGCGTTCTGTAACTGCCGAGCTCCCGGATGTTGACTCTTGGGATACCAAGGTTGATGCAGCCTGGTCGAAGCGGGCCGGGACATCGGGAGAATCTATTCCGGGTCCCAATGCGGCTGCTGACGCCGCCAAGTTCCTCGGTGTCCATAAGCTAAGCGCCTCCCGTTATCGGACGTTGCAGATACTGCTTGATGTAAGTGAGCTTCTCAGGACAAAATGGCTTCGTGATGGCAACTCAATAATAAGGCGTTAACTCTATTTGGAGAGGGGTAAGTATGAAAAGCAAAATCTCTTTAATACTGGTATTGGCTATGGTGGCAGGGCTGCTTACGGCTTGCACTGTCGTTATTGGCTCCGGGACGCTGAAGACTGAAAACATGGACTTCAGTGATTTCACCAGGGTTGAAGTAGGTGGAGCCTTTGAGGTTGAGATTGTACAGTCTGGTTCGTTTAGTGTCAGTATAACTGCGGATGATAACCTGTTCGAATATATCCAGGTCTCCAAACAAGGTTCAACATTGAAAATTGGCGTAAAGCCGGCGGTAATGTTCAGTTCGGCGACGCACCGGGCTGAAATCACCATGCCAGAACTGTTGGGCCTGGAGCTTTCAGGAGCATCACAAGGGAGTGTTACCGGATTTGAGTCCATGGAGGATTTGGACATTGAAGTCTCCGGGGCAAGCTCACTTACCATAGAAGAGATAGTGGCTGGTGACATTAGGTTCGATGTCTCAGGGGCAAGTCGGGTTACCGGCGAGGTTGATGCTGGTGATGTCGAGCTTGATATCTCCGGGGCAAGTACTATTCGGTTACAGGGTATGGCTGCTGATATGAAACTCGAACTGTCCGGGGCCAGTAATGCCGAGTTGGGTGATTTCCTGGTAAGTAACGCCAGCATAAACTTCAGCGGTGCTAGCCGGGGAACGCTAAACGTTGATGGCAGGCTGGATGTTGAGCTCAGTGGTGCCTCAAAACTGACCTATACAGGAGACCCCACTATCGGCGATGTAGATATTTCCGGTGCTTCTACAATGCGAAGTTATTAGTTATCGGTTTCTGATAAGGACAGAGAAGGGCACCTGAAACAGGTGCCCTTTCCCTTTTCTATCACGCATAGAAGTTTTAGGTAATCTTTAGAAAATACAATTATTTCTTTAGCATTTGTTTTGACCACCTGCCTTACGCTGGAACTGGCGTGACAATTTGATAAACGCCGGGTTACGGAATAGTAAGGTTTTGATGATATGAGTGTGGTCTGGGGCGGTTCCGATGGCGGCGCCCGATTCGGCGAACGCAGTCAAATAGACAGGTTCATAGAGCACAGCGAACGCATGAGGTCATTCCTCCGATATCATGTTAACTGGCGAGCTGTCTGGACCTCACCGATTGATAAGATGCTGCCTTACGATATACGGCATGGCCTTGCGGAGACAGGAGGAATCTTCGACGCTATCGACGGAAGTGATTGGGAGCTTCTCTTACCTCTACGCAGGGTAACCAGACGGCATATAGTCCTGAACTAATTCATGGCACATCGTTGCCTCAAAAGGAGATTTGTGTGGCAAAGAAAGGTCCGACAATCCTGGTAGCTGATGACGAGGAGCCTCTTCTCAAGTTACTTAAGCTGAGCTTCGGGCTGGAGGGATTCGACGTTGTCACTGCCAATGACGGCCTGGCCGCCCAAGAAGCTTTTGAAGGGAATAAGCCCGATGCGGCCGTCCTCGACATCGGTATGCCTGGAGTGGACGGCTTTGGCGTCCTCCAGTTTATTCGACAGCGCTCCAATATACCTGTAATCCTTGTTACGGCCAGGGATGAGCCGTCATATCAGAGTCGTGCCGTAGCCGCCGGTGCCGACGGATACATGACCAAACCGTTCGACCGTGTCGTGCTGGTAGACAGCATCCGTGCCAAACTGAATTGCCCTAAACACAGCGTCGGCAACGCAAGATAAACTGGAATCCTCATCCCTTATTTTATCCCCACATACGTCATTACTGCACAGCATACGATTCCTGCTTCGCTTGAAGATTTCCCTGTGTTCTGCATGTTCATAATCCTGCTTACGTTATTTCCCCCGGGTGCTATTAAACAGGATTTGATTTGCGTGATTACAAGATATAGAATAGGACGATATATTGCCCAGGAAGAAAGACAATTTAGAACTGGCCAGGGGGTGTAGTTATGGAGTTCTCTCTGGAGTACACCGAGGAGCAGGAAAGATTCGCAGAAGAGGTACGGGAGTGGATAAAGGAAAACATTCCCGATGGTCTGATAAACCTGCGTGACCCGTTGAAGAAGACGCGTGAGCAATGGGAGCTGCGACGTGAGATAGGGCGACGACTTGGCAAGAAAGGCTGGCTCTACGCAGGATATCCGCAAGAGTATGGTGGCGGGGAGCTTGATGCCGACCATCGCTTTGTCATCGGGCGGGAGCTCGAAAAGGTAGGGGTGGGTTATCTACCGTTCTATGACTCGGCGCGGTTGGCGGTTGGCCCGATACTCACTCTCGGTACTGACGAGCAGAAACAGCGCTTCCTGCCGCCTATTTTCCGCGGTGAAGTCACCACATGGCAGCTTTTCACGGAGCCGGAGGCGGGTACTGATGAAGCCAATCAGCAAACCGATGCCCTGAGACATGAAAAAGAGGGGGAGTACTTCGTCGTTAACGGTGACAAGATATTCGTTGGAGGTGTCTATGCACCACCAGACCAGTTTTTATTGTTAACGCGGAGCGACCGCGAGGCGCCACGCCATGAAAACCTGGCGATGTTTCTGGCACCGGCCAACCTACAGGGTGTCACCATTAACCCGCTGCCGCTTTTCGTATCCGGTACATTAGCTCAGGTCAACGGTCCAACCGCAGATTCATCGCCGGCGGTCAAGCATCAGGTCTTCTTTGATGATGTCCGCATACACGAGTCCTTTCTGATAGGTGGCGACCGGGATGGCTGGCAGGTAACCACAGCCACGCTTGATGTCGAGCACGGCGGAGGACAGGCAGCGATACCACTGGAGAATACGTCGGTACGACTTTTCCTGGAGCAATGCCGGAGTAATCCGAGAATAAAAAGACGCCTCGAGGAAAACCCGCAGCTACTGGAAAGCGTTGTGGATGTCTTCTTATCCAGTGAAATAATGAGGTTGTGGGGCCTGCGAAATGCCTGGATAGCCGATAGCGGACAGCGTGCCCCTTATGTTGGGCCACAACTTGGTCTGTACACCAAGGTAAAGGGCGGCGAAATTATTGAAGACCTGGCCAGAGTCCTCGGACCATATACACTTATTGAAGATACTGAATGGTCGCTGGCAGAGGATATATTCGAGGTGGTACAAAGGGCTGGACTCTGCTTTGCCCCGGCCGGCACTCCCGAGGCACAGAAGATAATCATCTCGCGGGCGCTGGCTATTGGTCGTGAGTCCCGAAGGTAAAAATGTGAAGTCGCTCCTTATACTGGGAGGTAAATAAGATGAAATTAGACCTGGGCCTTTCTGAAAGTCAGGAAATGCTGAAGAGAACGGCTCTGGAATTTATGAGCCGTGATGCCCCCAAGAACGTTGTCCAGGCCTTGCAGGACACGGACACCGGTTGTACGCCGGAGCTATGGCAGAAGATGGTCGGGCTGGGGTGGACAGGCATAATTGTCCCGGAGGAATACGGTGGTACCGCGAACACGCTGACCAGTGCCGGGGTACTTCTAGAGGTTCTGGGTACTGGACCTCTGCCGGGAGCACTTTTCTCTTCGAGTATACTGGGTAGCTCAATTATCATAGAAGCCAGTAGCGAAGAGCAGAAGCAGCAGGTCTTGTCAGCCATTGCCGATGGCAAGACAGTCATGGCTCTGGCAATGACCGAACCAAACTTCAGCTGGGAGCCGGACGCAATCCAGACGAAGGCCACCCGCAATAACGGTGGTTTTATCATCAGCGGTGTCAAGCTATTTGCCTACGATGCCGGAGCAGCCACTCATATTATCGTGGTTGCAGGTATTGATAAGGGAATCGGGCTCTTTCTGGTGGACAGGGAGGCAGAAGGTTTAACTGTAAAACGACTACCCGGCTACCTGGCCGGACAGACCTTCGAGGTAAAGCTGGACTCGGTAAAAGTAGAGGAGTCGGCTTTGCTCGGGGGGAGTGCTGATAACTGGTCGGCCCTGGAGCGTGCTATCAGCCGGTCGATACCGGTGCTGTGTGCCTATAAAGTGGGCGGCTGTCAGGCACTGGTGGATATGACCATCCAGTACAGTCGTATGAGGGTCCAGTTCGGGCAGCTGATTGGTCGTTTTCAACGGGTGCAGGACATGATTATCGAGATGGTGGACCAGCTCGATGCGGCACGATGGACCACCTATGAGTGTCTCTGGAAACTGGATACCGATAGACCGGCTACCGAGAGCGTTCACATGGCCAAGGCTGTCACCAGCAAGGCTTACTGGGAGGCGGCCACTCTGGCACACCGTGTATTCAGCGGAGTGAGTTATTCAAAGGAGCACCCGGCAAGCTTTCATACCAGGGCGTCTCGAAGCCTGTATCATTATCTGGGCGACCCGGCCTATCACCGTCGGCAGTTGGCGAGGTGCCTGACCGGACTATAGATATCCCGACAGGAGAATCATCTCAGCAACCATGAGCGGCTGCAATGTGCCGGGCTACCTCGGCAAAGCCGTCACCGCAGGGAATGTCACTCACGTATCTGGCAACCTTCAGGACTGCCCGGCTTTGTTCGTCCGTTAGTCTTGGATTGGGTATCATGATGCTGTGCGGGAACAGCTCGAAGAGCGAGATGTCGGTAGGAGAATCGCCGATGACCACGGTTTCGGTCGGTGATATCTGTTTATATCCCATCTCATTGAGCAGCCTCAGCAGTGTCCTTCCCTTGCTGATCCCCCGCTCCATCAGGTGCAGGACATAGCCTGAATCGTAGTACTGGACATTCCCCAGGTGCTGTATTACATCTGCATGGGCTACGCCATCAGCAAAGAATACAACGTCAATAAAACGCTCGACGTTGTCTTCGCGCTCTCTGATAGCCCCTGGGAAAAGCTTTTTCAGCCTGTCGAGGGCATCGAGGGCCGGTTGCCGGGAATAGCCGAGGTCGAGGGTGTTATCATCGGGTGTTAGCTTGGCGACGCCACCGTTTTCCGCGATGATGGGGCCGCTGATACTCAGTTGCTTGGCCAGGGCTTCCAGGTTGGACAGATGCCGACCCGATACGAAGCCCACGGAGATACCGCATTCTTCGAGGAGGCGCACTGCCTCGTTCGCAGCCTCGTTCGGGGAGCCGTGCTCATCGGTGAGCGTACCGTCAACATCAGCCATGACCAATCTGAAGTGACCAGCGAGCTCAGGTGAAATCTGTTTGTAGTGCAATGTCATGGTTAACTGTGTTGTCGTTTCTTTATGTACGCCTTTATCTACAGTTTACCTTATTGTGACACGGAATTGAAAGTCCGTATCGTAGTGGTTGACATAACCAGTTTTAATGATGGTAAGGAATGGTAATAGCTAATGTATTAGGGGATTGCTCTGACTGGGTACTAAGCCCCGAGTTCGCCACGTAGGTTTATGAAAGAAAGAAGGTTGTCACGACCGATGACCCCGGCGATGTCTCCGTTATCCAATACGACCACCTGATTGATATCCCCCTCCGTGAGATACCTGAGGACTTTGGATAGGTCATCATCAGGCGAAACGGATTTCATCTTTTCCAGGGGCGTCATCGCTTCACTAACTCTTTTTGTTGGCCAGGCGCTACGGGGTACAGCGCGGATATCGCTTAGCGTGACCAGGCCTAGAACACGACTATCGGTTGTTACCGGGAAGCAACGGCGTCCGGTAGTCAGGACATGCTCGTTTACCAGTTCGTCAAGAGTGAGCCCGGGAGGTATGGCCGGACAGTCCCGCGTCATTACCTCGCGTGCCGTGTGGCCCTGCAGCATACCCAGTAAAGCTACCTGCTGATAGCTGCCCACAGCGGCGTTCTCGAGAAACCAGCCGATGAGGGCCAGCCAGAATCCATTTATCCAGAGGCCCTGAAAAACTAGGAATACCCCGCCGAAGATAAACAGGTAACCTACACCCCTCCCGATATTGGATGCGATTTTTGTGGCCTTTTGCAGGTCCTTGTTACGCCACCACAGAATCGACCTGAGAACACGGCCACCATCCAGAGGGAAGCCTGGGATAAGATTGAACGCGGCCAGAGCCAGGTTAATCCAGAAGAGCCAGAAAGCGATTCCCAGGACAAATTCGTACTGTGGGTTGAGCCAGTACCATATTGCCCCGAAGATAAGGCCCAGGGCTATACTTGTCAGGGGGCCGGCCAGGGCGATGCGCAGCTCGTCTTTGGGTGTCTTCGGCTCCTCGCTCATCTGCGAGACCCCGCCGAAGACGAAAAGCGTTATCGAATGTACCGGTATGCCGAGCTTCTGGGCAACGATGCTGTGCATCAGCTCATGCGCCAGGACAGAACAGAAGAAAAGCAGACTGGTAATTATGCCGGCTACCAGTGAGGTGACCGTACTCCATTCTGGGAATGCATCCGGGAAGTAATAGACAGTCAGCGACCACGTTACCAGCGCAAAAATAATGAACCAGGTGTAGTTCAGCTTCAGGGATATACCGAATACCCTGCCGAGGGGTATGCCGCCTCGTAGCATTGATTCTCCTCCTCCACTTCCCCGAAATCAGGTACTCAGCGGAAAGCAACCGATAACCGATTTTAACCTTTCTCTATTCCTATTGTATGGTAACAGCTATGGTTACGTCCAGTCTCAGTTACTCGTTCTATGCCTCTGGACTTTCCAGGGAAGTGGAAGGCTTGTCAATAGCCAGGCGCAGAGCACGTTCTGCGGCCTCCGTGATTAACTGACTGGCGTTGGCGATGGATTCTACCGGACTGACTGAGTCCGAAACAAGGCTTAGGGCAATGTCAATACCATGCCGGGCAAGCTCCTCGCTGCTGAGGTTAATTTCCCCTGCGATAGCTATCATCGGTACTCCGAGTGCCTGTGCTTTCGCGGCGACACCGGCAATCGTTTTGCCGAACATGGTCTGGGCATCTATCCTACCTTCCCCAGTAAAGACGATATTTGCCCCTTTGAGGTGTTCTGACAGCCCCACCGCTTCACAGACAATATCGATACCCGGTTCGAGTTTTGCTCCAAGGAATGCCACGAGTCCGGCCCCTAACCCTCCGGCAGCTCCGCCACCCGGTATATTGCCGACGTCGACATCGAGGTCGCGTTTAATTATGGTGGCATAGTGCTCCAGGGTCTCATCAAGCTGACGGCACATCTCTTCAGTGGCACCTTTCTGGGGACCATATATCCAGGACGCACCCTGATCGCCGTACAGCGGGTTGGTAACATCAATGGCTACCGTAACCCTGCACGTTACCAATCTTGTGTCAAGCCCGGAGGTATCTATCCGGCTCAATCGTAATAACTCGGCCCCACCCAGAAGAAGCTCATTTCCCTCTTCGTCCAGCAGGCTGACACCAAGTGCCTGGGCCATCCCGGCGCCACCGTCGTTGGTGGCACTACCACCGATACCGATTATCAGATGGTGACAGCCAGCCTCAAGGGCTGCTTTAATAAGCTCTCCTGTACCGTAGGTCGTGGCAACCATCGGATCCAGCCTGTCCGGTTTCACCAGGGTGATTCCCGAGGCGGCTGCCATCTCGATGACAGCGGTAGTCCCATCACCGAGTATTCCCCATTTGGCGGTTACCTTTTCACCCAGCGGTCCGGTTACTTCATTGTACCTGAATGAACCGCCGGTGGCGGAAACCAGTACATCGACCGTACCTTCGCCACCGTCAGCCATGGGTACCTTCACCAGCTCAACATTGCTCAGAACCCTACAGATGCCACGCGCCATGGCATCAGCTACTTTATGGGCGGACAGACTTCCCTTGAAACTCTGCGGGGCAATTACTATCTTCATGGTTAATGGCCAACTAGGGGAATAAACCCAGGTACCAGCTGAGGATTTCGTTGCCGAAAAGCAGGGTCGCTATAGCTGCCAGTGAGAGGAACGGACCGAAGGGAATGGCCTCGCCTCGTTTCTTAACCCTTGTTATCAGAAGAACTACGGCAATGAGACCACCAACAATAATTGCTCCCAGGATAGAGACAAATACCAGAGGGAAACCGACTACCAGGCCAATAAGACCTGCCATCTTAACATCCCCCCAGCCCATGCCGCCGCGGAAAACAAGCGCCGGTATCAGGAGCAGGACAAAGCCGGTAGCACCTCCGGTAATTCCAATGACCGTTCGGGCGGCAACATCCGGCATGGACTGAAATGCACCTGGTGCCGATTCCAGAATCCATGGTTGGTTCAGGGCAATATCGAGCACCAGGGCTATCAGCGCTATCGGGTAGACAATCCTGTTCAGGATGAGCTGGTGCTTGAGGTCGATACCAAAAATAACAACGAATACACAGGAGTAGAAAATGGTAACAACGAGTTGTACTGTTTCGGGTGATGCCGGGTGTACCATCAAATACCAGTAAATAAAACCGAAGAGTATACCAGTGCCAACTTCTACCCAGAAAACACGCCACGGTATCAGTGCTCCACAGTAACGACATCTTCGGCGTAGCCATAGAAAGCTGAACAAAGGTATGAGGTCTTTAATGGCAATTCTGCGCTGACAGGCATCGCAGTAAGAAGGAGGTCGGAGCAGCGACTTCTTTACCGGCAAGCGGTCGATACACACATTCAGGAAACTACCGACAATAGTGCCCAGCAGGGTGAAGAGAATAATTAAGGCGATATCCATGTTGCCCTATTTTGCCCGTTTTTGAGCAGATGGTCAAATCGATTTGGAACGAGGATAATTTTTAATATTTACTACGACTAATAACCTACCTCTACGACTATTTATGTAGGTGGTAAACAGTCTCATTGGCGGATTCGCCTTTGCTGATTGGTGTTTATTATTACATGGTAATGTGTACGAGACGACGAAAAAGAACGAATTTTTAAGGGGGGAGAACGTTGAAAGTAAAGAGGAGTATTAAGAGGACAGTAGCCAAGATGAAGATTGCCAGCAGAAGACGTAAAAACGGCAGACACAGGATTAGGCAGGTTGTCCAGTAGCCACAGGCGTATTTGGACAGTAGGATACGATAATTGAGCGTAGGTGCTTGTAATAATTGTTTAAAAAAGTACTTGACATTTGCCACGTGGCACATTAAGCTATATCAGATTGGACATTTAGGCAGTCGATGCATCGGCTGAATAAGTAGGGGGGATGGCCAATTCTTCGCTCATCATTTTCCCCACAAATATCACCCCTGCTTATTATTGTAAGGTACATGACTGCCGTCGGATATTCAGATAGGCCAGCGCCCCTGGCTTGAATAACATGTGAAGGGAGCATCACGGTGCCTGAGAAGATTCTCATCACAGATGACGAGCACCATGTTCTCGAGGCTACGATGCGACGTCTCAAAAACAGGGGTTATGATGTTGCCGGCGCTGAGTCCGGGAAAGAAGCCCTGGAGAGGATTGCCAGCGAGCCGTATGACCTGTTATTACTCGATATCAAAATGCCGGACATAAGCGGTCTTGAACTGCTCCGCCAGGTAAAGGGAATAAACCCGGAGATAATGGCTATCATTGTAACCGGTTACGGAAGTGTTGAGAATGCTATAGAGGCAATGGAGCTGGGGGCGCTGGACTTTGTACGCAAGCCGGCTTCTATTGATGAACTGACGGTGGCGATAGAGGGGGCTCTGGCCCGGGGTCGGTTGCAGAAAGAGAATACCCGGCTCAAGGCCTTGTTACCCCTATTCGAACTCAGCAAAGTAGTGCTGTTAGAGGTTGACGAGGAAAATCTACTCGACGTTATTCTTAAGACGGCAACGAATGAAGTAAAAGCCGATTTCGCTCAACTTTTTCTCCGGAACAATGACGAAAAGTTAGTCAGAAGAGCCATACGCGGGTCGGTATCAGCGGAGGGTTTAGGAGAGGTGGTGGAAGATGATGTTGCAGATGAGGTTAGTACGAAGCTTGAGCCTGTCATTGTATATGGTGAGGATAACAACTCGCTAAGCGTTGGTGACAATGGCCAACGCGACTTGGGTGGTTACTGTCTCTATGTTCCCATGGCTGCCAGAGGTGAGGCAATAGGTGTCATGGTGCTCGGCAGTACAGAGAGCGGGGTAACCTGCCGGCAGAGCGATATCGAGTTTCTACGCACCCTTTGTGGGCAGGGGGCTATTGCCATTGATAATGCCCGTCTTATTGAGAATTTGCAGCACAAGCAGGCTGAGGTTGAAAGGCTGCTAAAAAAGGTGGTCAATACCGCTGAAAATGAACGCCTGAGGTTGTCGCTGGACCTTCATGACGGCCCGATACAGACGATAGTAGCTTCGCAACTGGAACTGAAGACATGCAGTTTGTATGTCAGTAGAAACAAGCTGGACGAGGCCGAGGCCAAAATGGAGTCGACCATGAAGGCTCTTGGCGAAAGCGTCCGTGATTTGCGAAGGATAGTACGTGACCTTAATCCTCCTTCCGTGAGTAAAGAGGGGCTCATCGCCGGAATAGAGGAATATGTAGCAAGCGTGGAGCAAAATGACGGAATCAAATGCCATTTCGAAGTAACCGACCCTGAGGGTGTGCTCGATACTTCCATGGAAAGGGGAATATATTACGTGATTCGCGAGGCTCTGACCAACGTAAGGAAGCACAGTGGGGCCTCGGAGGTCCGTGTCTCAATTAGTGCTGGTGCTGGAAAACTCGTAATTTCAATCGTTGATAATGGCCGCGGGTTCGATACATCTGCCGTCTCTTCTGAGTTCACTGAAGGGCATATTGGGATACGAAGCATGAAAGAGCGAACCAGAATCATGAACGGAACCATAAACATAGAATCCCGACCAGGTAAGGGAACTACGGTTATATTGACGGTTCCTACCGGTAAGGTAGAGGGTGAAGCTGGAGCATTTAAGACGGTAGCAGACACGTCTGTAGAAAGATAAATGATAAACCAAAGGGGAAGGAGGTATTTTCACAGTAAGGGATACAAAAAAGACGG
The DNA here is from genome assembly GCA_011171075.1 of Dehalococcoidia bacterium. Classification (GTDB taxonomy): domain Bacteria; phylum Chloroflexota; class Dehalococcoidia; order Dehalococcoidales; family Fen-1064; genus W589. The sequence continues at coordinate 56,090 of DUFD01000002.1, read as the reverse complement.
GTGTTTGAAGGAACATGGAAAAGATAGGCGTATTGATTGTGGATGACCATCCTGTCGTGCGACAGGGATTAAAGAATTTCTTTGAGGCCGAAGGCGAACTGGAGGTAAGGGGCGTAGCCGCTACCGGTGAAGAGGCCATCGAGGCTGTTGAAAGGCTGCATCCCGAGGTTGTTATGATGGATCTGGTGATGCCCGGTATGAGCGGTGTCGAGGCGATACGCAGCATTAAGGAATCGTCACCGGAAGTACGGGTTATCGTCATTACAACTTACGCTCAAGATGACAAGCTGTTTCCGTCTATCAAAGCAGGTGCCGATGGCTATCTGCTGAAAGACACGCTGCCGATAGACATCATTGATGCTGTGAAATCCGTGCGTAGTGGCCGGTCTGTGCTTCATCCGGATGTTGCCCAGAAACTGATGCATAGTTTCTCAAATCGCAATAAGGGCAGTATGGAGGAAAAACTGACCCCCAGGGAGACAGAGGTCATCGAACTGATTGCCTGTGGTCTCAGTAATGAGGAGATCGCTAACCGACTTATAATCAGCGATAAAACAGTAAAGACACACGTGAGTAATATCCTGCACAAGCTGAACTTGGCCCACCGTACTCAGGCAGCTCTTTATGCCATTAACAATCGACATAACTCGCAAACAGATTGGTAACCGGTAGTTGCTCCAAGCTGTCTTTAGAATTGATGAATCTCAGCAGGGGGGTTCATTAAGCGGTTATCATTTGGATGCACAAGGCCTGGCCCAGGGGTGTCGGTAGTGTGTGATGTGAGAGCCCGGCAGTGAGCATCGCATAATACTATCGACGGGAGGTTTTCAGGATGCCAGGAAACAGTAGACCATCGGGGATTGATGCTGTTGGCAATGTCCCGTGGGGCACTCATCTCTGCCAGTTTTACCGTTCCGAACAAGATTTGCTTGATATCATGGTGCCTTATTTTCAGGCAGGACTGGAGAGCAATGAGTACTGTATATGGCTCACGGCTGAGCCTCTGGATGTAATCGAGGCCGCGCGTGCACTAAGGGAGGTTTTACCTGATTACGATCAGTATGTTGAGAAAGGGCAGATAGAAATCATCCCCTATACAAAGTGGTATTACAGAGATGGCGTGCTCGACCTGCTTACAGTCGTGGACAAATTCATAGAGAAACACCAAGATGCGAAGGTCAGTGGTTACGAAGGTGTAAGGGTTGCGGGTGATGTTACTCTCGTGATGAACGACCATTCGGAATACTTACTAGAGTACGAAGAAACCGTCGATAATGTCATTGGGGATTACCGGATAATCGCACTCTGCGCATACGGTGTTGAGAAGTGCGAGATATCCGAGCTGGTAGATATTGTCAGCAAGCACCAACTGGCTTTAATCCGACGTAACGGAAAGTGGGTAGGAATAGAGAGTGCTGAAAGAAAGCGTGCTCAGGAAGTCCTGAAGAGGGTCTACCATGAGCTGGCAAAACGCTTTGAAGAGCGCACTGCTGAGCTTGCCCGGGCTAACAGCGCGTTGCAACGAGAAATTCAGGAGAGAATACAGGCAGAGGGAGCACTAAGGAAAGAGAGGGATAGGGCACAGCAGTATCTTGATGTTGCCGGGGTTATGTTCGTAGCCATAGATGCTGACGGCAAGGTCACCATGATAAACAGGAAGGGCTGTGAGGTTCTGGGGTACCCAGAGGAGGAAATCATTGGCAAAAACTGGTTTGATAACTTCCTGCCGTCAAGAGTACGCAAGGAAGTTAAATCAGTTGCCCAGAAACTCCTGAGTGGAGAAATAGAAGCAACCGAATACTATGAAAATCCCGTCCTGACCAGGAGCGGTGATGAGAGGATTATTGCGTGGAACAATGTCCTTATAAAGAATGCGGACGGAAAAATCATCGGTCACCTCAGCTCCGGCGAAGATATCACGGAACGCAAACAGGCAGAAGAGGCGCTGCTTGACTCAGAAGAGCGGTATAGCAGCCTGGTCGACAACATCAGACTGGGCATATTCCGGAGCACACCGGGTCCGGAAGGCCACTTTCTTGAGGTAAATCCGGGCATGGAAGAGGTCACCGGTTATTCTCGTGATGAGCTATTAAAGATGAATGTCACTGACTTGTACGTGTACCCGGAGGAGAGAGCTTCTGTGATGAAGGCAGCCGCCAGGGGCACTGGGAAAGTGACTAGAGAGCTGAACCTGCGAAGAAAAGATGGGACTGAAATAGTCGTATCTGACACTAAATTCACAATACTCAATGAAAATGGCGAGATAGCATATTTCGATGGGGTTCTGGAAGATATTACAGAGCGCAAACAGGCAGAGAACATGCTTCGGGAATCCGAAGAGAGGTACCGGGCATTATTCGAAAGCAAGGTCGATGGTACGGTAGTCGTTGGTGAAGACATGAAGATGCTGCTGGCAAACCAGGCTGCCGCTGACATGTTTGGGTTTAAGTCCGCGGAAGAACTATATCATCTCAACCTGTTCGATTACGTAATGCCTGAAGAAAGAGACAGGGTCTTCCAGCTAATGACGGAGGACATGTTTGAGAAGGACCTGAGGAGGCTCAACGAGTTCCGGTGCAGGAAAAAATCAGGTGAGGAGATATGGGTAAGTGCCATAGGTGTCCTTACGGAATACCAGGGCAGACCGGCTGGTGTGGCCTCCATTAGAGACGTCACAGAACGCAAGCGAATGGAGGAAGTGGCCAGGCAGCACAGTGAAGAGATGTCAGCGCTGAATGTCATATCCTCCACGCTAAGCCAGTCTCTGGACCTGGAAGTGGTACTGGATACAGTACTGAAAAGGACAATGGACCTGCTGGCTGTTGAGGGCGGGATGATATGTCTGTACGACAGTGCAAGTAAGAGCCTCTCACCGAAAGTATACCAGGGTATATCACAGAAAACACTTGAAGATATTGCCGCACTCAAGGTAGAAGAAGGATTGACATTCGATGTGGCAGAGTCGGCAGAGCCGCTAATAGTATCAAATATCGGGGATGATTCCAGAGGCATTCGCAGAGCCACCATCCGGGGCAAGATACGTTCCTATGCCGGTGTTCCCATCAGGGCAGGTGACAATATTCTAGGGGTGATGGCACTAGTAAGCTGCCAGGAAAATTGTTTCACGAATGAACATGTCGACATGCTTACGCACATCGGTGACCAGATAGGTATTACCACTGAAAAGATACGAATGTATGAGGAGGTGATGCGTTCTGAAGAGAAACTACGCCTCACGTTCGACTCCGTAAGACAGGGAATACTTGTCACCGACACGGAGGGGCGCATTGTTGACGCTAATATGGCAGTAGTCCGTATGCATGGCTTTGAGTGTGTCGAAGAGCTGATTGGGCTGGATATTTACCAACTCATCGTCGGGGATGACCGCGAGAGGGCCCGAGAGAATATGCAAAAAACTTTCGAAGGTGGCACCCTCGGGAGCCTGGAATACCAATTCCTGAAAAAGGATGGGGGTGAATTCCCAGGTAATATGAACGTTGCCGTAATGAGGGACACGTCCGGAGATGCAGTTGGCTTTGTCGCAGTTATAAGGGATATATCAAGGCGTAAGCAGATAGAGAAAGAGCGGACCGAGCTGGAACAGAGAGCACAGCTGGCAAGTCGTCTGGCTTCCATAGGTCAGATGGCGTCCGGCGTGGCCCACGAGATTAACAACCCGGTCGCTAGCATAATTGGCTTTGCCGACCTCCTACTTGAGAGGGATATACCCGACGATGTCAGGGAAGACGTAAATGTGATTCACTCCGAAGCGGAGCGTGTTGCCAGCATCGTCAGCAAGCTCCTTGCTTTTGCTCGCCGGCGCGAACCGGAGATGGAGTATATTAATATTAACGACGTTGTGCAGACAGCGATTGGTCTGAGATTATACGAACTGGAAACGAACAATATCCAAATCAATACATTATTAGACACAAACCTGCCACTGACCATGGCTGATAGCAATCAGTTGCAGCAGGTGTTCCTGAACCTGATACTCAATGCTGAGATAGAATTGAAACAGCTAAAATCTAGCGGAAAGCTCACTATTAAAACCGAGGTGGATGATAGTTGCATCCGAATATACGTTACCGATAACGGCCGTGGGATACCCGAGGAGAACCTGGAGAAGATATTTGAACCCTTTTTCACCACCAGGAAAAAAGATGAAGGGACTGGATTAGGCCTGAGTGTCTGCCATGGGATAATTACAGACCATAAAGGGAGAATAACTGCCAGAAATGAACCGGGTGTGGGAGCTACTTTTATTGTTGAATTACCGATTATAGAAGGTGGGCAGCAGTTGGAAATGCCAAAGCCGATTACCGAGGAAACAGTTGCGGTGACCTCTGCAAATATCCTTGTTGTCGATGATGAGCCTGCCGTACTGAAGTTTCTGTGTCGGACATTAGAAGAACAGGGCTATAACGTGGATGGAGTACAGGATGCCAAAGATGTACTACTCAAACTTCGGAATGGCGGGTATGACCTCATTTTACTCGACATAAAGTTGCCCGGTACAAGCGGAATAGAACTCTACAAGCACATGCAGAAGAGGACACCGGCTCTAGCAAAGAAAGTTGTCTTCATCACCGGTGACATCATGGGTGGTGATACGAGGAGTTTCCTCTCAAGAACTAAGGCCCATTACATAGTAAAGCCGTTCAGTGCTGGTCAATTGCGGAAAGAAGTGAACGGGATACTGGCCACACAGATGCAAGAAGACGGGCTGCATAATTGAATAAATAGCCACAGTGGGTTCATGTCTCAACCCCAAGACCGTTATCGCAATCTGTGGTGACGGTCTTCTTATTCCTGTATCCAATTAGCCACCATGAAGATGTCTTTACAATGTCTATGCCAGTAATATAATATACATATGTGAGGGTAATGAGTAATGCCAATTTACGAATATGAATGCGCTAAGTGTGGAGAGAGATTTGAATTGCGTCGTAGTATTTCAGATAGAGACGACGACGTAAAGTGTCCCGAATGTAATGATAAGCACCCACGCCGGCTTTGTTCCATGTTCGGTACCGTGATGGCCTCGCGGTCGGAATTTTCTACTGCTGGCCCGACCTGAGGGACTTCCTGTTAGGGCAGTGTGCCCTGGATTATTTTCATAGCAGCTCTTCTACCTCGGCCAGTTCTTCAGGGGTAAGTTGCCAGTCACCGGCAGCAACATTAGCATCCACCTGTTCGGTTTTTCGTGCCCCGGCAATGATGGTGGCCACCATCGGTTTTGCCAGCAGCCAGGCAATCGCCAACTCCCCGACGGAATGGTCGTGTTCTTTAGCCCAGGATTCAAGCTTGCTTAATTTGTCCCAGTTGGCCTCATTGAAAACACGTTGGAACCTGGGGTCTGACCCTGAAAGGCGGGCACCTTCAGGCGGCGCCTCACCCTGACGATATTTACCGGTCAGGAAGCCGCTGGCTAGGGGACTGTACGGGATGATGCCAATACCATAATGCTGGCAGCACGGGACAAGTTCACGTTCAATCCCTCGCGATAACAGGTTGTACATGGGCTGCGTCGAGATAAATGTGCTGAAGGTGTTGGTTCTGGATATCCATATTGCCTCGCACATCTGCCATGCGGCAAAATTAGAACAGCCGATGTATCGCACCTTGCCCGCTCTAATAAGGTCATCAAGGGCACGCAGCGTTTCGCCCATCGGTGTCGTCGGGTCGGGGACATGCATCTGGTATAGGTCTATATAGTCTGTCTGGAGGCGTTTAAGACTGGCATCTACTGCCTGCATGATATGGCGACGCGAACCACCTCTTTCGTTAGGGTCGTCACCCATTTGATTGGCAAATTTGGTGGCAATAATAAGATTGGTACGTCTGCCTTTTATTGCCTTCCCGATAAACTCTTCGGATTGTCCCCGGGCATAAACATCGGCAGTGTCAAGGAAATTAATCCCACGGTCTATTGCATGATGAATTACAGGGATGGACGTCTGCTCGTCAGCCCACCAGCCGAAGTTGTTACCCCCTAGGCCAACCGCCGAAACTTTTAGTCCTGAATTACCCAGTCTGCGATATTCCATCTCTGTCCCTCCCGAGTTATTTATACGCTACAACCTCAATTTCAATATCAATGCTCTCAAGTGGGGATATCGCTTGCATAGCCACTCTAGCAGGTTCATTGCCTTTAGTGAAGTATTTACAATATACTTCATTCACCTTATCAAAATCTTTTAAATCCCTCATGTATATCACGGCCTTGACAATATCATCCATAGTAGCACCGCAACCCTCCAGTAGGAGCTTTATGTTGTCTAAAGCTTGCCGTGTTTGCTCAGCGATAGTGCCACTAACAATTTCTCCGGTTTTCAGGTCGGAGGATAATTGACTTGTTAGAAATAAGAACCTGCCTGCCTGTATAACATGATTGAAAGGCAGGTCTGGTTTTACAATTCCCGGGATAATCATCACTTTCCTTTTCATATTCTCTTAGTTCTCCGAATTGCTAACGTTCAAGATGATAAGTAATCAAACTCATTTATCCGCTATCTTATCACCATTGAGTTTATAGAACAATTAGCGGCCTAAATACGATTATCAAAATAATATACTACCCGATGTCCTGCTGGCTTGTTAGTTGCCAGCACTTACAGTTAGAATAATAATTAGTTATAGGAAAGACTATATATCAAGGGAAAGTATTTGGAGATGCGCAGCAAAACACCTGACAATATACCTCTGGACGTATATTTCGACTACCTCTGACCCTATGTTTACAGTGCAGCGGTCTGGCTGCAAAGCGTTCAAGCCGAGCTTGGCCCTCGGTTAACCATTAACTGGAAGTATTTCAGCCTGGAGCAGGTCAATAGTAAAGAAGGACCCGACTGGAAGCTATGGGAACAAGCGGACGACTATCCCAGTCGCGGCCGGAATGCCTTTCATGCCGCGGAAGCGGCACGTCGCCAGGGAGAATCAGCTTTTAATGCCTTCCATTTCGCTCTGCTCAGAGCAAGACACGAAGAGAAACAGGACATCTCAGATATAACAACGCTGTGCAGAGTGGCTGAAGGTGTCGGTCTGGATACGGACAAATTTCGGAAAGACCTCAATGACCGTCACCTGCTGGACAGGCTGGCCAAAGACCATACCTTTGCTGTTGAGACTCTCGGCGTTTTCGGTACCCCGACGCTGGTCTTCCCCGAGCAGAAAGCCGTCTTCCTGAAAATGGCACCACCACCGTCTCCCGGAGAAGCTGTATCCGTTTTCGAAGACGTACGCTGCCTGGCAGAGGAAAGATATCAAATCAAAGAGCTAAAGCGACCCCAGGTCTGAAGATTGAATGACCGGTGCTAGACTACTAGGATGCTCTTTATCTTCTCCGCGTAGTCGTGGCTGGCAGGGTCGTCAGTAACAAGCTCAATCTGCTCCGCTGATGTAACCCCGAGGCCAAGCTCGGCTGCCCGGGCAATCTGGTCCTGCTCAAAGACTCGACCCCTGCTTACCTCCGGGGTTGTACCCAGTTCACGCAGTATGGCTACTCCCACGGCATCAATGGCTACCCGGTCATCGCTGGCAAGCATCACGTTGGCGTTGGCCCGGGTACCCTGGGCAGGACCCCCGTCGACGAAAGCCTCAACGCCGTCGAGCACGATGAGGTCTGGGGAATAGGCAGTATTTATCTCGGCAATCAGCTGTCGCTGGTGCGGTGAGGTATGTAGTTCAGCCATATAGGGACTTCCGCCGGGTAACATGCCTACTGAATTCTTCAGTGACAGGGTGAAATGGCCGCCGTAGGCGTGCGTTTTTAAACAACAGGTTTGCACAATGCATTCGGCTTCCGTGTATATTCTGGGGAACTGGAATCCATCCCGCCAGTGGCTGTCCTCGGGGTGAAAGTGAATCCAGCCTTCCGGCCCCATTGCCTGGAGGTCCAGGATGTCGAAGCCAAGCTCATCAGCCAGCTGAAAGATACCCTTTTTCTCCATAACGGTGTGGGTGCTGTCTCCCGGTCCGCTACGCTCGGCCAGTGTGATACTCTTAGCACCCATCTCTTTGAGATTCTGTACCAGGGCACGGAGTGTCTCGATGTGAGTCGAGCCCGGTGTACGGTCGGCCGAATTGAAGTTGGGTTTCAGGACAACGGCCTTTTCCTTTACCGGGTTGACATCGAGAAGGGCGATTACCCTGCGTACCCCATCGGTGCGGTCGCTGGTACGTACCAGACTCACCTTACTCATTACAACCTCCTCCACGGGCAGGTGCCCTTCTCATCTATCTAGTTGTTGTTTATTTTAACAATTCGGCCGTTAGTTCCGCTACCTGTTTACCTGAGATGAGCATACCACCAAAGATTGGGCCCATACGAGGATATCCATATACTGCGTTGACTGCCATGCCGCTCGCCAGCAGGCCAGGATAGACCTCTCCGACCTTGGCCACCAGGTCTCTCTCTCCATGCTCGGCCCACATCGGTTTTTCGCCTACCACTTCACCGGTGGAGGTATTCAGCCTGGCACCTATTTTTCGCGCTACAATACGGCATACCTCAGCATCGTGGCCGGTAGCGTCTATCACAAACCTAGACTTCATTGAAAGCGGGTCGACGTGTAAATTCGCCATACCTACGGCGCTCCAGTTCAGGACCAGTCCTGCCACGCGGTCATCTTCACGAATCATCACGTCTTCAACACTGACCAAGTTGAAGATACGGGCACCTGCCTTAATACACTGGTAGCCAAGCGCAGATACGGTCGCCACGGCATCGGCCACGTAATAGCCTGGCTCATACTCCACGGTAGCCACTCCCATCTCATCCAGAATGGGCCTGGCCTCGTCCTGAACCACGATACGGTTAAACATCATGCCGCCTCCCCACATTCCACCACCGATGCTAAGTTTCCTTTCGTAGATTACGGTCTTAATGCCTTTCCTGGCCAGGTAATACCCGGCCGTTAGGCCGGAAGGGCCAGCACCAGCGATGGCCACGTCTACGTCCAGATAATTCATAAACTCATCTGTGAAGCTCTGCGTGATTGCTTTCGAAATAATTACATCATCCACGTTAAACCTCTCTTAACCTTATTTTGTCTCGTATAACTGCATAATATAAATCCGCACTCTGTATAGACGAATGGCCTGGCCAACAATTAAAAAACCAGAAGTGGGAAGTGTGACGAGGCCTTCTGGTTCCTTACTTCCCTACGCTCGCATTACCGAGATCAGGTTCCAAGGGTCGTCCCCATGGGACTCTCAGCCTTTCAGCTCCCCCAGTCAATATTCAATTTTCTATACTATACACAACGCCATCTGCAAATGTCAATTCAGTTAAAAAAGGGGGCACCTGCCGATTGTATCTTCCATCCGGCAGGTGCCTTTTGTTCTTTGCAGTCGGTCTAGCCGTTTATCGGGCGGTCCTCCAGATTCTTGAACCTGATTCCCGACTCTACACCGGGCAGCGGCGCCACCGGTTCGGTAAGCAGGAACTCTCCGGCCTTTATCCATTTCTTAAGGAGATTGGCTATTTCTACTGCTTTCGGGTAGCTGGACAGAGATGCGGTAGGCACCTCCTGGCCCTGAACGGTTATCTGACCCGACTTCAGGCTGGCGTAGTCAATTTCACCGAGAACATCAGGTTTTCCCTGAGGATAAACATCGGAATAGTCGACGATAGCGGCTACGATATCCCTGTCTCTCACCGCTGTGTAGCGCACGATTTCTTCATTAAGTATCGGTATCGGAACACCGATGCACACCGTTATGGTGGTGCCGTATCCGAGCATGCTCGTTCCCCTGAGCCACTCTGGTTTCATCTGCTTGAGGTCGCCTATGACCGCCAGCGTTCCCGCTGGTCGACGTGGCACGTCATTGTCTAACCTGGGAGCAGCAGGATTATGCTGGGTGCCATGCCAGGCGATATAGCCGATACCGCCCCCGAGCAGAATCTTCGTCCCTATGCCCAGTGTCTTGTAAAGGGGGTCGTTGAACAGTGGAGACAGCTGCCCGGAAGTGGAGTAATTGGCATTGCCCAGGTGCGGCTTGAGAACACCCATGTAGGTATAGATTGTCCTGTCGGACAGGTTTACGGCCACGTTGTAGTTCTGATAAGCGTTACGGATGTTAAACAGTGTCGCCTCATTGATGTCGGCAATATTAATCCAGGTCTCTAATCTCCTGCGGGGGTAGCAATCAGTCCCGTATGCCCTGGCCGTCAGCCTGATATCGTTACCGGCTACCAGTTCTTCGATGACGTGCCCGCCGCCATAGTTAAAGTCGCCGGGGTATGCTTTGTTTCGGGGGTCATCATCTGGAACGGCTGTTGCACCAATGAACAGGTCTACTGCTGCAATGCCGGTATATGCCGGTACGTCATTCAGGTAGACTTCGCCGCCACCCAGCTTGATTCGTGGCTTGGTATGACCAACATTGAGAAAGGCGCCAGAGGAACACATGGGGCCGAAGGTACCGGTGGTAACAACATCCACCTCACGGGCTGCCTCCTCCGCGCCCTTTTCTGTAACAATGTCTATTATTTCTTCGGCAGTGACCACCACTGCCTGGCCTTTGCTTATTCTATCGTTTATCTCAGCGATTGTTTTCGCCATATTTTTAACCTCTCATACTGCATATTATTCACCCGATTGCCCTTTCGGGCAGCACATTAGCCATGGCATCAGCATCGTCCTTTCGATACGTCTGGCAAGTATGGAGGTTTCTGGTAGTGTTGAAGCTGCTGTTGCCATGTAGTGCCCCCTTTCTGTCGCTTCCAAATGCCTCCAGAGAGGTTATTAAAGGTACATTATAGCACAGCGAGACTACATTCGCTACCATTACATATCTGAGTGAATTAATAAGAGACATTAGTCACATACTTATGATAGATGATAAGGATAAAATTACGTTGGCCGGTGGGCGAGGCGTGCGGTGAGTTGCTGGGTGGAAGCAGGATAGACCTGACCGCTTGCCGGCCCTTATTTTGACAAGGCTTTATATCTGGAGTATTCTACGTAGACCAAATCGGGGGACATGACTTAATGGCTGAAATAAAGGTCGATTGTACGGGTGAAACCTGCCCGGTACCACTGGTTGAGACCCGTAAAGCGTTGCGGAAGGCAGCAGCGGGTGACATCATTGAGGTAATTGGCACACATCCTGCCTCTAAGAAAGAGATACCGATGGCGGTAAAGGCGTTGGGCCTAGAGCTGGTTGAGCAGACTGAAGAAGGGGACACCTGGCGAATCAGGATACGTAAATAGCCGGAGGCGATGGATATGGCTGACAACGGGAAGAACAAGGCTACTATCATTGCTCACAGCGGTGATATGGACAAGATATACAGCGCCCTCATCGTGGCTAACGGAGCGCTCGCCATGGGTATGGAAGCCTCCATCTTTTTTACCTTCTGGGGTCTCCAGCGTCTTAAAAAAGGTGGCCTGGACAAGGGCCCTCTTTCCAAGATGAACATGCTCGGGCTTGGCAAGTGGATGGTGACGCGGAAAATGAAGGCGGCCAAAGTGGCCTCTCTGGAGAGGATGCTGAGCGACTTCGTGGAAATGGGCGGTAAAATCCTTGCATGCGACATGACGATGGAGATAATGGGCATCAAGAAAGAGGACCTCCGGGATGACCTGATATCCGATTACTGTGCTGTCGGTACCTACGTGAATGAGGCCAGGGAATCGGCAATAACCCTGTTTATTTAGTCCTGAAATAGAGGAGGACAGCATGGCGGACAGGACTATCTACCTTGATAATGCGGCTGCCACCCGGATGGACGAGCGTGTGCTGGAGGCAATGCAGCCATATTTCTTTGATACGTATGCCGTGGCTACATCCGAGTTCGGTTATTCCCTGGGTATCGAGGCCCGTGATGCACTGGATGAAGCAAGGGCAACCCTGTCGAAAGCGCTGGGTGCCTCGCCTGAGGAGTTCGTCTTCACCTCGGGGTCGACCGAGTCCTCGAACATGGCTATCAAGGGAGTGGCGCTGGCGCTGGGAGAGAAGAAGGGCAAGCATATTATAGTGTCCCGAATAGAGGACTTCCCGGTAATCCACAGTGCCCAGGCCCTTGAAAAACAGGGTTTCAGGGTTACGCTCCTGGAAGTAGGCGGAGATGGCCTGGTCAGTCCTGATAAGCTCAGGGAAGCCATAACCGACGAAACGATACTGGTATCAGTCCAGCACGCCAATCAGGAAATAGGCACCATACAGGACATCGAAGGTATCGGTAAGGTCTGCCGGGAGAAAGGGGTAGTCTTCCATACCGATGCCACCCATACCTACACGAGGGTGCCCCTCGATGCGAGTAAAGTACCGGTAAACCTGGTGACAGTAGCTGCTCATACCATTCACGGCCCCAAGGGTATCGGTGGACTGTATATTCGCAAGGGGACTCCAATTACCAAGTGGATGGATGGCGGCTTCCAGGAGTTCAACCTGCGTGCCGGACTGGAGAATATCCCCGGCGCGGTCGGCTTTGCCCGGGCGGTAGAGATTGTCGCCCCTGAAGAGACGGATAAATTGCAGGAAATACGCGAACACATCATTGAGCGGGCACTTGCGGAAATACCAAACTCTACGCTGAACGGTCACCGTACACAGCGTTTGCCCCAGAACGCCAATATCACTTTCCATTTTGTCGAGGGAGAGTCGATTACATTGCACCTGGATATGCGTGGCATTGCTGTCAGCACCGGTTCCGCCTGTTTCAGTCGTTCTCTGGAAGGGAGCCACGTTATCTACGGCATCGGGGGTGACCACGAGCGGGCACACGGGTCGATTCGCTTCAGTCTGGGGCGTTACAACACCATGGAGGATGCCGATGCCGTGGTTGATGCCCTTGCTGAGATTGTATCGGAGCTGAGGAGCATCAGCCCGCTGGGAAAGGAAAACGACTAAGAGGAGGGCCAGAGATGAGGTCACCTTATAATGAGACAGTAATGGAGCACTTCCGGCACCCGCGTAATGTTGGGAAAATAGATAACCCGGATGGCAAGTCGACCGAAGGTAGTCCGGCCTGTGGCGATATGGTATCGGTTTACATAAGCGTAGACGAAGCCACCAAAACTATCTCCGATGTTAAGTTTGAGTCATATGGCTGTGCCTCCAACATCGCCACTGGCTCGATTATCACGGAGCTGGCTAAAGGTAAAACGTTAGACGAGGCCAAGAAAATCACCTGGAAGCAGGCCTCAGATGCCCTGGGCGGGCTGCCACCCATCAAAGCCCACTGCTCGGTGCTGGCGGTAGAGGGACTGCGTTCCGCCATACAGAACTATGAGGAAAAGCACGGTCTGGTCAAGGAAAAGAAGCCGACAACCGTAGAGATAGTACAGCAGCGGCTCAGGAAGGTGATGGACCCTTTGACAGGGTTAGGTCTGGTGCGTGCCAAACTGGTGCAGGATATTAAGGTTAAAGATGGAGTGGTGCGGATTAAAGTTGACCTGCCGTCCGGTCACCAGTTTGCCTCTGCCATCAAGCAGGAGATACACGAGAAACTGGACACGCTCTGGGACATCAAAGAGGTCGTGGTAGACTATGTGGAGTAGGGCAGACTGCCCACCGGCTATTTACCGTCGCGGGTAATCCTCCACGTGTTGGTGTAAACGTTTGCCCGTTTACCCCTGACAAAGCCGACCAGTGTCACGCCGAGCTCGTTGGCCATCTTCACACCGAGGTTGGTAGGGGCCGACTTTGAGATGAGTATTGGGATGTTTCTCCGTGCCACCTTGAGCAGTATCTCGGATGAAATACGACCGCTGGTGATTACGAGGCAGTCGTCTGTAGGAATACCCTTTAGAAGACATTCCCCGAAGACCTTGTCCAGGGCATTATGCCGCCCGATGTCCTCGTTGAAGACGAGGATTTTACTGGTATCGCACAGGGCGGCGGAGTGTACACCGCCGGTGGCACGAAAGGTTTCAGATTTATGCTGAAAATCCCTCATCAGGGCCAGAATCTCGCTAACCGAGACCTGGAGCAGTGATTCCACTTTCTTACCGGTAATATCGGTAGCGCTGTAAAAAGAGGCCCCACGACCGCACCCCGACGTTATCAGCCGATTAAACAGGGTCTCACGGTCAAGCTCGTCCCCGCCCTCGGTTTCGACCCGGATAACACCGGTGCCTTCGTGTAGCGTGACGTTTTTAATCTCTTCCCGGGTCTCGATAAGCCCCTCAGAATAGAGAAACCCGACAGCCAGTTCTTTCTGGCTGGCGGGGGAACAGAGCATGGTCACCAGTTCCTGGTCATTGAGTATGATAGTAAGTGGAAACTCACGGACAATGGTGTCGTCTATTTCGCTGACGTTTTCCTCAGTGAGTCTGAGTATGCTTAATCTCTCGATCTTATCTTCCATGCTGGTTGGCCAAATCGAGGATATTCACAGGAATGATTGACGATAAGGGGCAACGGTGTTTATGAACACAGTCACTTCTTTTTAGCTTTGGCTTTTGTTTTACTCTGTTTCTTTTGTTTGCTATGGTAGTCGTCGATGGCTGAGCGGAGAGCGTCTTCGGCGAGGACAGAGCAGTGCATCTTGGCTGCGGGTAGCCCACCCAGTGCCTCGGCCACCGTCTTGTTGGAGATTTCTAGCGCCTCATCAATGGTCTTGCCGATGACCATCTCGGTTACCATGGAGCTGGTAGCAATAGCAGCACCACAACCAAACGTCTTGAACTTGGCGTCGGTGATTATATTACCATTTACCTTGATATAGAGCTCCATAATGTCGCCACAGATAGGATTACCGACATGACCGGTTCCATCCGGGTTCTCTATTTCACCAACATTCCGCGGATTCCGGAAATGGTCCATTACTTTTTCACTGTAAAGGGACTGAATATCAGGCATGTTAAATCTCCTATTTATGACTTTTCAACAGCGGCGACATCGCTCTCAATCTGGCCACAACCCGGGGTAATACCTCACTGACCCGGTCTATGTCCTCATCGGTGGTCCACTTACCTACGGTAAAGCGTAACGAGCTGTGGGCTTGCTCGTGGGTAAGTCCCAGGGCAAGAAGTACGTGAGAGGCTTCGAGGCTGGAGGAACTGCAAGCTGAGCCGGTGGACGCGCATATATTCTCCAGGTCGAGATTGAGTAGCATTGACTCACCTTCAACGTAGTCAACGCTGACATTTACATTATTGGGCAACCTGTTGGTAGGATGGCCATTCAGGCGAACGCCGTCTATCTGCTCAAGGATGCCACTGATAAGGTGATTGCGGAGTTGTGTCTGACGTTCTATTTCTCCCGCTATTACATTACGGGCAATCTCAGTAGCCTTACCAAAACCGACGATACCAGGGACGTTCTCAGTACTGCCACGGCGGTTTCTCTCCTGGCCACCACCATGCATGAAGGGGACCAGCTTGGTACCTTTTCGGATATAGAGTGCGCCGACTCCCTTGGGGCCATAAAGCTTGTGGGCAGATATTGAAAGCAGGTCTACCCCAAGGTCGTCAACATTCACCGGAATCTGTCCCGCGGTCTGCACTGCATCGGTATGGATAAGCACACCCGCTCCCCTGGCAATAACGGCCAGTTCTTTGATAGGCTGTATCGTTCCGATTTCGTTATTGGCGTGCATTATCGAAACCAGGCAAGTCTTTTCGGTGATAGTATTCCTGACATCATCCGGGTTAATCAGTCCTTCCTTGTCCACTGGCAGATAAGTAACTTTAAAACCTCGCCTCTCGAGGAACCGGCAGGTTTCGATAACGGCGTGGTGCTCCGTGGCACTGGTGATGATATGGTTTCGTTCGGGGTCGGCTAAAGCAACACCCTGTATAGCAGAATTATCTGCCTCCGTCCCACCGCTGGTGAATACGACCTCATCGTCACGGGCACCAATCAGAGCGGCAACCTGCTCCCGTGCCTTCTCAACAGCCCCCTTAGCTTCCTGGCCGTATGAATAGATACTGGAGGGATTACCGAAGCTATCGCTAAAATACGGTAGCATTGCCTCGACAACATCGGGGTGTGTCGGCGTTGTGGCGGCATAATCGAGGTATATCCTTTTCATCTTCTATCCTCGAGTATCTCTCCGTCCGCGGGTTCAACTCGCACTCCCCTGGTAGTCACCCAGGCGATTCCCTGTTCGATTTCCTCGCCATTGCCCTCCAGCTCCAGTATCATCCAGCCTTTGTCATCCGTGATATCGGCGCGCAGGATGTTGGTCACTATCTGGAACTGGTGACTGAGGTTGAAGATGATAGGCTCTTTCAGCTGTTCCTGCTGGAAGGTAAACATCACCCGTCTCTTGACCATGCTAGCCCCCGGTCCATGTCCATTGTCTGAGATTGGTAATAAAACAGTATAGCATAATTCACGCATATCATATGCCCCCACCTTCGTTGAAATCACGGGCTATTTCCTCAAGCTTTTCCTTTAGCTCGTCAGCGGGGACGGTTATACCGGATGCACTCTCCAATCTGTGCAGGCGTTCTTCAAGCTTGTCCTGTTCCTCCAGGACAAGACGTATTGCCTCTGCTACCGGGTCGGGCAGCCGGCCGTGTTCCAGGGCCGGTGGTTCCGGGGCGTTGTCTGCAATTACTCTACCCGGTACTCCGACTACGGTTGCCCCGGGAGGGACTGATTTGACCACCACCGAGCCTGACCCAATCTTGGCACCATCGCCTATGGTGATAGCGCCAAGGGCCACCGCACCGGTGCCGAATACAACATTATTACCGACAGTGGGATGTCGCTTTCCTTTACTCAAAGTTGTGCCTCCGAGGACAACTCCCTGGTATATAAGGACACCATCGCCTATTTCGGCGGTCTCACCGATGACCACACCGATACCGTGGTCGATAAAGAAGCGCCGACCGATAGTAGCACCGGGATGAATCTCAATACCGGTCAGGAAACGATTTATATGGGAAATGAACCGGGCCAGGAAACGTAGGTGGTGCCGCCAGAGGAAGTGTGCCAGGCGGTGAGACCACAGAGCATGCAGTCCAGGATAGCAAAAGAGGACCTCGAGCAGGCTCCTCGCTGCCGGGTCGTTATCAAAGACTGTCCGGATGTCTTCTCTGAGTGTCCTGAAAAACATCTTCTTTGTCGCCTCCTGACCTACCTTACGGTGAACCTGTCACTCTCCATACTATATGTTTGGTGCTCCCTGTAATAGCTCCTGGAAGAGCCAGGTAGCGAGGTATCGCTCACCCGTGTCCGGCAGGATGGTGACTATCAGCTTACCCTGGTTCTCTGGTCGACACGCCACTTGTATCGCTGCCCAGACAGCCGCCCCGGAAGATATTCCGGCCAGTATTCCCTCTTCGCGGGCAAGTCTACGCGTCATCTGGCCGGCATCGTCATTGCTGACGGTAACGATTTCGTCGACCAAATCTTTCCGTAGAATATCGGGGATAAAGCCAGCACCGATACCCTGTATCTTATGACCTCCCGGGTTACCGCCGGAAAGCACCGGGGAATCGGACGGTTCAACGGCTATTGCCCTGAATTCGGGCTTCTTTTCCTTTAATACCTCTGCAATACCAGTGATAGTACCGCCGGTTCCGACACCGGCAACAAGGATGTCTACCCGTCCATCGGTATCACGCCAGATTTCTTCAGCGGTGGTCAACCGATGGATTTCGGGATTTGCCGGATTGCCAAACTGGTTCGGCATGAAGTAACCAGGATTTTCACCCACGAGTTGTTCCGCCTTCTTTACTGCCCCAGGCATACCTTCAGCCCCTGGAGTTAAAACAAGTTCGGCACCAAAAATGGATAACAACTGGCGTCGCTCCAGAGACATCGTGTCCGGCATGGTGAGAATCAGGCGATACCCACGGGCGGCACAGACGAAGGCTAAGGCAATGCCGGTATTACCACTGGTAGGCTCAACAATAACGGTATCCTGCTTGAGCAGTCCCTTCTCCTCGGCATCGATTATCATGGCCACGCCTATCCTGTCCTTGATGCTGCCGAGCGGATTGAAAGACTCCAGCTTGGCAACCACTTCGGCAACCGCACCATCGATTACGTGATTAAGCCTGACCAGAGGCGTATTCCCGATAAGCTCGGTGGAGTCACTGGCTATACCCCGCGTCAATTTCGGTATCTGTAGCGCCTTATGCCGTAGCGTCTCTATTTTCTGCACTTGTTCTGGCATTATTATCCTGATATCCTTCCATCACTTAACAGCCAATTTCATACTCTAAAATCTGTTGAGTGACTGACCTTCTCATATTTTCTAGATGTAGTACATGACCTCGGTGGATTTCTCCTTCTCACGTTGTCGCTCCATCAGGTCCTGGATAGTGACAGAACGCAGGAAGTCCGTCATGGTCTGCCTGAGCTCGTCCCAGACGTCGCGGGTAGCGCAGGAGCGGGACCTAATACATGTACCAGGATTATTAATGCACTCCACAGGGGCAATAGCACCCTCAAGTAGTTGGATTACCTCGTCCAACCTTATCTCTTCGGGAGATTTCACCAGGGTAATACCACCCTTCGGGCCCCGGGTACTGACAATTATACCCGCTGCAACCAGGGGCGTAATGAGGTGTTCCAGATATCTCTGTGATATTTGCTGCCGCCTCGCGATATCCTTGAGCAATATTGGTGCTTCGTCCCTGTGCATTGCCAGGTCGACAAGCGCCCTGGTGGCATATTGTCCTCTGGTGGAAAGCTTCATCTGCCCCTCCGATTATTGTTGATTAAGTTAATCGACAAAGTATAGAATACCATGCTAAGATGTAAATGTCAAAAGTTTGTCCGTTTCTTAAAGGCATTCTTGACACAGCTTCTCTGTTTATCTACACTGTGAAAGACACCTGCGAGGACTACAATATGAAATGCGCCGCCTGTAAAGAACCGATGATAGTGGTTGAGCACGAGAACATCGAGCTTGACTACTGTGATAATTGCTCCGGGGTCTGGTTCGACGCCGGTGAAGTGGAGCTCCTCATGGAGACGATAGGACTGGAGTCGACCGGCCTGGACAGTCTTCATCTGGCCACTGAGGCAAAGTCGACCGAGGGAGTGCGCAGGTGTCCCAGCTGCGGTAAGAAGATGAAAAAGGTTGCCCTGGGGCATACCCCGGAGTTGCTTATTGATGTCTGCCCTCAGGGAGATGGACTGTGGTTTGACAGTGGAGAGGTCGGTCAACTGGTAGCGCATTTATCTGCCCAGGTAGAGGCCAAAGAGGATTCCCAGGAGCGGGTTATAGAGTTCCTCGGAGAAGTGTTTAAGGTACGACATTAAGGTCTGTTTATCAACGGCAGTGTTATAACAATTAAAAAAAGGGTATCTTGTGGAGGTGTTAAATGATTGCTCTCTATGTAGTCCTGGGTATTTTACTGTTGCTCCTGCTTTTCGTTATGGTCACTTACAATGGACTGGTCAGGCTGCGCAACCAGACGCAGAATGCCTGGGCGCAGATTGATGTCCAGCTCAAGCGAAGGCATGACCTTATCCCCAACCTGGTGGAGACGGTCAAGGGCTATATGCAACACGAGCGGGAGACGCTGGAGGCCGTCACTAACGCCCGTAATCTGGCACAACAGGCAATAGGGAAGGGTGTTGGTGCACAGTCTGAGGCCGAACAGGGACTCAGCGGTGCTCTGTCCCGGCTATTAGCTGTGGTGGAGAACTACCCCGACCTGAAAGCCAACCAGAACTTTCTCGCTCTACAGGAAGAGCTCACCTCTACTGAGAACAAGATAAGCTTTTCAAGACAGTACTACAACGATTCAGTGCTGGGTCTTAATAACAAGGTCCAGATGTTCCCTTCCAATTTTGTAGCAAACATGACAGGCTTCAAGCTGGGTGAGTTCTTTGAGGTGGAAGCCCCGGCTGAACGTGAAGCGCCCAAGGTCAGTTTTTCCTAGCGGGGTGATGTAGAGGTAATGTGGGAACAGGTTCGGTCAAACCGAATCAGGTCGGTTGTGCTGGTCGGCATGATGGCGTTGCTACTGCTGGCGGTTGGTTATCTTCTGGGATGGGCCTTCCTCGATAGCCCCATCGGTGGCCTGGCGATAGCACTGGTTATATTGGCAGTGCTGAATCTGATTGCTTTTTTCCAGGGCGACAACATTATGCTGGCGATATCGCGTGCCCGGAAAATAAAACCTGATGACCATCCCAGACTCTATAATATCGTCGAGGAAATGAGGATTGCCTCTGGCCTCGAACGGATGCCCGATGTATATATCATCGATGACCCCGCCATGAATGCCTTTGCGACCGGCCGCGATGCCCAACACGCCTCGGTGGCGGTGACGTCAGGACTTCTTCAGGCCCTAAATCGCGATGAGTTACAGGGTGTCATCGGCCACGAGATTGCCCATATTAAAAACCGCGATGTCCTTTTGATGTCCCTGTGCGGCGTTCTGCTCGGTGCAATCGTTTTGCTGGCCTGGTACGGCTCCCGCATGATGCTTTTCGGTGGGATGGCCGGAGGTCGCCGGAGCTCACGAGGTGGCGGTGGCAGCGCCCAGGGGATAATCATAATTGTGGCCATTGTGCTGGCGATACTGGCGCCCATTATGGCCCAGCTAATTTACTTTGCCATATCCCGAAAACGGGAATATATGGCAGACGCATCTTCTGCCTTATACACCAGGTACCCTGAAGGACTGGCCTCAGCCCTGGAGAAGCTGGCCGGTTCAAAGGTACAGGTACAGGCAGCCAACCAGGCAACCGCTCCGGCCTATATTATCAATCCATTCCGTGAGAAAGGAAGAGCTGCCGCCGACCTGACAAGCACCCACCCACCAATCTCCGAACGAATACGCATACTACGTTCCATGGCGGGAGGTGCTTCCCTTGCCGACTACAATCAGGCCTACCGGACTATTCATAAAGGTGGCAAACCGGTCTTCTCAGCGGCCAGTCTGGCTGGCGCCGGTACGGTCGGAATCAGGGCAGCGGTACCGGAAACAGCCCTTGGTGAGCGTGAGCCGACTAAGGTCGAGCGTACCCGCGAGGTGTCAGACCTGATGTGGCGGATGAACGAATACGAGACTGTTAACTGTGATTGCGGAACAAAGCTAAAAATACCACCTGACTTCAAGCGGAGTAATGTCAGGTGTCCTCATTGCGGTCGTATTAACAATGTCAGGTCACGACCATAAAAAATAGAGCAGCCATATAGCACCGTTGCTTTCGGTTGGCAGGCCGTTCTCACCCATACTGTACTTCTTCTGCCGGCGTATCGACTATATACGGCTACCCTATACGAAGAAAGCGTTACCGGAGGGCGTACCTACTTCTAGATACGCCCTCCGTACAGTTTCACGTGTGCTGACAGAGAGATTAGTCAAATGTGACGGTACTGATTATTTCGTCTTGAGTTGTCTCAGTTGGCCAGTTGGCACCCAGAGCAGGCAGAGTGTATACCTCAATTATAATCCACTTGCCGTCTTTGATCAGGCCAATGACTTTACTGTCATAGGGACCATAAGCATGCGAATACTCTGGTATGCCCTGGGAGAAGACAGTACCATTAATGGTGACCTCACTTGCTTCAAAGGACACTAGGGTCTTGCCATCACTCGCCAATACTGCTTCGAATGCCTCTTCCAGGGTAGCTCCTTCTGACTCATCTATAATGATAACCCTGACCGCGGGCATGACATAGGTAGCTGCATCACCATATCGCCAGACAACACCCATAGCAGGGTCATCTGTCTTCTCTGACCAGGTGTCAGGGTACTGAAGTGAGAAGCCGTAGTCGGTATTGGTATAAGTGGCCGGTGTGAAGGAGAGTTCAACCTCCTCCTCTTCTTCTTCCTCCTCTTCTTCCTCCTCTTCCTCACCGGCTGCCTCACAGGCGGCTAGCTGCGCTTCCAGGTCGGCGATTTCAGCGTTAGCAGCAGCCAGGTCATCCTCGCAGTCGTCCAGGTCACCCTCGGCAGCGGCCAGGTCAATCTCAGCGATAGCCAAGGCGCTCGCAGCAGTGGCCGCGTCACTCTCTGCGTCTGCCAAGGCATCCTCGCAGTCGGCCAGCGCACTCTCGGCGGCAGCTAATTCTGCCTGGCAGTCCTCTAAATCAGCCAAGGCAGCATCATAGTCTTCCTGAGAAACACCACCGTTGCAGCCCGCTAACAACAATGCCACCGCCGCCAACAACGCCACCCCAGATAGGACCTTTCTTTTCATCATCAGTCTCCTTTCCATATTTTTTTGCGACACGATACCAGTTGAACGAGATTTACGAATTACTCATCAGATAAACTATCACCACTAAATGATTTTGTCAACTACTAATCGAGAAAATCAGACCAAAAAAACTACTGCATATGGTATTTTAACTTCAGTCATTAACTATCGAGCTAGATGAGCCGGATGTCAGGGTGGTCTTGCTTGACAAAGATATACGGACAACCTAAGGTGTTAATTGCGATTGTGGCAAGGTCTAGAAACTAATTGCAGGAGGAGAAACATGGGTAAAACTAAGATGGGCCCGATGACACTGATATATCCGATGCCTACGGTACTGGTCGGAGCAGATGTAGACGGTAAACCAAACTTTTTAGCGATTGCCTGGTGTGGAATTGCCAACGGCGAACCACCGATGATTTCGGTAGCCGTGCGACATACGCGACATACGTTAAAAGATATCAAACAAAATGAGACCTTCTCTGTCAATGTGCCTTCGACAGAAATTATCAAAGAAGCGGACTACTGTGGTATAAGGTCCGGTGCAACGGTTGATAAGGTGGCAGTCTGCAACTTCAACATATTCTACGGCGAGGTTGAAAAGGCTCCTCTGATTGAGCAGTGCCCGGTAAATCTGGAATGCCGTGTGGTACAGATGCTGGACCTTGGCAGCCATAATCTCGTCATTGGCCGGATAGAGGAGACTCATGTTTCTGACGATTGTCTCACAGACGGCAAGCCAGATGTTGAAAAAATCAGGCCGTTTATCTTCGTTACACCGCAACGCCAGTATTATACCTTTGGAAACGTCGCCGCAAAGGCATTTAGTGTAGGCTTGGAAATGGAGCAGTAGCAATACTGGTGTTTGCTGGAACGGGTCAATTGTGCTATCGTTGATGATAGCCTTTACGCTTAATTTTATACTGTACTGGACAATGTAAGGAGGTGGCGATGATATCATTTAGCCCCAGCGAAGACCAGCAGATGATAGTCAATATGGTCAAAGAGTTCGTTAATGACCACGCGCGTAAGGTCTACCGGGAGTGCGACGAGAGCGGTGATATCCCTGCAAACGTTATCGATACCGCCTGGCAGTTGGGATTTATCGCCAGCAGTATCCCGGAAGAATTCGAGGGATTCGGCGGTGAACGTTCGGCATTGACCGGAACGCTGATTGCCGAAGAACTGGCCTGGGGAGACCTGTCAATAGCCATGCATATCCTCTGTCCTGCACTGGTAGCCACGCCGGTGGTCGAAATGGGCACCGAGGAGCAGAAGAGACAATATCTCCCCTCTTTTTGTGGCGACCAATTTAAGGTAGCCACGGCTGCCCTAATAGAGCCAAGTTATAATTTCAACCCGGCCTCGTTGCAGACGACCGCCAAGCCTGACAACGGTGGCTATGTGATTAACGGGGAGAAGTGCTATGTCCCTCTGGCAGCCGATGCAGACCTGCTTCTGGTCTATGCCAACGAAAGCGGTAATACCCAGGGCTTTATTGTCGAGAAGGGTACTCCCGGTCTTGAAATTACCGAGCGTGAGAAAAACATGGGAATTAAAGCCCTGGCAACCTATGAACTATCCCTGAAAAATTGTAAGGTGCCCAAGGAGAACCGACTTGGTGGTGATGCCGGGTGTGATTTCGGGCGGATTATGAACCTATCAAGGGTAGCCCTCTGCGGAATGGCGGTCGGTGTCGCCCGGGCTGCCTTCGAATATGCTCGGGACTATGCCAAGGAACGCCACGCTTTTGGTGAGCCGATTGCCTCAAGGCAGGCAATCGCTTTCATGCTGGCCGAAATGGCTATCGATGTCGATGCTACCCGCTTGATGACATGGGAGGCCGCCTGGAAACTCGACCGCAATGAGGATGCTACCAAAGAAGCTTCTCTGGCAAAGATGTACGCCGATGATATGGTAATGAGTGTTACCAATAATGCTGTCCAGGTACTGGGCGGACACGGTTATATTCGCGACCACCCTGTTGAGCTATGGTTCAGAAATGGTCGCGGCTTTGCCACTTTTGATGGCATGGCCATAGTATAGGACTTTCGGAAGATAGCAGGAGGTCTGTAAAGATGATTGATTTCGAGCTAACGGCTGAAGAGCAGGCGATGATAGATTCAGCCCATAAAGAATCTTTAGAAGTTATTCGCCCATTAGCCCGTTACTACGATGAACATGAGCATGAGAGCCCCAAGGATTTAATTGCACGAAACTGGCAACAGCAGGCAGAGGGTGGTGGCAGCGGCATATTGGGTCTGGGCGTTGGTGCTTCTCTGCGGATACTGGAGAACTGCTGGGGCGATGCCGGCCTGATGCTGGTGGCCCCCGGTTCTGGTCTGGGAGGCGCTGCTATCCTGACGAGTGGGACGCAGGAACAGCAGGCGAAATTCTTAAAGCGCTTCGGTGAGGGTGAGCCCAAGTGGGGCGCCATGGCAATGACCGAACCCGGAGCTGGTTCGGATACGGCAGCCATCCAGACAATGGCGGTGCTGGACAACGAGACCAATGAATGGGTACTTAACGGTGAGAAGATATTTATCACCGGCGGGCAAAGGGCTATGGATGAATCCGACGGCCTGGTAGTGGTCTGGGCAACGGTTGACAAGACGGCCGGACGGGCTGGCATGAAACCATTTGTGGTAGAAGCCGGCACTCCTGGAGCACATATCGATAAGGTCGAGAACAAGCTGGGCATAAGGGCCAGTGATACCGCCACGCTGATACTGGACAATTGCCGTATCCCGTATGAGAACATTCTGGGCAGTCCGGAGGTAAGAAAGGTTGACCCCAGCCAGACCGCCGGCTTCAGACGGGCGATGGCTACCTTTGACGCTACTCGCCCGATTATTGCAGCCATGGCTCTGGGAGTCGGGCGTGCCGCACTGGATTTTGTCAAGGACGTGTTCGAGAAAGAAGGTATTCCGATAAGGTATGGTCTACCGCGCCATGAGCTAACAGCTATGGAGCGTGACATTATGGATATGGAGGCCAGTTATAAAGCCGCTCTGATGCTGATGTTGCGGGCCGTATGGATGATGAGCCAGTTCCAGCCAAACAGCCTTGAGGCGTCTATGGCCAAGGCAAAAGCCGGAATAGTGGTCAGCCGGATTACCCAGAAGGCCGTCGAGATGATGGGTCCGCTGGGATACTCCCGCAAAAACCTCCTTGAAAAATGGATGCGTGACGGCAAGATAAACGATATCTTCGAGGGTACCGGTCAGATAAACATGCTGATTGTCGCCCGCCGCATTCTTGATTACACCCGCGAGCAACTCAAGTAGCCAATACTAGTACCCGAAAGAGAATGTCCCCTGCCAGAGAATTCCGTGCAGGGGGCTTTTCTTGTTTAAAGTACGAGTTGTCTCGTTCTCAAAAGGCAGTAAAGGTACCTACGCAGTTGTGCCTTTCTTACCGAGTGCCGCAGTAATACGGTCAAGGATAATAGCCACAATTACAATACTAATACCGGCCTCGAAGCCACGGCCTACATCAAGGTTGTTCATGCCTCTCAACACCTCAAGGCCAAGACCGGCGGCACCAATCATTGAGCACAGTACCACCATAGCCAGAGCCATCATGATAGTCTGATTGACACCGGCCATAATGTTAGGTAGAGCCAGGGGCAGTTGTATCTTAAGAAGGAGTTGCATGCCAGTAGTACCGAACGACCTGCCGGCTTCAACTACCTCGGGTGATACCTGGCGAATGCCGAGGTTGGTAAGCCGTATGGCAGGAGGGATGGCATATATGCAGGTAGCCACCACTGCAGGTACCAGGCCCAGCCCAAAAAAGAACACCGCCGGGACAAGGTAGACAAAGGCGGGCATGGTCTGCATCATGTCAAGTATCGGTCGTTGGAATGCTTCGAACCGGTCACTCTTAGCAGATATTATGCCGAGGGGAACACCAATTATCACCGATACTATTACTGAGGTGACCATTATGGCGATTGTGGTCATGGTATCATCCCAGCGTCCCATGGCGCCGATGAAGAACAGCCCCAAAACTGCTAGCAAGGCAACTTTCCAGTTGGCAATTTTCCAGGCAATTGCCGCAACTATAATGATGACTACCCACCATGGTAACCACAACAACACATCATTTTTTATCCAGACCAGTGGTTCTCGGATGGCTGTTGTAATAACATCGAAGAATGCTTCCAAATTATCGGTGAGCCAGGCAACAGCCCTATTCACCCATTCACCTATGGGAAAATTCAGTTCAGGAAAATCCCACATGATACCCTACCCACCAGCGGCCACCCCTACCTACCTTAAGGACAATTATCTTTCGCTACAGGTCAGTAGGAGTGGCTGCTCTTATTGGTTACCTCTACGGCAACTACTATGATATTTTACTCATGGTTATCCAGGATGATGCTACATATCGGCTACGGCATCTCTGACCTTATCGGCTATGTCATCGGGTACAAACTCAGTCCAGATTGACTCGCGGTTCTTGAGGAACCAGATCGCAGCATCTATGGGTTCGCCCTCAGTATCCTGCATGTAGGCCAGAACCTCATCGAGGGTCGCGGTAGACATCTCCCACTCGCGGAACATGTCAGCCACATCCGCTGCCTTATCTTCAAAGTCCTTGTGTGCCGCAATAAAAAGGTGAACCGATGGCCAGCCGCAGCCATGGTCTTCATTCCAGACATCCTCATCATATGGAGGTTCTTCGACCAGTGTGAGGTCAAGAGCGCCGGCAATCCAGGTGGGACCCCACAGATAACCTATCCAGGGTTCACCCGCATCATAAGCACCCTTCAGAGAAGCAAAAAGCGCCGTGGAACTGCCGGCATTCATCACATTATAGTAGTCGGCTAATCCATACGTTACTACCTGTTCATTAAGAACTATCTCACACTCCCAGCCAACCGGACCATTCACGATGAGACCTTTAGAAGGGTCTTCTGGGTCTGCGAATGTTGCTACACATTCCGGATCCTTGAGGTCATCTACGGTTTCCAGATCCGGTAGCATGGGGTCGATGCCTCGGGCTGTATCCCCTTCGATAACATAGGTGGGTATGACAAATCCGCTCTGCCAGTTGTCATCGTTGATAAATGACAGGTTCACAATATCTCCGGCGGCTATGGCGGCGTCGTATGCCTCCTGCTGATTTTCCATCCAGCCCTCTAGGAAGACATCAATGTCACCATCGCGTAGCCCTTGGAAAAGCGGTATGGTTTCTCCAGGCACAAGCTCTACATCGTAACCATACCCTTCCTCAATGATAATCTTGGCCACAGCAGACTGGAACTGGGCACTGCCCCAGTTGAGTTCAGAGAGCTTGATTGTCTCTTTCTCACCATCGCAGCTCGTTACAACTATGCTTAAAGATAGCATTACTGCTAATAGAACTAAGCAAATCTTTCTCATTTTGAGTTCTCCTTTTATTTAAGTACTGTTTTGTAGATACCGTAAGCCAGACCGGCTAAAGCAGCCTGTCTGGCATATCGGTAGTGTGAATTACAAAACTCACTATCACCCCCTTTATTGGCTTTTATTTCCGTTCTTATTACCGTTACCATTTCCATCAGTAGACTGCATGCCCTGGACAAGGGCTGCCCGCGTAACTACGCCCAGGAGATGGCTCCGTTCGTCAAGAATGGCGAGGGGGATATCATCATCCGTCACCAGTGGAAGGCACTGGTCCAGGGGGGTATCTGGAGAAGCTGACAGAAACTCGTTTTGTACCGCATCTCGAACTCTGCTTAATCCATTTTGCAGTGCAGTCTCAGCGTTTTCGAGAGTAGTCAGTCCCCGCAGTCTGCCAAAAGCATCGGTAATAAAGGCAACATCAACCCCAGCGGTCCTCATCTGCTCGATTACCTCCGCAAGGTTCTGCTCGCTGTTCACCAGCACGGGAGGTTCTTCCATAACGCTTTCAGCTGTAATAACCTGTCCGCGGGGCACGTCTTTGACGAATTCACTTACGTACTCATCAGCAGGCTCATTGACTATTTCCTGTGGTGTACCTATCTGAACGATTTCTCCATCTTTCATAATGGCAACACGGTCGCCTAGCTTAAGCGCCTCCATAAGGTCGTGGGTAATGAACACCACCGTTTTCTTGACCGTGCCCCGCAGGTTTATGAACTCGTCCTGCATCTGGCGGCGGATTAGAGGGTCCAGGGCACTAAAAGGCTCATCCATCAGCAAAACTTCGGCACCGACCGCCAAAGCCCTTGCCAGTCCAACTCTCTGCTGCATGCCACCGCTGAGCTCATTAATGCGACTCTTTTCCCAGCCTTTGAGACCTACCTGTTCAAGTGCCTGGGCGACCTTCTCATCCTTTTCTTTCCCATGTTCTCCGCGGATTTCCAGACCGAAAGCTACGTTATCCTGCACCGAGCGATGTGGAAGCAATCCGAAGTACTGAAAGACCATACTCAACTTGTGACGCCGCAATTCTCTGAGCTGCTTCTCATTCATCAGGGACAGGTCTTCGCCTTCGAGGAATATCTTGCCCGCTGTCGGTTCGATAAGCCGGTTGATGCAACGGACCAATGTCGATTTACCGCTACCCGACAGCCCCATGACAACAAATATCTCATCTTCTTTGATATCGAAGGACACATCTTTCACGGCGATAACATGCCCGGTCTGCTCCAGTATCTCCTGCTTGGTGGAACCATTACCAGAGTTGGCAATTATACTCTGCGGGTCTGGACCAAAGATTTTCCAGACATTCTGGCATGAGATACTGATATTTTCCTCAGGCATATTCCCCCATGCATGATTCTTAATAGGAAAAGTCCCAGGTGGACGCAATCCGGCGAGATACGGCTCTAGTCAGAGAGAACTTTGGATAAGCGATGTAGCGCCTGGAGAGTGGTGTAAAAGAGGCGGGATTAGATTATTCAATTAATTCCGGTCCCTGCTGCTTAAGGGACCTTACCTCCTAACCATGCTGTTGCCATCGGCTACCTCAAGGTCGATTGGCTACACAAAGGTCTGCGTTAGTTTACCAAGAAAGCTAATATATGTCAAAGCAACTGAAGGTGCTACAGGTATGTCGCTTACAATGCTGAAGTCAATTCTAAGTAAAACAGGGCAATATATCTAAGAATTACCTGTATGGAGGTCATAATAACGGCTGTATTGAGTGGTCTCATGCTCAGGAACGCTATGCGCTTTTGTAGTTTACGAAGGCACTGAAGGCTGCCTGGTATTCCCGTACCATTTCCAGAGAGGACTTAGTGCGGAATCGCTTCGTGTCAGGGTCATATTCCGTGTGGCGTACCCTAGCGGTGTACCAGGTATGGACCTCTTCGTGACAGTCGGTACAAAGACGAACAGTCTGAGATTCCGGAATACCTGCCTCATCTGTCACGTCCCTGGGAACGATGTGGTGCTTCTCCATGGTATCGGGGTCAACGACGCTATTGCAGACCTTGCACGTCTCCTTAGCCACCCGATTACCTCCAAGGCATCATACCTGAATGCATCTGCCTGTTGTAGATATGGTAATCAGGTACGCCGTGGTTGTCAATACCAGAGTCAAAGA
This sequence comes from Dehalococcoidia bacterium, assembly GCA_011171075.1. Lineage (GTDB taxonomy): Bacteria > Chloroflexota > Dehalococcoidia > Dehalococcoidales > Fen-1064 > W589. The sequence continues at coordinate 26,492 of DUFD01000002.1, read as the reverse complement.
CAGTGTGTAACTGGACAAGTTTGCTTCGCTGCATTAAACACAATATAATCCCCTTTGGATAACATGTTTATAGTGAAGGAGATAATATGGGCATTTCAGATATTGTGTATATGCCGGCGGTGGAGATGGCGGCAGCAATCCGTGAGAAAAGACTCTCTCCAGTAGAGGTAATGGACGCCATCCTGGCTCGTATTGAAAGGCTTAATCCGAAAATAAATGCTTATTGTACTCTCCTGGCTGAGGATGCTAAGAGACAGGCTCGAGAAGCCGAAGCCCTTGTAATGCAAGGCGGAGAACTAGGCAGACTGCACGGCGTACCTGTATCAGTCAAAGACCTGGTTTTCACGAAGGGTGTTCGTACCACGTATGGCTCTCGTATCTACGAAAATTTCGTACCTGATAAAGATAATATAGTCGTTGAGAGGCTCAAGGCAGCCGGAGCAATCGTGACGGGCAAGACCAACACTCCCGAATTCGGATTTATGGGCGTGACCGATAACCTGCTTTTCGGACCGACACGAAACCCGTGGAACCTTGGGCGACATGCCGGTGGTTCCAGCGGTGGTGCGGCTTCGGCCGTGGTTGCTGGTATGGGGCCACTGGCCGTCGGCACCGACGGCGGCGGTTCGATACGTATCCCCAGCAGTTTTTGTGGGGCTTTCGGCCTGAAACCGTCGTATGGCCGCGTTCCGAGAGGGCCGGGGCTGCCAGACTGGCAAACGCTGTCACACACCGGTCCGATAACGCGTACCGTTGCCGATGCCGCCCTGATGATGGAGGTCATTGCGGGCAGGGATGACAGGGATATATATTCCCTCTCGGAGATTGGACTTGAATACCTGTCACTCCTCGATGGAGACCTCAAAGGAATCAGGGTTGGCTGGAGTCCAGACCTCAGCTATGCGCTGGTTGACCCTGAAGTTCTGGTAATAACGACCTCGGCGCTACGTGTCTTCGAGTCACTCGGTGCTAACATTGAGGATGCCGGCTTTGAACTGGAAAACCAGGGGCCAGTCTTTTCCGTAATATGGGCAGTTACTATAGCCAGTGAAGTGGCTGACAAGCTCGAAGAATGGCGGGATAAGATGAACCCGCAACTGGTGCGAACCGTAGAGCGTGGTATGAATGTCCGGGCAATAGATTACGCATACGCTGCCCAGGCACGAAAGGAGTTCTGGAGTAAAATCCAGCCCATATTCGAAAAATACGACGTTTTACTGACACCAACGTTATCCGTGCCGGCATTTGACATAAGTACATATCAGGTGACCGAGATAGCCGGTGTCAAAGGCGAACCAGCCCTGGACTGGACACCGTTTACTTATCCCTTTAACTTCACCGGCCAGCCGGCAGCATCTGTACCTTGCGGCTGGACGGAGGATGGTCTGCCAGTCGGTCTTCAGATAGTAGGGGGGCGTTTTGCCGATGCGACTGTGCTCAGGGTTGCCGCTGCCTTTGAGGAGGCTGCTCCCTGGGCGGATAAATACCCTCCGCTGGATTAAGATGGTCCATCATAGTGTACTGAAGGAAACAGGCTGCTGTCTGTGTGGGGCAAGAAGAGGGCGGCAATAAATTCGTCCATAAATGGCGGGTAATTAGACAGTTCGATGTTGGTCATCTTTCTGGCGATGGCGATTGCTTTCTCGAAAGCAGGCGTCGATAGCAGGGCCATTCGTGCCCCCATGACTGAACTGTTGCCAATGAACTGAATCCTGCTTCTATCAATATCAGGCAGAAGTCCGATAGCAACCGCCTTGTTGATGTCCAGGGAACTACCGAAGCCCCCGGCAACATAGATGGTATCCAGTTGTTCAGATTTCAATCCAACATAGTCAGCCAATGACTTAATGGCAGCGAAGACCGCCCCCTTTGACTTGAGGATGTTGGCAATTTCCGATTCTGAAATGGATACTGCTTCTCCCGACTCCGTTTCCTCAGGGAGGGCCAGTATGTAACGCGGGTCGTCTTCCTCAATCAGGCGTTTATCTTTCCGGGAGGTATTGAATTTGCCTTCCGGCCCGATAATGCCATTCCTGACCAGTTCATATATAGTGTCTATCAGGCCGGAACCACAGATGCCCCTCGGTTTGGCTTTACCGATAGTCTCATAGGTCAACTCATTATCGTTAATCCCAACCTTCTGGATAGCTCCCCGGGCGGCCCGCATACCACAGCGCGAGCCACCCCCCTCGAAGGCAGGACCGGCCGAGGCAGAGCAGCAGACGAGCCATTCATTGTTACCAATCACGATTTCGCCGTTGGTGCCGACATCGATAAGGCACTTCGTCTCCGGCTTATCAGCCATCCCGCAGGCAAGGATACCGGCTACAATATCGCCGCCGACATAGCTGGCAACACCGGGCATTACTTCAAGCACACCCTGAGGATTGATATCTATCCCGATTTCCTGGGCGACCACTTGCGGATATACGGTGGCGGTCGGTACGTAAGGCTCCAGTCTGATATTACAGGGCATAAGATTCAACAGAAAATGGCTCATCGTGGTATTGCCGGCAGCGACAATGGCTGTAATATCGTTTTTATCCACTTTCTTATTGCGGGACAGGGTGTCGAGCAAATTGTTTATATTGGTGATTATCGCCTTATGTACCTGGTCGAGAGAACCGCGACCACAGGCGAAGACCATTCTCGAAATGATATCTTCACCGTATCGTGCCTGAAGGTTATGACTACCCTCCACGCCAATTACCTTGCCCGTTGCGAGGTCGATTAGCTGCATAACCACCGTGGTGGTGCCGACATCAATGGCCAAACCATAGTGCCGGTCGGTGGTATCGCCACCGTCAATACTCAATATCCTGCCGACATTGTTGTCCCAGGCCACAGTAGCAGTAACCTTCCAATCATGACGACGCAGTTTTTCAGCCAGGTTCTGGAGACAGACCAGTGATATCTCATATGAATCCCTGCCTACCTTTTTTCTCAACTCCCGGGTGACACGTTCGATATCGGCGGTGTTATCAGCAAGCGTTGGTTCGGGAAGTTCAAGGTAGACCTTGCTCACCAGGGGCTCGAAGAAGGTAGCTGGGTCATATGGCCTTTTATGCAGAACTACCTTCTCCGGTTCGCTGTAGGCGATTGCGGTCCCCTCGGTTATAATTTGTGTCTCACCAGCTAGTGACCTTGCCGGCACGTTTACCTGTAAATCATCCTCTACCCTGGTCTGGCAGGCCAGGACAAATCCCTTTTTCAGCTCATCTTTGGAGAAGAAACCAATAGCGTTTTTGTCAGCTCGGGCTTTTCCATCCACTACCTGAAGACGGCATTCGCCGCAGAGACCTTCACCACCGCAGAGGGTGTTAAGCTGGATTCCAGCCTGCTCGGCTGTCTGTAGCAGGGTAGTGCCGTCCTCTACCTCTATCTCTTTCTTATCTGGCAGGAAGGTTACTCTATATTTGCCCATCGATTTCTCCTATCCAGACGTTTCTCTCCGGTCGTGAACCAGTCCTAGTACTTTTTACCAGTTTACCAAGAGTAGCTACTGTGATACAATTCACTAACGTACATGATACCCGAGGAGGGATAGCCGATGAACTGGCTTGACATAATTATCATCATTGCCCTAATCGTCCCAATCTTCACCGGACTGATGCAGGGGCTCATCAAGGCAGCCCTGTCTCTGGCAGGTATTATCGTGGGAGTTGTCCTGGCGAGCAATTTTTATGAGACTGTTGGTGGCTGGCTCACCTTTATATCCAATGAAGATGTCGCCAACATCGTCGCCTTCATTATCATTCTGGCACTGGTATTCATCATCGCTCAGGTAGCGGCCTTCTTCCTTAGGGCTACCATCAAAGCACTTACACTCGGCTGGGTCGACCGTGTTGGTGGTGCCGTCTTCGGCTTTATCATGGGCGCTATATTAATCAGCGCCTTACTGGCCACCGTCGTGAAGTTTTTTGGCGAGGGACTGGTTACCGAATCGGCACTCGGACAGTTTCTGCTGGACTCATTCCCGATTATATTAGGGCTGCTTCCCAGCCGGTTCGACTCAATACGTGAGTTCTTCCAATAGTCCTTCTCAGGGGTATTAGCTGCCGGCCTGCCTTATCTAATACTTCTGTATTCAGGTCGGATGTTCTCACTTCTATTCCGCTAACTACGGTTTAGAAATCCCGGTATCATATCACGAAGTGTTGAGCTTGAGTTCAATCATCCTTTCCCTGAGGCGAAAGAGGGCCGAAATCGCCGCACGGTTTCTGACACCCTCCCAGGTAGGCGGGTAGTTCTGCTGCCATGTCTGTGTTCCATTTGCATCGGCAACACCGATAAAGGCCAGACCGGGTTGTTTACCTTCGGGATTGTCCGTACTGGCAACAGGGGTAGTGCCCAACCCAAAATCGGCTGAAAACCGTTCACGGACGGCCACTGCCATTGCCGCGGCTACCTCAGCACTGATTGTGCCGTGCTGCTCTATGACCTCGGGTGGTACCCCCCAGGCGGCCTTAGTCTCGTTCGAGCAGACAACCAGCCCCCCACGATAACAGTTAGAGCTTTCACGAGTATCGGCGATAATATTGGCCAGCAGACCGCCGGTGCCGTCCTCCATGGTAGCCAGCGTAAGTCCTCTCCGACTTAACCACCCGCAGATGATTCCCTCCAGGGTGTCGTTGTCCTTACCCCAGACATGTGGCGCCAGAATCTCCTCCAGTTGTGCCTCAGTGGTGTCGAGCAGCTGCCTGGCATTGTCCCCTCGGGCAACCATGCGGATATGAATCCCATCCGGATGAGAGTAGATACCGAGGGTGGGATTATCCGACTGGAAAAAGGGCTGCACGAGTTCGGAGACCCTGGCTTCGGCGATGACGAAGGTCTTGATGGTGCGGGAGAGGATTTCCTCACCGGGAAACCTCAACCTCAGACGCGGTATTACCTCATTTTTCCACATCGGCTTTAGTTCGCGCGGCGGACCCGGTAAGGCTACGATGGTCTTGTTATCTTTCTCCACCCACCATCCTGGGGCTGTACCTCGCGGATTAGGCAGAGATATGGCCGAGGGAATGATAAAGGCCTGCTTGATATTGTGGGCAGGCATTTCACGCCCCGTACGGGAAAACATAGCCCGCAGTTGCTGTTCCAAGTCCGGGTCGACTGTCATCTCTTCGTTGAGGACACTGGCAATACAGTCCCGCGTCAGGTCGTCTTCGGTCGGTCCAAGACCGCCCCCGGCAATCACCAGGTCTGACCTTTCCATGGCCTGCCGGAGCAACTGGCAAAGCTGCTCCCTGTCATCAGCGGCCGTGGACATTGCCTGGAGTTCAATCCCGAGCAGGGGCAGCTCCGAGGCGAGATATACGGCATTTGTGTCGGTTACTTCACCCCTCAGGAGTTCGGTACCTACAGAGATAAGTTCGGCTAAATATCGGCTAGTCATTCAGCAACCGTCCTCATATTCGTATTTTTCAGCGGCAACGAATCACAGAATCAGCAACTATTTTAACTGTTTCTCGAGAAACCTGCCACCCGTGGAGGCTTATATTCCTTTGTTATAATATAAGAGAAACACATATAATAATCCGAGGGACCACGCGAGGAGAAACCAGTGCAGACCTCTGAATTCGACTACTCGTTACCACCGGAGCTTATTGCACAGACGCCACTTCCCGAAAGAGACCAGTCCAGGCTTATGGTCCTTAATCGAAGTGACGGTACTATCGAACATCATCAATTCTATGAAGTAGTAGATTTTCTACGCGAAGGCGATGTCCTTGTATTAAACGACAGTCGTGTCATGCCTGCCCGTCTCCATGCCCGGAGAGCTAACACCGGGGGCAAACTGGAAGTTTTGCTGCTGCGTCGGCTGGAACCCAACGTCTGGGAGGCACTGGTCAGACCGGCAAAACGGGTCAGAGTAAACGACCGGATAGAGGTGGTGGGTACTTCCGACCACGAAGATAGCTGCCTTGCGGCCGAAGTAGTCGGCATTGGTGAGAGAGGCATCAGGCACATTCGCTTTGCTGGGGAAGCTCCGCTCTCTAGACTGGGAGAAATTGCCCCGCCGCCCTATGTGCACGTACCACTGAAAGACCCCGAAAGGTATCAGACAGTATATTCCCGTGAAGAGGGGAGTGTCGCCGCACCGACCGCCGGACTGCATTTCACCCCCGAATTACTTGATAAAATAAAAGCCAGGGGCGTAAGCTGCCAGTTCGTTACCCTGCACGTGGGGCTGGACACCTTTCGGCCGGTGGAGGCCAGTAACCCCAGTGAGCACCGGATACACCAGGAATATGGAGTGGTCAGTACGGATGTAGCCAGGGAGCTGAACCAGGCCAAAGCAGAAGGGCGAAGGGTGGTGTGTGTCGGTACTACCTCGGTGCGATTGGTAGAGGCGGCTGCTCAGAGTAGTAGCCCTGCCGGAGTGCGACCATTTTCTGGCTGGGCAGACCTCTTCATCCTGCCGGGATACCGTTTTCGGGTGACTGATACGCTCATCACCAACTTCCATCTACCCCGGTCAACGCTACTGATGATGGTATCGGCTTTTGCTGGCAAGGACTTCATCCTGCGCGCCTACAATGAGGCCGCCGCCCGGAAATACCGTTTTTACAGCTTCGGCGATGCCATGCTGATTATCTGAGCAGATACCCGAGCCCTTACACTGGATAGTCTCATGGATATCTACATCCCCGTAATCGGTGGGACCAGCCCTTCCCCCAAGTGATAGGCAAATAAATATGCGATTATTATGAGTTCCACAGTCAGGGAAATAATGACCAGCAGAACAGCACGCTGAATATATTTGTACTTGGCCGCATTTATCTGGGCTAGGCTGTATATCTGACGTATATACACGTTAATGGTAGTCTCTTCATCCTTAGCCATAATATCCAGGGCTTCTTTATAGGCAGTAAGGTTCCGGAACCTGCGGATTCCTGCAAAAAAAGCCGGCTCGCTGGCAGGTACACTGTCCTTCTCCCCTGTGTCTTCATCAATTGGTCGAATCCTGGGACGTACCGTCATGATCAGGCTGACTATGGATAGCAGAGCGAAAAAGAAATAGATTGAGCTTAACGTAATGGTGACTGCGTTTATCGGAATAACGCGGAAATACACGACAAAGAAGACCATAAATACCCCCAGAGTAGAGAGCAGCGCTATCGCCTTCTGGTCGGCGCGCTCAAGCAGGTGGTTCTCGTTGTCCAGAATCCTTAGAACCACAGAGAGTTTGTCACCAGCCATGCTTACCTCCGTTTCTATGCATCACACACAACTAGATTTAATACCTGCGCATGATTTCTCAGGCGGGTTAAATAACAAACGCTTCTGCTACGAACCTTGCAGGCTTGCCAGAAATCCCAATACCGCCGCGTTAAACTCTTCCGGTTGCTCGATGGCCGACGCATGCCCTGTCGACATGACCTTTAGCTGTGAACCGGGGATTAACGCCTGAGTGGCCTTAGCACTCTCGGCACCCATGAGGCCGTCGCTCTCACCGCCAATTATGAGCGTCGGGCAGCTGAGCCTGCTCACATCTGGCGGTTGTGCTCCCCAGACCATAGCCCTCATGGCTACCAGGTAAGACTTAGGGTCATTCTTGAGCCGTATTTTCTTATATTGCGCAAAGACATCAGGGTTCTTTTCCGGCCAGCCGGCAGAGAACACCATGACTGTGCTTTCATCCATGATAGGTTCCAGACCCTGCTCCTCTACGACCTTCATGCGCTGTTCGCGCATCTTCGCCATCTCCTGCATCTGCTCCTCGCTCCGCTCCATAGGTGCAAAACCGCTGTTGGCAATTATAAGCGCCTTCACCATCTCAGGGTGTCCTAAAGCAAGCCCGACAGCTACTCTTCCCCCCATTGAATAACCCATAAGATAGGTCTCACTTATATCCAGAGCTTTCAACAGTTCGTACAAATCGTCAACCAGAATATCCGTTGAGTAATCTCCGGGCGGTGTTTCTGTCTGGCCGTAACCACGGACATCATAAGTGAGCACCCGGTAGCTGCGAGAAAAGGCAGGCACCTGATTCCACCACGCCCCCAGGTTATCACCAGCCCCATGTACCAGTGTCAGCCACTTGCCGCTTCCGGTTACCTCGTAGTTCATCGAAATCCCGTTCGCTTTAATTCTCATGAGTCCCCCCTCGCTAGTTCCTACTCCGCTAAGCATATAACACTGCATTTGCACAGTCAATCTGACTTGCTAAGTTGTCCCTGGATTGCATATTATATGTTTGTTGATTAAGAAGGTAATATACGAGAGCGACTGCCAGATGAGCCCGGCAGTTACACAAATTTTTAAAAGAACCAGGAGAAAATGATGGATGAGGTGAAAATAATACCCTGCCTTGATATCAAGGACGGCAGAGTAGTCAAGGGGGTGAACTTTGTAAATCTGCGGGATGCCCGCGACCCGGTTGAAGCGGCGCAAGCGTACTGTAAGGAAGGCGCCGATGAGCTGGTGTTTCTGGACATTTTTGCTACGGTACAGGCCCGCAAGACAAGGCTCGACTGGGTAAAAAAGGTCCGTGATGTGGTCACGGTGCCCTTTGCCGTTGGCGGTGGCATCAGTAGCATTGAAGACATGCAGGCTTTAATCGATATCGGGGTCGATAAGGTCTCCATTAATACGTCAGCAGTCAGACAGCCAGAACTTGTCTCGGAGGCAGCCAAGAAGTTCGGCAGCGAACGACTGGTCGTTGCAATCGATGGCAGGAAAAATTCTCTTGAAAGTGACCTTCCCCGCTTAGAGGTGGTGGTCAGGAGCGGGGACGAACCTACCGGAATGGACGTGGTAGGATGGTCTCGGCAGGTGGAAAACCTTGGAGCGGGGAGCATACTACTCACCAGTAAGGATGCGGACGGCACCAAAGACGGCTACGACCTGGAAATGACGAAGACGGTTGCTGAGGCTGTCGCCGTACCGGTGATTGCTTCCGGGGGGGCCGGCAAGCTGCAACACCTTGTGGATGCGGTAAAGATAGGCAAGGCCTCAGCAGTACTGGCGGCTTCAATCTTCCACTTTGGTGAGATATCCATTCCGCAGGCGAAAAAATACCTTCAGGAAGCCGGCATACCGGTGAGGTTGTAGCTGAAACAGCCTATTTATACTGAAAACCTGTGCCAACAAATAAGGATGCTCGATATTCCATCAGGGAGAACTGACTTGTCTCCCTGATGTCTTATGCGCTTCTATTACCGAAATATACCAACTATGTGGCAATAGATGACCGAAGAAGTAGAATACCAGAGATTCAAAGACACGCTGAGGGCCAGGTTTAACAGATACACAATAAAAGCGTATCACACGCTGCCTGTCTTGGATAGGCCTTTCATTCTGGACATCGGTTGCGGTTCAGGCGTCCCTGCGCTCGAACTCGCCAGATTGAGCAATGGCCAGATACTTGGCCTTGATATCGACCAGTCTGCTCTGGACAGGTTTACTAAATGTATAGAGGAGGCCGGGCTTTCGGACAGGGTAAAAACTATGCGGCGTTCCATGGTTGACATGGATTTTGCCGATGAGAGCTTTGATGTAATATGGGCTGAAGGCTCGATAGCAGCGATTGGCTTCATAAGGGGGCTCAAGGAGTGGCGGCGATTTCTGAAACCTGGTGGCTTTCTTGCAGTCCACGATGAAGAAGGGAACTTAGAAGAAAAACTGGCCCAGATTACCGACTGCGGTTATGAACTGCTTGACCATTTTGTGCTGGATTCAGAAATATGGTGGACGGAAATGTATGCCCCTCTGGAAAAGCATATAAACGATATTCGGGCACAGTCTGGCAGCACCGGGGTACTCCCGGAGGCTGCTGAAGACCAGCGGTTTATCGAGATATTCAAGAAGAATCCAAGACGCTATAGCTCGGTGTTTTGCATTATAAAGAAGGTGTGAAGGAAGTCAGGGTTTACTCAATCCAGCAAAGCATCGTCAGCTAGTGTACCAGATAGAGTACAGTACCGATGAATATCAGGGAGATTGAGGCGAAGTCTATCCTACGCAAACACCGGAGGGTCGACTCGTGGTTTGTCTCGTGCTACGGGATGAACCTGTACCGGGGATGCTCTCATGCCTGTGCCTATTGCGACGGGCGCTCCGAGACCTACAACACCAAGGGTGATTTCGGTCAGGACATTGATGTGAAGGTAAACGCCATAGAGGTACTGCGACGGGAACTGGACCCGAGGCGAAAACGCGTGCCGCTAAAACGGAGCTACATCATGCTCGGTGGTGGCGTGGGTGACAGCTACCAGCCAGTCGAGAAGAAATACCTGCTAACGCGAAGGGTGCTCGAACTGATAAGGGAGTATGACTTCCCTGTGCACGTACTCACAAAATCGACGCTGGTCACCAGGGATGTTGACATTATTAAAGAGATAGACAGGCAGAGTCGGGCAATCGTGAGTATGAGCTTCTCCACCGCTGATGACACACTAGCTGCCATATTTGAACCAGGAGTGCCATCCCCGACAGAAAGACTCGAAACCCTGAGATATTTCAAGAACGAAGGCATTGCCTGCGGCATGTTCCTGCTGCCTGTCATTCCTTTTATAACCGACACGACGGAGTCGATAGAGAACACTGTTAAAAAGGCGAGTGAGACGGGCGTGGATTTCATTATATTCGGAGGGATGACACTGAAAGACGGACGGCAGAAAGACCATTTTATGGCCGTGCTTAAAGAGCACCGTCCTGAGCTGATTTTAAAATATCAGGCGATATATCTTGGCAACAGGTGGGGACAGGCAACTGCCGGGTATTATGATTCATTGAACCGCACTTTTTACCGGGCTGCTAGGAAATACAGAGTACCGGTGCGAATGCCACGTGCCTTCTTTGCAGACATACTGAGTGAAAATGACCTAGTCGCGGTATTACTGGAACATATCGATTATCTTCTGGGAATGGAAGGGGAGAGAACGCCCTTCGGTTATGCTGCCCATTCAATCTCGCGTCTGGAGCAGCCTCTTTCGTCCATGATGGGAGAGCTACGCGTGCTGAGGGGTGTCGGTGAGGCCACAGAGCGGCTGATACGGGAGATTCTGAAAACAGGGACCTCATCTTACTACGAGAGGCTGTCAGCACCCTACAGGAAATCTTAATGAGCTTCCACGCTCTGAACACGCTAATATGGCTTTATTGACAAAGGAGTGTTCGACTATCTACAGTGTTGATGATGAACGATATGCATAGCAGACCGAAGACGCTGGTGCAGTGCGATTTCGACGGTACGGTGACCATCGGAGACGTCGGCTTTATGCTGCTGGACGGCTTTGCCAGTGGCGACTGGAGACAATGGGAAAAGAAGTATGCCGCCAGTGAAATATCCGTCGGCAGATTTAATACAGAGGTCTTCTCCATGGTGACCGCCGACCGGCAGACAATGCTCGATTATATTAAAGGTAGGGTGGTTATCAGGCCCGGCTTCAGCGATTTTGTAGCCCTGTGCCGACAGCGGGAATTTCGACTTGTGATTGTCAGTAATGGCCTCAGATTCTACATAGAACAGGTGCTGGGAGATATCGGTATGCCCACACTGGAAGTATACGCTGCGGAAACCGATTTCTGCCCCGACGGGCTCCGGGTGGAGTATACCGGGCCGGATGGTTCTGCTGTGGACAGTGGCCCCAAGAATGCCTATACAGATTTCTTCCTGGCGGAAGGTTACCGGGTGATATACATCGGTGATGGTCGGTCGGACTTCTTACCGGCTCAGCGTTGCAATACGATTTTTGCCGCAGCCGATGCAGGTGGCCTGCTGCCACTCTGTCGCCGCGAGAACGTTCAATGTCACCCCTATACCAGCTTCCATGACATCATTAATGTAATGGAAAAGCTTTGAAACTATGAAAGTCCTGCTTCATATCTGCTGTGGTGTTTGTGCAGCCGGGGTCGTTGAGCGGTTAACGTCTGAAGGGCATGAGGTCCACGGCCTTTTCTATAATCCCAATATTCACCCTGCGGAGGAGTATGACCGCCGACTCGAGGTCGCCAGACGGGTCGCTGCTGAGTTCGACTTCCCCTTGCAGGTGCCACCCTACGAGCCCGATGAGTGGTTTCGGGTGGCTGAAGAACTGGCTGGTGAGCCCGAGGGTGGCCGGCGGTGCGAGGTCTGTTTCCGGCTCAGGCTACAGAGGACACATGAATGCATGATAGAGCAGGGGGCGGATGCCTTTACCACCACCCTGACGATAAGCCCGCATAAATCAGCAGATACCGTCAACCGTATCGGGCATGAGATTGGCGGCGAATGTTTTCTGGCCAGGGACTTTAAGAAGAAGGCCGGTTTCCAGCGGGCGATAGAGATTGCAAAGCAGTGGGAGCTATACCGCCAGGACTACTGCGGGTGCGTTTACAGTATCCGCAGTAAATAGGAACAGACCGCTAGCACCAGACTATTTGTCAGTCCAGACCCCGCGCAGAATTCGACGCGGGTGGGGCTCATCATCGCAAAAGACCATCAATAGACCGGGGATATGCTGGTGCATGTAGTAGAAATCACCACCACCGAACATGGCCTGGCGCTCTCCCCGTGGATACCAGTAAAAAAGTATCTGGTCGTTCTTATCGGCCGCTGTCTTTAGCCTGTCCAGATCCCTGACCCCCAGCAACGCCTGAAAAAATCCCGAATATTTGTCATACAGCACGTCGATGGCATTACCTTCCAGCGGTATCTGCAGGTCATCGTAGGCCACTTCCCCGATAATAGAGTCGGAGTGAACAATACGACCATCAGGACTGATAGTGGTGCTGGTACGGTCCCAGGCGGTGTTCAACTGCTTCAGGACACGGGCGGCCAATTCATCCTCGCGAGCAAGAGTATCAATGGCAATGTATATGCCGACCAGCAGGGGCAGCGATGTCAGGGACTTACCCTGCTCCCCCAGATATGCCCTGGCTTCGTCCGCATTGAAATAGATAACCCTGCCCTCAGCATCGCACACATAATCAGTATCGATATGGACGTTTTTCAGGATAACGTCCTCATCACGTTGGGGGTCATATATACTCACTTCGGGAATAACGAGGCCCTTTTCGTCTGTAACAGTCATAAATACACCTTCATTACCCAGAATATACCCGCGATGTTCCAATACTACCTCATACAGGCATTTGGAGCAAATAATTACCGGGCAGGTAGCCTGCGCCTTGTTTTTACATCTCTTTTGACGTACAATTTACGTGTAGTACGGCCTGCGGGTGTAACTCAGCGGCAGAGTGTCTGCTTCCCAAGCAGAACGTCACGGGTTCGAATCCCGTCACCCGCTCCACTTCACTCCACCAACGGTGTATCAATTGATACCGAATTACAACAGACCTTTCACTGCTCTCTAACCTTCACTGTCTAAGATGATATATACGACCACCTGCAGTAATCATCTTATCGGGGGGAGTGAAGGGATGGATTCATCTTTGTCAATTGACCACACGCGTACTGAGACATACGACCTGTTGAGACGCACACCGCTGTCTTGGCTAATCAGAACACTGCGAGATAGGAAACATCGTGCTCAACTGAATGCTTTAAGGCGTTCCGGGGTCAAAGCACTGCTGCTCGTAGATGTACTGGTAGGTCTATGGCTGGCGGGTACATACATATATGTATTCCAGGCTTTATCGAGTGGTGGCACGGTAGGCGAACCGGATGTTGTGATAGCCCGGACAGAACTATGGTTGAGCATAGGGGTGACCTGCTGGTTCCTCTGGCAGGTACCATACTGGGTGCTGAGGTTACTGAGGGAACCCAGGCCTGTAAACCCAACGCAGACTATAAATGAAGGCAAGCAGAGAAAAGACGAGTAATAGCAGGCTACCCGGTTGTTTCTCTCAATCGTGATAGAACACAAGCTTTTTCAAGATAAATCCGGCAATACCAAGAATCCCTAACCCGATAAACAGCCATACCCACCAGTAGATGCCGCCGGATTGTGTCATAGAGTCTTCTGACCGGCCTCCGTCCGACATTGACTCGCTTCCGGCAGTATCACCAGAGGTATTATCTCGCTCAGTGCCACCGGCCAGTGTCATCTCCAGTTCTCCGCCTTTAGCTGCCGCTAGCGTTGTCGTAGTGGAAGCCGTACCATCACGTCCCCCGCTGGCATCCAGCGAAATACTATCATCGTTGGCGTATGTGATGTATGCTTGATAATCCGCTGTCCTTATCGGGGCGACGTCCATTGCCCAGGCTCCCTGGTCGTTCACCAGGCTCGATAATACCTGGGACGTCCCCATACTGATATAGATAATAGTACCTTCGGCTTCCGCACCGCCAGCCTTATACACCTTGCCGCTAATCATCTCTGGCAGGGTGAATCCCAGGCCTGGTCCGGTGGTCATCTGGTAGGGACTACGATTGTTATTATAGGTATTACCACTGGAGACAATCTCGTAGTAATAAGTGGTACCGGGATTAAGGCCGGTTATGGTGACATGGTGAGTATCATCAATGGTGTCTTGCCCACGGTCATCATAGACCTTTATATTCAGATTTCCTGAGGTAATGCCATAGTTCACATAGCCTGTTTCTGCGCTATCGGTCACCCATATCACGCTGAAAGCCCTGTCACGTACATTGGTCACCTGGTGGTCTATACTGGCCGCTGAGACCTGGCCGATGGGGAAAATAAATACTAGAAGGAGTATAAAAGCACTTATAATTACACGATATCGCTTTGTGTGCATTAAGTTAACCGTTTTTCCGCCTCCCTGATGGATTCCTCTTGATAGCAAAACGGAGTGGCTGCGACCACAAGCTGGTTATTTTCTTCTTCTTTCTCTCTCCAGCGGGCCGCAGCCACTCACGCCCCCTCCGACTTACTTAGCTACTCACACGGCTTATGAAGCACGGACCTGCCTCCTTATCAAGAGGGCAAACAGTGTAATAAAGGCGACACCAGCGATGGCACCACCAATCAGCCACCAGTTGAGGCGTCTTGGTTCGGGTGTTTCGCCGGAGTCTGATGGAGTGACACTGGGCGTTACTGCAAATGTAGTTGATTCACCATCAATATCCACCCGATAGCCACCAGCGGCCTCTTCTGTCGTGATGAAGGTAACTTCCTGACTGGCCCCTCCAGCCAGGGTCACAGACCTGGTGGCAACTACTTCACCGGCAATCTTCAACACCAGCTGATAGGTGCCTTCAAGGTCGCCTGTGTTGCTTACCAGGACGGTTATGGTTACGGTTTCGCCAATGGCAACCTCAGCCGGAGATACTGATAGATTGCTGACTACAAACGTGGCCGGCTCTTCATCAGGTTCAGTTACAGCCGAGGTTGTGACCGTAAAGGAGCCTGTCAAATCACCGATGCCAACCGTGTATTCACCCGCAGCGTCTTGCGCTGTAGTAAAGGATACATGCTGGCTGGTCCCTCCAGCCAGGGTAACGTCCTCAGTCGCTACCGCTACGCCGTTTATATTTAGTACCAGCTGATAAGTACCTTCGAGGTCGCCGCTATTGGATACCGTTACGCTGATTGTTACCGTCTCGCCAGCTTCAACCTCGGCAGGACTGATTGTTAGACCACTGCAAGTGAAAGCTGCCGGGCGAGTATCGGACGACAGGACAGCGAAAGCCGTAAAATGACTCACCGAGGCGCTGATGGTGTTGGCATCCGCATCAACGGCACTATCCCCAAGTATAACCCACTCACCGGCATCGACATCCCAGAAGGCAAGGACAAGGTCTTCCTCACTAACCCCAGCCGGAAGCTCGTTTGGATCATACTCAACGGTAAGAGTCACGGCAGGAGAGAAGGTAGCCCCGTCAGGCCCGAAGTCGTACACCTGACCTATAATAGCTGAGCCAGCCGGTGCTGCCGGGATATCCTCTGTGGTCAGGATAGTGATGCTGGTAAGAGGGTCTCCGTTGGCCTGCAAACCAATAGTGCCTGAGGGTATCTCAAGCATACAGACTTCATCAATAGAGTAGGCTTTAACAGTGTATATGAATCTGCCTTCTGAATCTATATATCTGGTGACGTAGGTGGTACCGGTTGGTTGTGAGGGAGCCGAGCCTCCGCCCGATGGTGGTGAAGAGACTCTACCGAAACCACCGTATTTGCTCAGATGTGTAATGGTGCCATAAATGTAATTCTCTGTCGTATTCACCCCGCTATCCTCTACTTCACTCCACACCCCCGCAGACACATCCCAGACATAGAGTCTCAGAGTTGACTCGTCAGTACCTGATGCCAGTTCATCGGGATCGTAACTTACTTCGATATATATCTGATTCAGGTTATTCCGCAGTTCAGGTGAAGCAATGATTTCAACGAAGGCAGCGGCCACAGTTGCACCCGTTGGATTGCCCGCATTTCCGGAAGGATTTTCCAGATGCTGGGTGACCGAAATAGTGACGTCGTTTACTGCCGTGTCTGTTTCCACCTCGAGCGTGGTGCTAGCCGTAGATACGGTCGTCGGGTCAACACCGTCAACATCGATTGTCTGCTTGGCAAAAGTGACCGTCTTCGTGGTGGTGTTGCCCGCTTTATCAGTACCACTTATGGTGATGGTGTAAGCGCCAGCCGGTATCGGACTGGCGGAACTGCCGTCGGTCCGACTCCACTTGTTTATACTGATTTTCTGTGTCGTACCGGTGGGGTCGATAACCGGGTCAACAGTAATGGTCGGCGCTGCCTGTAGTGCCTCGCCGGAGGTTACGGTGATAGTTATGGAGTCGGTCGGGTCATTCAGGCCGACAACAAGCGTCGGTGAAGTGGTATCAACAGTCACGGTAATCTCACCGGACGTTCCCGTATTGGTAGCTGCATCGGTGGCGGTAACCTCGATGGTGTTTGCTCCGGAGCTGAGTGTCACTGTCTTACTGAAGCTACCATTGGTAACTGTTACGCTTTGTGAAGACCCGTTTAGAAGCAGGGTGGCTGTAGTTATTGAGGTGTCACTGACTGTACCCGTTACATCCAGGCTGGTCAGCTTGGTCAACAACTTATTGGCTGGCGAGGTAATCGTCACCCGCGGCTTGGTCGTGTCGAGTGTTGCCTGTACCGAATCCGAAGAGGAATTACCAGCTGTATCTGTGGCCGCAACCTCGATGGTGTTTTCACCGGCCTCCAGGGTGACCACAATACTGAAGTTGCCAGCTATCACCGACACTGCCTGTGGTGTGCCACTATTCAGGGTAACGTTTACCGAAGTGACGGCAGGGTCGTCCACCGTCCCGGATACTGCGACCCCGGCCTTGTTCACCACGCTACCGGACACGGGCGAGTCGATATCCACAACCGGAGCAGTCGTGTCCAGCTTAACTTTTCTAACTCCTGAGGTACCCAGATAATCAGCTTCGCCTTCATGGTCGGTGGCATAGGCCGTGACCACGATGATATTGGTCCCTTCAGCCAGGATGACCTCTGCCGTGAAGCTGCCGCTGGTAGGTGTGACGGTCTGCGAAGAACCGTTTAAGATGAGGCTGGCTGTTTCGGCACCAGTGATAGTACCGGTCACCGACAGCGTCGCGTTATTGGTCAGCGTCCCTTCCGTCGGTGAGGTAATGGTGATATCCGGTTTATTGGGGTCGACAACAACCGTTCTCGTGCCTGACGTCCCCGTGTTACCACTGGCATCAACCGCCCGCACCAGCACCGTATTGCTACCCACACTGAGCGTCACAGCCTGACTGAAATCGCCACTGCCATCCAGAGTGAGGGCAGCAGGTGTCCCGCCGTTAACAATAACAGTCGCCGTAGCGTCCGTGTCATCGACATTACCACTGACTGTTAGGGCGGTGTCACTTAGCACCAGTCCTTCGGTCGGACTGGCCAGGGTTACCACCGGGGCCACCTTATCGGCAAGCACCGTAAGGGTCGTGTTGCCACTAATACTCCGACCGGTATGGGTTGCTGTTATCACAGTTGTGCCTGCTGCCTTACCGGCGGTGCTGGCTAGACCGGTTCCAGCAGCAATGTCGGCCACCGCTGTAACGGAACTGGTCCAGTTGACCCCAGCACCAGTGGTGATATCGGACTTTGAGCCGTCAGTATAGGTCCCTATCGCCTTGAACTGCAGCTGGTCACCAAGGGTGATCTCAGGGCTGGCCGGGAATACGGTAATACTGACCAGCACATCAACTACGGTAATATAATCTGTCTTAGTCTCGGTATCCGTATCGGATTCGTTGTCGGTGACTGTCAGGCTGACGGTATAGGTGCCGGAGGAGGTATAAACGTGGCTTGGGCTGGCCTCGGTACTATCGACCGTTCCGTCATTGTCGAAGTCCCATTCATATGTGTAAGGAGAGGTTCCACCGGCAGTCAGGTCACTGAACTGGACGGTGTCACCAACTCCGGGCGCTGTCTCATCAGCTGAAAAGTCAGCGGTAAGGTAGGTCATTAACGTCATCTCAAGTGTCCCGGCTTTAGCTTCGGTAATGGTCACGGCCTGACTGGCTGTGCCGTCGTTACCGCCGCGGGCCTGAATAGTAATCTCATCCTCATCTGCATGCGTGTAGTAGCTCTGGAAATCGGCCTCCCTTATTGCAGCGATATTCAATCCCCAGAGCCCGCTGCTGTCTACCAGCGTTGACAGCACCTGGGAATCACCAATGCTGGCAAAGATAATGGCACCCTCGGCGGGTGTGGTTCCGTCCTCTTTATAGACAGTGCCGCTAATCATCTCAGGCATGGTGAAGGAGAGGCTGGGACCGGTGGTCACCTCATACGGTGCCCCTTCATTGTTGTAGGTAACACCGCCACACACAATCATATAGTAATATGTGGTATTAGCTGCAAGGCCGGTGATGCTGACATGGTGAGTATCGTCTTCTGTAGTCTGCCCCCGGTCGTCGGAGGCTATGTTCGTTAGACTGCCGGCGCTGGTGCCATATTTTACATAACCCACTTTCGCCTCACTGGTAAACCAGGTCACCGTAAAGGCCTTATCACCTATGTTGGTCAACTGGTGAGTGATGCTGACAGGCAGAGCAGTGA
This sequence comes from Dehalococcoidia bacterium, assembly GCA_011171075.1. Classification (GTDB taxonomy): domain Bacteria; phylum Chloroflexota; class Dehalococcoidia; order Dehalococcoidales; family Fen-1064; genus W589. The sequence continues at coordinate 7,581 of DUFD01000002.1, read as the reverse complement.
TGTAATTAGTCTTGGTCTCGGAATCCTCACTCGAGCGGGAATCGGTCACTGTCAGGCTGACGGTATAGGAGCCGTCGGTGTTGTAAATATGGGTAGGGCTGGCCTCCGTGCTGTCTGTAGTACCGTCGTTATTGAAGTCCCAGGCATAGGTAAAGGGGGCCACACCGCCGGTACTGGTGTTGGTGAACTGAATGGTCGTACCGACGCCGGCTTCAGTCTGGTCGGCTGTAAAGTTAGCCACCAGCGTTGCCGGTACTGTGATATAGTTGGTCTTGGTCTCGGAATCGCTGCGTGATAATGCATCGGTCACAGCGAGGTCAACGGTGAAGGTGCCTGACGTGGAATAAGCATAGCTGGGGCTGGCCTCGGTACTATCGGCCGTCCCGTCGTTGTCAAAGTCCCACGCATAGGTATAAGGGGTAACGCCACCAGCAGTGGCATCGGTAAACTGAATACTTTCACCGATGTCGGCCACTACAATATCGGCACTGAAAGCTGCTACCAGCGTCTCGGCGGCATTGATGTAATCTGTCTTGGTCTCGGAATCGGAGCGCGATAAGGAGTCGAATACCGTCAGCTTAACGGTGTAAGTCCCGGCGCTGGAATAGGCATGGGTAGGACTGGCCTCCGTGCTATCTACGGTACCGTCATTCTCAAAGTCCCACCGGTAGGTATAAGGACTGGTACCACCAGTGGTGGCATCGGTGAACTGAATGGTCTCATCAATATCGGCTACCACAATATCAGCACTGAAACCGGCTACCAGCGTCTCGGCAACATTGATGTAATCGGTCCTGGTCTTTGTATCCGTAGCTGATTCATTATCTGTCACTGTCAAACTGACGGTGTAGGTGCCAGCCGAGGTATAAGCATGGGTAGGGCTGGCCTCGGTGCTGTCCACGGTGCCGTCGTTATCGAAGTCCCACTCATATGTATAAGGAGAGACGCCACCGGAGGTGGCATCGGTGAACTGAATGGTCTCATCGACATCAGCCACCACGATATCGGCGGTGAAGTCTGCAGCCAGGGCAACTGCCAGTGTCATTTCCAGGCTTCCGGCCTTTACCTGAGCGATGGTTAGTGTCTGGCTGGTGGTACCGTCAGCACTGCCGTCGGCACTAAGGGTGCTTTCACTGCTGTCGGAGTGCGAGTAATAGCTTTGATAGGTACTGTTCCTTATCGGGGCAATGTTCAGTCCCCAGACTCCCTGGTCATTCACCAGGCTCGACAATATCTGGGAAGTACCAATCTGGGCATAGAGGATAGCACCCTCCGCAACCGTAGTCCCATCTGATTTATACACCGTGCCGTTAATCATCTCCGGCATGGCGAACCCGAGCCCGGGTCCTGTAGTCAACTCGTATGGAGAGCCTTCATTGTTGTAAGTAGTGCCACCGGATACAATCTCATAATAGTAAGTAGTCTCGGCAGTGAGACTGCTGATACTGACATGGTGAGTATCGTCTTCCGTAGTCTGCCCCCGGTCGTCAGAGGCGATGTTGGTCAGGCTTTCGGGGTTGGTGCTGTATTTCACATAACCTGTTTCTGCGGTACTGGTAGTCCAGGTTACGGTAAACGCTTTGTCACCAACATTGGTCACCTGATGGGCCATGCTCGCTGCTTCAGCCTGAATAGACGGAAGTGCAAGCATCAGAGCCGCTATCAGACTGACCGTTGTGGCAATACGCCATAGTTTGACAATAGTGGAACTTACCATTGTCCTACCTCCTCCGAGACAATGCGTATAAACTGAGTGTCTCCTCAGTCTCCTGCATGTATTTCTGTGCTCTATATAACATCCGTCACAGCCAATACTTGTCTACCCAATTATCGCCCGCACCATAATGGTGGCACATTCGTCTCGGCACCTATTTCAAGATAGGTAGTGGACACAGCTTTCCATAGAGAAATCCCTTAGAGCGTGAGTACCTGTCTACACTTGATGATGGACTTCCCAATAAGTAGTGCCCGCAACGATAATCTAGGTAGATATACTGATACGCCGACGTAACGGGTTCGGAGTTCAAGAAGGGACAGGGGAAGGCGTTAAACCTTCCCCTGTCTTGCCAGGTCATCCTAGGCTCCATCTCTTTCTCTTCAACCGCACCACCCGCTTAAGAGCCCGGGATACTCCAGGTGCTGGCCGTACTACTCTGGAACAGGTAGCCTTCTCCAAGCTCGATGTCGAAGTCGGTGCCGTACTGGATTTCAACCAGGTAGAAGTCCCAGCCACCGGCGGCTGCATTCCACCAGAACACCTGGGTAATATTGCCACCCTGGTCATTTATCTGCGCAGCGGCAGTACTGGCAGTGTAGCTGGTGGCGGGTTCCACCGGCAGGGCAACCAGATTCCAGCCGTCAACGAAGTCTAGCTGGGCGGCGATGGATACCTCCATCGCAGGTGCCCCAGATTTCGCAGTAGAGATAGTCACCGTCTGCGAATCGGAGCCGTCACCGGCGCCCTGCGCCTCGACACTTATCTCGTCTGTGTCAGCATGTGTGTAGTAGCTCTGGAAGTCGGCCGTCCTTATCGGGGCGATATTCAGGCCCCAGGTGCCACTGCTGTCTACCAGACTGGAAAGAACCTGAGAGGTACCAATCTGGGCATAGACAATGGCGCCTTCGGCTGCCGTGGTGCCACCGGTCTTGTTTGTCGTGCCGTTTATCATCTCCGGCATGGTGAACGACAGGCTGGGCCCGGTGGTTATCTGGTAGGGAGAACCGCCGTTGTTATAGGTAGTGCCACCGGAGACGACCTCATAGTAGTAGGTTGTTTCGGCAGTCAGGCCACTGATGCTGACGTGGTGGGTGTCATCAGAGGTTGACTGTCCGCGGTCGTCATAGGCCACGTTTGTCAGGCTGTCAGGACTGGTGCCATAGTTCACCAGACCCTGTTCGGCACTCTGGCTTATCCAGGATACGGTGAATGATTTGTCGGCTACGTTAGTTACCTGCGGGTCGACCGTGGCTGAGTAGTCCGCCGACATCGGCACACCCCAGTAGGTCCAGGTGCTGGCCGTTGTGCTCTGGAGCAGGTAGCCATTACCGACCTCTAACTCAAAATCGGTGCCGTACTGGATTTCCACCAGGTAGAAGTCCCAGCTGCCAGCAGCCGCGTTCCAGTAGAACACCTGGGTGACATTTCCACCCTGTTCGTTTATCTCCGCAGCCATGGTCGAGGCAGTATACGTCTCACTTGGCTCCACCGCCAGGCCGATGATGTTCCAGCCGTCCACCAGTGTGGCGTCGACTGGTATTACTGCCAGCGTGGTGAGTGTGAAGGCAGTACTCTCGCTTATATTTCCAAAGCTGTCCTTCGCCTTCACTTTCCAATAATAGGTTACCTCCGGTGCCTGCAGGCGAGGTGAGGGAACCCAGGTATTGGTGTCTAACCAGCTGCTCTCCTGGACCCCTGTCTCGAAGGCCGCATCTCTGGCGACCACGAATTTATAGGATATAGGCGCGCTCTGGTCAGAGGCCGTGCCTGCTGTCAGGGTCGGACTGACGGACACATCGGTCGCCCCGGTCGCCGGAGAGCTGCAGGCAACATCGATTGGGCCCTTGGTGTCCAGTGTGAAGTCAGCACTTATACCATTTCCAATGCCCTGGACATTACCGTCGTTGGCAAGGACCTTTATCTTGGCAGTAGTCATGTACTTGCCATTGAAGTCCGTCTTGGCATCCCAGGTAGCGGTGTAGTGAGTTGCTGTGGTGGACACCGTCTTGGTACCGCTACCGGTGACCGTGGTACAGGTAGCATAAGCCGAGCCATTCCAGTAGGCGAAGCTCACCTCAACACTGGTGTCGTCCTCGTCCTGGTCATAGACATCGTACTCAATGCTGATAGTACCGGTGCCGGCATCCTGCGATGCTGTAACGTTCTCAACAGTAGGGGCGTAGTTGGGTATCAGGGTTATCTCCGGCGTGCCTGCTTTGGCATCAGCAATGGTCACCGTCTGCGAGCCGGAGCCGTCACCGCCACCCTGAGCATCAATCGTCATCTCATCTGCGTCCGCGTGTGTGTAGTAGTTCTGGAAGTCGGCTGTCCTTATCGGGGCAATATTCAAACCCCAGGTACCGCTGCTGTCCACCAGACCGGAGAGCACCTGAGAAGTACCAATCTGGGCGTAAACGATGGTGCCCTCAGCCGGCGTGGTACCATCCATCTTGTACACCTTGCCGCTTATCATCTCCGGCATGGTGAATGAAAGACTGGGCCCCGTGGTCACGTTATATTTCGACCCGCCATTGTCATCTGTAGTTACACCGGAGACAACTTCGAAGTAGTAGGTAGTACCTGCTGCCAGACCACTGATGGTGACATGGTGCGTATCATCCTCCGTCGTCTCACCACGGTCGTCATAGGCCGCGCTCGTCAGACTATCGACAGAGGTGCCGTAGTTTATCTGTCCAGTGGTGTCAACGTTAGTCACCCACGACACCGTGAAGCTCTTGTCACCAACATTGCTAATCACGATGTCAGAAATCTCCGGCGGGGGTGTCTGTACAGTAAGTGTGGCGCCGGTCAGGGTATCCACGGTTATGAGATCACCCAGGCCGTCCGCCAGCTTGGGCGTGCCGCTGAAAGCGATGTCGGCATTGCCCTCGTCAACTCCGAGGAAGGTAATTGTTGCCAGGTCTGCCCCACTGGAGCCAGCCGAGACAGGGTTAGTATTATCCTTGTTCTCGGGGGCCAGTAAAACGATGGTATAGTCTATCGTACCGAGGGTATTATCCGCCTCACAACTGGCAATGAAATAACCTCCGCCGGAAGCCGAGTAGCTGTAGTAGTAGAGGGCTGTCCCAGCATCACTGTGGTATGCCCCAGGTACGAACGGGAAGAGCTCGTCTGAAGGAGCAATCTGAGCGCCACCGAGCGACGCGTCAGCATCCTGCACCTCGACCAGAGCAGGGTCAAAGCTCAGGTGAAACTCGGCAGCAAAGATGTTCAGGGCATCCTTAACGTTAACATCGATGCCTGTCGTCTCACCCGGGGCAAATGTCTCCGCAGCAGGGTCTATAGTAACCGAGGCAAGACCATTACCCTGAGGCAGTACTGAGGGAGTAGACCCTTCTTCCAGCCAGAGGCTGCTGGTCTCGCCGAAGTTCCTGCCAATCGGGACTAGGTCCAAAGCATCCACAGAACCATCACTGTTCAAGTCACCAGCAGGTCCGGTCGTGCCGAGGTTTTCTGCTACGGCTATGAGGTCAGCGATGTTAATAATCCCATCACCATTATAGTCACCTTTAAGCAGCACTGCGGCCGGCATCTCGGTCGGTTCGCCACTGAGGACGTCGACCACGTATACCTCCGCTGAGACAGCGGCCAGGTAATTACCCTTGGATATGGTTACCGTGTAGGTACCGGGTGCCACGTTCAGGATGTATGAGCCGTCTGCGTCAGTGGTCGTCTGGTAGCTTCCGGCGCTGACTGTGATGCCGCTGTTGTCCTCACTATCTTCGAGGAAGGCTTCACCTACGATGATACCTTTGGCCTCGTCGGTAATGATTATGGTCACTCCAGGTACCTGAGGCCACTGGTTCTCAGGAGTAGATTGCAGGGTGACCGTGTTCGGGTCACCGTAGAAACCGTAGGGCTCGCCGGCATCAGGACGGGAGTTGCCATCCACATCCAGGAAAGCCATCACTATGTAGGTACCGTCGGCAATACGCTCCAGCATGTAAGAGCCGACATCAGCCAGTATCTTTGTGTACGACATTTCGTCGGAAGCATAGAAGTCATAAGGCCGTGCCACAACCACCACCTGCTGGTAGTCGCTGGGCTGTAATTCACCGCTGTAAATTATAAGTCCGCTTATCTGACCGTTGGCCTGGGGTAGTGAGAAGTCGATGCCGGAGACCGTATTTGGGGCAGTCACCTCTATCACATCGGCCGTCTCAAAAGAGCCCTGACCATTGTAGAAGACATGCTGGGTGTTACTGTTACCCTGCGGCTCGATATACCAGGCGCTTATCTTGTAGGACCCGGAAGGCACGCCGTTGAAGCGGTAGCCTTCCCAACCCCGACTTCGGGTCCGAGCTATTGGTGTACCGTCGAGAAGATATAGCGTCACCAGGGCACCGTCCATGTCCCAGCCATGCTCGTGCCTGACCATGCCCTCAATGGCACCGCCTGGCTCGAGTGTGAAATTAATACCGGTGACATCAGACGTGGCTGTATTCACGACCACCGGAGTCGCCGCATCCCAGTTGTTCGTCTCCTGCCACCATTCCATCGCGTAGTTCTGGGTATCCGGGTCATCCGGCATACCCATAGCCATTACGATGTACTCGCCGAAAGGCAGGTTGTCTATTGTATAGGTGCCACTTGCATCAGTTGATGCCTTAAAATTGACACCGGTTGTCGGGTTCGTAGCCATGGCCATGCAGTCCGCCAGCGGCTGGCCAGTAGCCGCATCGTATATGGTTCCGGAGATAGTACCGGCAGGCTCAAGGCTGAAGTTCACACCTCCAACCTCTTCACCTACCATGAGGTGGAACCGAACAGCTTCAGAGGGATCAAAGGTGCCCTGGAAGAACATGCGTACTCTGCCTTCGGCCTCAGCGCCGACCACGAAGTTACGGTCAGCCGGCACGAACAGCTCAAAACTGCCGTCGGCTTCTGTCTGCGTCGCTGACAAGTGCTGCCAGTCGCTACCTTCACCGTAGAACATTTCCTCCATGGCGAAGACGTTAGCACCCTCAATCGGGGTGACGCCGTCACCCTGGAAAACGGAGCCAGTTGCCAGTGCGGCCGGGTCGAGCCAGAATTCTATCCACTCACCCCAGCGGTTATCGAGGTGCTTGACTCCGGCCTCTTCCCAGGTACTGGCACCGCCGTACTCGCTCCAGTATCTTGGGATGACTGTCTGGCCTTCGCCCCCCTGGGCTTTTATCTTGTAATCACCGAAGGGGAGGCCATCCAGTTCGTATTCACCCATATCGTTCGTGTATATACTGAAAATGAGGTCATCAAATTCCTCGTCTGAAGTGGTAAGGTCATTCAGCATGTAGGCGGTAACCTTGGCCCCAGAGAGCTGCACAGGTTCGGGACTGCCGGGCATCATCACCCGACCGTTGAAACGACCACCTTCCGGAAGACTGAAGTTGATGTTGGCCGTAACGCCGGGAGCGGTTACCTGTACCGACGTAGCAGCGTTTATATCTATGGTATTGTTCCAGTAGACACGGGCACGCTCCTGCGCCTTGGCCATAACGATGTAGCTACCTGCCGGGATACCCTGGACAAGGTAGGTCATGCCGTCCTGAAGCGTACCGGCTTCAGCAACCTTTCCCTTGGTGGTAGCGTTAAAGACGAGAACTCTGACGTCATTGAGCCACGAGTCGCCGCCATTCGGAGTGACAACACCCGTGATACTACCACCAATTGCCAGAACAAAATCTATGCCAGTGACATCGGCAGCTTCGGCCGTTACCGATACGGTGTCGGCCGTTTCACGTGTGGACTGGTTGTTGTACCACTCACTAACATATTGCGGGTTCGCCCCACCGCCAGCGAATATATTGTAGTCACCGTATGGCAGACCGATAATGGTATAGCCGCCAGTTTCGCTGGTCGTT
>DUFD01000019.1 GCA_011171075.1 Dehalococcoidia bacterium | reverse complement strand
CGGTGAATACAAGAAAGGGGTATTTGCCTCCGAAGACTGGGCTGCCAAGACAAGAAAGGGAGGCATTTTTCTGCACGCCGGCTGCCGCCAGGATTTCTTACAGTCGTCTCATGGCGATTACCGCACGACGTGTTCGCTGCTGGTTGCCCTCAGTGCTAACGGGAAGACAACCACCACCGGCCGCGCCCTAGCACGGAAAGGCAAGGAGAAATCATGGCTGGTACAGGATGATGGTGGTACCCTAATGCCGGACGGCTCTTTTTATGGCTTCGAACTGGGTGGCCTCTACGTCAAAACCGAAAACGTCAATCCTGGAGAGCAGGAGGAAATCTACTATGGTCTACTCCGCCCTGATACCTTCGGTGAGAACATCTTTGTTGACGAAAACGATGACTTCAACTTTTACGACCTGGCCAGCACTTCCAACGGTCGGGCGATTATCCAGAGAAGGGACTTCATGCACGCCAGCCCTTTCATAGACGTCGAAAAGGTCGACAACCTGATACTTATCACCCGCCAGCCTTCCATGCCAGCCCTTGCCAAGCTGAACTTACGACAGGCAGTCGCCTTCATGGTACTTGGACAGGCAATGGAGTCGTCAGCCGGTGACCCCACAAGGGCAGGCAGGTTACGCACCGAGTTTTTCTATGACCCGTTTGTTGCCGGTAGCCAGGCCGAGCATGCCAACATATTCTATGAGATACTGAAAGGCCTGCCCAATTTGCAGTACTACATACTCAATACCGGCGCCATCGCCCAGGGGAACAGCTACCTCGATATCAAACTGGAGCACACTCTGGGCATCCTTGACTCTCTGTTCAGAGGCGGTCTGGAGGACTGGGTAGACTCACCTACCGGATTCCAGGTGCCGGCAGCCGTCAGGGCGGTTGACGATATCTACTTCCATCCCGAGCGGCTCTGGTCATCAATCGAGTTCGAAGACGAAATGATAGAAGTAACCAAGTTCCGCCGGAGCGCCATCGAGAAGATTGGTGATGCCCTGCACCCTGATATCAGAAATGTCTTTAAATAAGCTTACAATGAGCAACCACTATTAGTCACAAAAAACAGCGGGCCGGTGGTCCGGCCCGCTGTCCTGCGTTGTTATGCCCGGGCAGATTAGCACTCGAACTACTTCTTTTTCCCTTTCCGTTCGCTCTCCTCTGCCTTAGCCAGCATCTCTACCAGCTTGAAAACCGTCTTGGCTTTTCCCTTTATCACAAAACTCTCCATGAGCTGCCTCCCCTTCCGATGTACCCTCAATCTACCACGCAAACATAAAGACGGGCGTAAATAATCTAAATATTTCATAAAGGTTTCGTTAACGTTTGATAAAGGTTGACGGGTTTCGCCCGTTGATACTCAGCAGAGCAGGTGCTACAATTTGCTCAATCTCAACGAACAAGGAGAAATAGCAATGGCAGACCAAAGAATTGAAAAACTGGCCGACCTGCTGGTTAACTACTCGGTGGCCGTAAAGCCCGGAGACAGGGTAGTGATTAATGTCGAAGCCGGTGCCGAACCGCTGGTCAAGGAAGTCTACGCCAGGGTGCTCCAGGCCGGCGGGCACCCCATGGTAACAGCCCGACTCTCCGGCATGGAGGAGTTGCTATATCGTTATGCCTCAGATGAGCAGTTACGGCACATACCGGAGCCACTGAAATTGGTTATGGAGACCTACGACGTCAGCATTGCTATTGCTGCCGAGGAGAACACGAAGGCACTCTCCAACGTTGACCCGGCCAAGATGGTAATGCGCAGACAGGCAGGCACTGAGATAATGCAGATATTCATGCGTCGTTCGGCAGCCGGTGAACTACGCTGGACTGTAACCATATTCCCCACCAATGCCTGTGCCCAGGACGCCGAGATGAGCCTCAGCGAGTACGAGGACTTCGTCTACGGCGCCTGTTTGCCGGATATGGACGACCCGATAGGGTACTGGCGGCGGTTCTCTGCCTGGCAGCAGAAAATAGTCGAATGGCTCAGGGGAAAAGAGCGGGTACACGTTATTGGCCCCGAGACCGACCTCCACCTCAGTATCGCCGGTCGTACCTTCATTAATTGTGACGGCACCTATAACATGCCGGACGGCGAGGTCTTCACCGGGCCGGTGGAGGACAGTCTAGAGGGACATGTCTGCTTCTCCTACCCGGCAATATACAGCGGCCGGGAGGTCACCGGCGCTCGACTCTGGTTCGAGGGCGGGCGTGTCGTTAAAGCCACCGCCGATAAGAACGAGGACTTCTTACAGAAAACACTCGATACTGACGAAGGCTCACGGCGTGTCGGGGAGTTTGCCATCGGCACCAACGAGGGCATCACCCGCTTCACCAAACAGATACTGTTCGACGAGAAAATAAACGGCAGCTTCCATATGGCGCTCGGTGCCGGCTATCCGGATTCCGGCAGCCAGAACCAGTCGGCCATCCACTGGGACCTCATCTGTGACCTGCGTGACGGCGGCGAAATCAAGGTTGACGACGAGTTGCTATATAAGGATGGGAAGTTTGTTATCGACTTCAAATAGTCACAGTAAGGTTCTGCCAACCAGAAAAAGGAGGGCTGAATAGTGGCCTGGCAAGGCATGGACCCCCGACTGGAAGGGCACATGTATTCCTTGACCGGTGGACTTAACCGCTGGCTATTAAAGCATCCCTTCCGGGGGCCTGTTATCTGCTTCATCATCGGCGGGATATTCATCGGCCTGTCTTTTATTCCCAACATGGAGAGGCTTGCTTTTGTAGCCGTCCCTCTGTTCCTGGTGGGATTCTTTCTACTCGTATACGCTCTAATCCGGAGGGCTTTAGGTATCACCTTCGTTGAAGATGAGGATGTCGAGGACGAGCCACCCTCGGAAACACCTCTGGAGGTAGACGAGCGTGCCAGAGAACGGGCGCTGGCCAGCTGGCGACGACGGGCAAGACAGGACAGACACCGGCGCAGGAATCCGGAAGGATGATGAATTACTCTACATAGATTTCTAGGGCGCAGCCGGTAACCACACAGGGAGGGCTAAATGCTGGAACTGAAATCCGAGTTTCTAGTCGATACTAAAGTAGATGTTGACTGGGCCGGGGCGATAAACGTCGGGGTGACGCCACAGGGAAACCGTGCCATTATTTACGTGACCGGCGGTACCTTCGAGGGCCCAAAGCTAAAAGGCGTGGTGCTTCCCGGTGGAGGAGACTGGTACACCGTCCGGCCCGATGGAACAGGAATACTGGACGTCCGGGCTTTAGCCCGTACAGATGATGACCACATTATTTACACCTATTACCGGGGCATAAACTACACTCCACCCGAGGTCAGGGAGCGGATGAACAAAGGTGAAAACGTCGACCCATCGGAGAACTACTTCCGCATCACTCCCGTATTCGAGACCGCTTCGGAGAAATATAGCTGGCTGAACCGAATAGTGGCCGTTGGTGTTGGTCAAATGACACCGGCCGGCGTCACCTACAAGATATACACAATTCTCTAGACCGCCACCGGCGACCGCGTAATGACACCGTAGTTCGGGTGTACAATAAACTGCATCAGGTTCAATAAGGAGGGGCCAGATGGAAGTTAAAGAGGTCCTCGTAAGGTCTTTGAACGAGAGCTGGACATATCTAACCGAGGCAACAGACGGCCTGACCCAGGAGGAGATTGCCTGGTCGCCGGCACCCCACTGTAACAGCCTGGCGTTCATCCTGTGGCACGTTGCCCGCGTGGAGGACATCTGGATAGGCCCCGTCATCCAGCACAGCGCTGGAGTCTACCTAACCCAGAACTGGCAGGAAAGGCTGGGCATCCCGGTCGAAGAAACGGGTTTTGGTTATAACGAAGAGCAGCTGCTGGCCTGGCCGGTACCCAGGCTGGAAGACCTCTGTGAGTACGCCCAGGCAGTCCGTGAGAATACTCTGGCCTTTCTGGAGACCCTCGCCCCCGAAAAGCTGCTTGAGGTACCCCGGGCCGACCACCCCGGCGAGACAACCGGCATGATACTGGCCCACCTCATCACCGAGATAGCCCTGCACGTGGGGCAGATAGACTACCTGCGCGGGGTGCACCGCGGACTGGACACGCCACACGCAGGACACTGGCGGTAATCAGCATCACCCTCAACAGGCCAGGAACCCTTGACAACGCCCCTCCGAAGGACTACAATCAACTCCCCAGTACAATCCATATACCTTACCATACCTGACCTCTAGAGTGATTAAGTCGGGGGGTGAGTAACATGGCAAAGAAATTACGTTGTGACCGGTGTGGCTTTGAACTTACCGATAAAGATAGTATAGACCTGGCATACGCAGGTATGTCTGCGTGGCAGACGTCTGCCAGAGCACGCGGTATCAAGCCGAGGGGTGTCCTGCCATGTAAGAACTATATCCGCTGCGGGGGTGAGATAGTCAAGCTCAAATGGTTCCCTCCGCACTCTAAAGATGATTACTTGACGGGAATTAAGTATATAATAAAATCTATATTGTCACTACCTGTGTTTATCCTGATATTTAGCTGGTTAATAATTTTGATAATTATCATCATCCGTTTAATCAATTAGAACATCCACCTGATAGCTTTGGCTGTTTTTCTCATCTGGTATTAATATCTTATCGATAGTTTTAACTGGTTCTCCTTATTGAAAAGGAGGTGATCTGATGTCAATAGAGGAAAACAAGGACCTGGTCTGCCGTTGGATAGAGGAACTTAATAGGCAAAATTGGGCTGCGATTAATGAGTTTATTGCTGCCAACTTTATTGGTCATAATCCTGAAAGAGAAACCCACCGGCAAGACATGGAAGAGTCCTTTACTCGTTTTTACAAAGCCTTCCCTGACTACCTTTGGACGATAGATGACATGGTCGCCGAAGGTGAAAAAGTGGCTGTACGTATGACAGGCGTAGGGACGCACAAGGGTGAGTATGCGGGCGCTGCGCCCACGGAAAAGCAGGTGAAGTTAGCGGATATCGGTATCTTTCGCATCGCGGGGGGCAAGATTGTGGAAGATTGGGCGCAGAGGGATATCCTGGGCTTCTTACAGCAGCTTGGCATTTTGCCCTCACAATAGATAAAGGAGGAAATATCATGTCACTAGAAGAAAACAAGGCGTTAATGCGCCAACTCACCGAGGAGTTCATCAATAAAGGGAACCTAGATGCAGCAGATGATTTTTTCGCTGCTGATTTCATCAATCACAACCCCCGCCCCGGTATGACACCCGACCTGGAAGGTCTAAAACAGTATGTCAGCATGATGCGAAGCGCGTTCCCCGACCTTCGTATTGAAGAGGTGGATGTAATAGCGGAAGGGGATAAGGTAGTTGGCATGGGAACGGCTATCGGCACGCACAAAGGGGATTTCGGAGGTATTCCACCTACTGACAAGCAGATTACAGTTTCGGTAATCAGTATAATCCGTATTGCTGGGGGAAAGGTGGTGGAACGCTGGAATATAACCGACCAGCTGAGTATGCTGCAGCAACTGGGTATCTTGCCCACGCCGGGGCAGTAAGTTAGTCAGCGTTCTATCGCTGCGGTCCCACCCCTCCGGAAGGCCACGAATATCCCTGCCAGGATAAGCACCCCGCCGACTATCTCGCTCCAGGTCGGGGCTTCGTCCAGTATGAGAAACGCCAGTATTGTAGCCCCAACTGGCTCACCAAGGACGGCGATGGTCACCAGCGTCGCCGAGACAAACCGCAGCGCCCAAACCAGGGACATGTGCCCCATCAGCTGCGGTACCACTGCCAGTAGGACCAGCATTAAGTATGTGTCCCCTGAGTAGCCGAATACGGGGTAACCGCGGACAAGCACCGCCACCAGCAGCATTATTGCCGCCGAGCCGTAGACCAGAAAAGCATAGCTGAGCAGGCTCATTTCCTGTCGCAGCCTCCTCCCGATGAGCAGGTATCCGGCCACCGCCAGAGCACCCAGCAGGGCCAGCACCCCTCCGAAAAGTGACTCCGAGCAGATTTGCCAGTTGCCGTAGCCGATGAGAACGGCCCCGGCCAGGCAAACAATAATGCCTGCTATAATCTGCCGGGTCAGGCGCTCCCGGAAGAGCAGATATGAGGCAACGGCCACGAATATCGGTGTGATGGTCACCAGCACCACCGACGTGGCTACCGATGTATAGCTCAGGGAGGAAACCCACAGGGCGAAGTGGAGCGCCAGGAAAGCCCCGGATGCCACCGCCAGCATAACGTCCCTCCTTGCCAGGCGGCGTAGCTCCTGCCTCGAGCGCGTCCAGGCCACCGGGGCCAGGATAATAGAGGCAATACACAGACGGTAGGCAGCTATCACCAGCGGTGGGGCGTCTGCCAGCCTGATGAATATCGCCGCAAAGGAGACGGATATCACTCCCAGTGTCAGGACTGCGTATTGTCTGGTCATGGTGGCTACTATACTAGCCTATGACCCGCCTAAAATCCACCCTGTCGCAAGACTTGCACCCTTCACGGCCATAAAGTAAACTAGGCTGGTACGAACTCCTGGGGGATTGGTAAGAAAGCGTGGCTGAAATTCACCCCTTCCGGGGCGGGCACTATAACCAGTCACTGGTAAGCGACCTCTCGAAAGTCATCTGCCCCCCGTACGATGTTATCTCCCCGCAACTCCAGCGAGAGCTCTATGCCCTCAGCGAATACAATTTTGTCCGGCTGGAATTCGGCAGGGAGTTACCCCAGGACACAGTGGGCGACAACAGGTACACCCGCGCCAAGGCCACCCTGGAGCAGTGGCTCAGTGAGGGAATACTCCGCATAGATGAAACGCCCGCTATCTACATCCACGACCACTACTTCCAGTTCCAGGAAAGAAGGCACCGGCGTCGCGGTATCATCGCCCGCGTCCGACTCGAGGAATGGGAGTCTAAGGTAGTCCGTCCCCACGAAGGTACTCTTCCCGGCGCGCGTCGCGACCGCCTCGACCTGCTCTGGGCACTCCAGGCCAATACCAGCCCGGTGCTGGCCATGTACGAAGATATCGGCCAGCAAATTGCTCCAATACTGGAACGGGAGTCAGCCCGGAAGCCGGTAATGCGTGCCAGCGGTCCCGACAGCGAGAGGCATGATGTCTGGGCGATAACAGACGAAGACATTATTCGCCAGATAGCCAGTAATCTAAGCCATCAGCCGCTCTATATCGCTGACGGCCACCACCGCTACACGAGCGCCCTGACCTATCGCCGTGAACGTCATTCATTCTCGACCACAGTGGTATCGACCAGTGAGCCGTACGACTTCGTAATGATGACGCTGGTAGACCTTACCGACCCCGGGCTTGTTATCCTGGCCCCTCACCGACTGATACGCGGCATCCCGAGGCCACTTGTCGATGGACTCATAGCCAAGCTGGAAGCTTTCTTCGAGATAGACCGGCTGCCACTATCAACGCCCGGCATCTGGCAGCGGGTCGACGAACTCACAATAGACACCGATGAGACCCGTCTGGTCTGTTTCGGTCCGGAGCAAGATAACATCCTGATACTCCGCGTGCGTGACGGGGCAGATATCAGCTCGATGATGCCGTCGTTTCATACCGAGCTCTTCCAGCGACTGGACGTCAGCATTGTCGACCACGTCATACTGGAAAAACTGCTCGAAATTGACGCCGCCGATGATGAGGACAAAGTGCATTACAGTCACGACCGGCAGAGTGCCGTGAATCGCGTGTTGGACCAGGAGTACCAGTTAGCCTTCTTCCTGAGACCGGTAAAACCGCAATTGGTCAGGACTGTCGCCGACGCCGGGGAGACGATGCCCCGCAAGTCTACCTACTTCTACCCTAAGACCCCCGTTGGCCTGGTCTTTTACCACCTCGTGTGATCCGATATTGAAGAATCCGGCGTCAGCTTTAATTTACCAGTCCGGGTGTTCACGAAAAGACTTAACCAGTTCTATTTTTCTGTCTTCCGATAACCAGGATGCCTCGACACCCTGAAGAATTATCCCCCTAACCTCTTCCCGGGAAAAACCGAGCTCTCCTTCAAGCGCTCTATATTCCTCTGCCAGAGAAGTATTGAACATCTTAGGGTCATCGGTATTGATAGTTACGATTATGCCTCTATCAAAGTAGTTGCATATCGGGTGTTTCGCAATCGATTCAACTACGCAGGTCCTCACATTGGAAATCAAACAGACTTCGAGTGGAATCTTATGACTCGCGATGTAATCAACCAGAGAATCATCCTCAAAGGCACGGGTTCCGTGTCCGATTCTCTCTACTTTGAGACTGTGAATAGCCCCCCAGATACTTTCCGGGCCAGCTGCTTCTCCGGCATGCGCGCTCGTATGGAAACCAAGCTGCCGGGCCCTTTCATAGATATCGGCAAATCGGCCAGGAGGGTGAGCCTGCTCTGACCCGCCAATCGTAATACCTATAACTCCAAGCTCTCTCACCTCATTAATCTCTGCCAGGGTACTAGACGCATCTTCAAGTTTGCGTGAACGAACCAGATCAGCGACTAGTGCTATTTCCACCTCTGGCACTTTAGAAAGACCAGCCCGAATCGCTTCTGCCAATTTCTGTGTTCCCAACCCATGACGAGCGAAGTCCGAAGGAGCGAAAAACGTTTCGGCATAAAGAACGTTCTGGTCTGCCAGGTCTCGGGCTACCGCTTCAGAGATGAAAGTGAAGTCCTCATACTCGCGCAGGAACTGGTTTTTCCATACCCAGGTCTCCATAAAATGAAGAAAATCACGATATTTGAACTTTTCCACGAGAGCCTGGAGATTCGGGACAGATGGTTCTCCCCCATACTTCTGAATCAGCTCCCACAACGCGTTATGCGGTATGGCCCCTTCGAGGTGCAGGTGAAGCTCGACCTTGGGTACTTTGTCGAACCAGGTGTCTCGAGCTTTAGCGTCATCTACCGTGTTACTATTATCGGTCATAACCAGTCACGAGGATTTCAAATAAGATGGAGGCTGCGGTCTAATGTCTACACAATTACTGTTCAGAGATAAAGGACAGCGGCGAAGCGCTACAATCGCACCATCTTAACAGTATTTACATCGGGCAGTGAAAGTAACTGTTGTCGTTGCTCCTCCGGCAGTGCCTCGTCGAGGGCCAGTATCATCAGAGCCTGGCCTCTTGGCTTGAGACGGGAGACGTACATGTAGCTAATATTGATATCGGCGTCACCGGTTATCTTGCCGACCGACCCGATAAGGCCGGGGCGGTCAATATGGTCGCTGAAAAGGAAATAGCTGTCACTGGGTACAATATCTATCCAGTAGTTGTCCACACGAACCACGTGAGGCTCGTCCCGCATCACGGTCACGGCAACAGTGGTTGTACCGGTACTGGTAGTAGCGTTCAGGGTAATCAGACTGGCATAGTTCTCACATCTGGTCTTCTTCTGCTCCACCACTGAAATGCCCCGGCGCGTCGCCAAAAGGTTGGCATTGACGATATTGACCCGTTCTTCGGTAACGCCCTCCAGCAGCCCCCCCAGAGCCGATGCCTTCAGGGTGTTGGTATCGTATGCCGAAATTTCACCTTCATACGTTATCTGTATGGAGTTTACCTGCCCCTCTACCAGCTGGCGTACCAACCTGCCCCCAGCAGCCGCCGCCGCCATGTATGGCCCTAATACCGACATAGCGTCCGCTGAGACGAAGGGAACATTGACAGCGTACCGCGGTGGCTGCCCGTTAAACACAGCCACTACCTGCTCGGCAACATCCCTGGCAGCCAGAGTCTGGGCTTCAGCAGTGGAAGCCCCCAGGTGCGGGGTAACGATAACCTCGTCTACATTAAAAAGCACACTCTTGGTCGCCGGTTCCTCGGGAAAGACATCAACAGCCGCCCCGGCTATCATCTTCTCCTCAACCGCTTTAGCGAGTAGCTCTTCATCAACCAGCCCGCCCCTCGCGCAGTTAATAATACGGACTGTTGGCTTGACCATTGCCAGCTCTTTCGGCCCTATCAGGCCTTTCGTCTGCGGCGTCAGCGGCAAATGCAGGGTAATGAAGTCCGACTCCCTGAGGAGTCGTTCCATGGTAACCAGCTCCACCTGCAGGCTGGCAGCCATGTCCTCGGAGACAAACGGGTCGCAGCCAAGCAGCCTCATCTCAAAGGCGCGGGCACGCCGGGCTACCTCGGAACCAACGTTACCCAGACCGATGATTCCCAGTGTCTTGCCCCTGAGCTCCGTACCCATGTACTTGCTTCGCTGCCAGGCACCGCCTTTCAAGGCGGTACTTGCCTGAGGAATATGACGCGCCAGAGCCAGCATCAGAGCGAGGGTGTGCTCGGCGGCAGAGACGGTATTACCCGTGGGGGCATTTACGACGACAATACCCCGGCGGGTCGCCTCATCGACATCGATGTTGTCAATACCGGTGCCAGCCCGTCCGATTACCTGGAGCTTGGTGCCGGCGGCGATTACGCCGGCCGTTACCTGGGTCTGACTGCGCACCAGCAGACCCTCGTAGTCACCGATAATGGCCGCAAGCTCCTCCGGCTTTAGACCTGTCCTGACATCCACCTCGGCAACGGGACGCAGGATTTCGACACCCTCCTCAGCAATAGGGTCGGCAACCAGGACCTTCATTACCTTTTCCTTAATCCGTATTCCAGCTATCAGGCGATGCTAACACTAGACCTCGACCTTCGGCAGGGCCAATTTCAGCGCCGATAATACCGCCTCGATATCTCCCTCATTCACCATGCCCAGGTGACCGATACGGAATATCTTACCATCAAGCCTCTGCTGTCCGCCACCGAGTACTATCTCATTCTCAGTCAGCAGAATCTTGCGCAGATCGTTGGCATTCTTACCATTCGGTGCATTCACGGCGGTTACCGTATTGGAGGCATATTTCTCATCAGCAAAGAGGGACAACCCCAGTGACTTTACTCCCTGGCGGGTTAGCTCACCCAATCTGATGTGGCGGGCGATGATGTTCGGCAGGCCCTCTTTCATCATAATCTGCAGGGCCTTATCCATGGCAAACACAGTAGGAATAACCGGTGTCCACGGTGTCTGCCCTCGCTCGAGATAGCTCTTCGCACGTGTGAAGTCCCAGTAGAAACGCGGCATCTTGGCGTTGGCATGTGCCTGCCACGCCTCCTGGCTGACGCCGACCATGGCCAGTCCCGGCGGGGTCATCCAGCCCTTCTGAGAGCCGCTGACAGCAACGTCGCAGCCCCATTCATCTACCGGCAGGTCAATCGAGCCAAGGCTGCTTATGGCATCTACCAGTAATAGCTTACCGGCCCCTTTGATTACCTTGCTCAATGCCTCCAAATCGTTGGTGACGCCGGTAGAGGTCTCATTGTGGGTAACGAGCACCGCCTTGATTTTCGGGTCGGCCTCTAACACCCGTCCTACCTCATCGGGGTCGGCAGCCTTTCCCCACTCAAACTTAAGGCGGGTCACACTGGCCCCGTACTGCTCTGCAATAGTAGCAAAGCGGTCGCCGAAGACACCGATAGATACCGAGAGCACACTGTCGCCGGGCGAGAGCGTATTAACAACAGCCGCCTCCATACCGCCCGTACCCGAACCAGTAAGCAGGAATAAATCATTCTTGGTCTGGAAGAACACCTTGAGGTTCTCGGTAACCCGGTTCAGGATATCCCTGAACTCGGGACCCCGATGGTTTATCATCTGCTTCGTCATTGCCTGAAGCACCTCATCGGGACATGGGGTCGGTCCGGGAATACGCAGGTTTTCCATTGGCTCTCCTTCTTTAAGATGTTTTGTCGGCATCCACCACTCTGAAATAGCGGCGCTTGCCTACTTTTATTATACTGCCATCCGTGTACGCAGGGCTATTATCATTTATTTTCTTTCCGTCGATTGTAACTCCACCCTGCATAACAAGGCGGAAGGCTGCGCTACTACTTGATGCAAAACCTGCCTGATAAATCAGGGCGCTATTAGTAGGTAACTGTTGAGCCTTAAATGATGTGCGGACTTCAGGTATCTCGTCTGGTACTTCCCTTTTCTGCACAACTCTAGCGAAGTTCTCCTCGGCCTCGGTTGCCGCCTTCTCATCATAGAACTGTGTGACCAGCTCTCGCGCCAACCGCTTTTTAAGCACCATCGGGTTGACGGTATCATTCTCAAGCTGTCTGCGGAACTCCGCTAGCTCTTCCTCCTGAACATCGGTCACCAGCTCGAAGTACGGCATGATGAGGTCGTCGTTAATGGACATCGTTTTACCGTATATCTCGTCAGGTGGCTCGGCAATGCCAATATAGTTGCCCCGGCTTTTAGACATTCTGTGGACACCATCGGTTCCTACCAGCACCGGGAAGGTGATACATATCTGCGGTTTTTGTCCAAAGACTTCCTGAAGCCTGCGCGCAGCCATCAGATTGAAAAGCTGCTCTGTAGCTCCAAGCTGAACGTCGGCCTGCAAAGATACTGCGTCATAACCCTGGGCTAGCGGGTATAGCAACTCACGCAGCCAGATAGGGTCGTTCTTTTCATATCGATTACGAAGTCGGTCACGAATCAGAAACTGCTGAACGGTGAAATATGAAGCCATATTTATGACATCAGCGAAACTCAACTTGCTCAACCATTCGTAGTTGTAGCGTACTTTTGTCTTCTCACGGTCGAGTATCTTGAATGCCTGTTCGGCATACGTTTGAGCATTTCTTTCGATATCTTCCTTCAATGCCTCGGCGCGTGCCTCATCCCGGTCACTGGGGTCACCAATCAGTGTGGTAAAAGTCCCTATCAGGAAAGTGACTTCGTGTCCGAATTCCTGAAACTGGCGCAATTTGCGCATGGTGATGGTATGCCCCAAGTGAATGTCAGGGGCGGTAACATCATAGCCACAATATACCCGTAATGGACGACCTTCTGCTTCGGCTTCAATTAGTCTCTGCCGTAGCTCCTGAGTCATCATTTCCTTTATTTGCGGGTCGCCGAACTCGGAGCCATTCATATAAATAGAAACCTGTCTGTCTATCGATTCCACCCTGACTCCTCCTTCGGTCGGAGCTTCGTTTCAGCATCACTGGCTTTTTGCACAACGTCCATAATTATTCCCTTACCTGTGCGCTCAGTATAGCCCTTCCCTGCTCAACGTCAGCAGCTATCTGCTTCTTAAGCTCATCGACGGTGTTAAATCGTTTCTCATCACGAAGTCGTTCCACAATGTCGACTCTTAGCTCGTGACCATACAGGTTATCCTGGTAGTCCATTATTAAGACCTCAATGGTAAGCTGGTTCTCACCAAAAGTAAGGCGCCTCCCGATATTGGTCATAGACTGGTACCGCCGGCCATCCAGATAGGTCCAGGTAACATATACCCCCTCAGGTGGGAGGGCTTTCTTAGGGTCTACACTCAGATTTGCTGTCGGGAATCCCAGTCCTGCACCCCGCCCTGCGCCGGTGGTCACCTTACCCTGCAGACTGTAGCGACGGCCCAACAGCTTGTTTACCTGCTTCATGTTCCCACCCGCCAGGGCACTCCTAATGGTGGTACTGCTTATTACATCACTATTGGTCTTTATCTCTGGAATCACGGTCATGCTGAAGTCCAGTTCCTGTCCCAGGGCACGCAGGGTATCAACATTACCTTCCCTGCTTTTACCCAGGGCAAAGTCCGGCCCGACCACCAGACCTCGCATCCGGAGGTGTTTCTTCAGCAGATTAACAAACTGACGGGCGGTCATCTCCGCCAGCTCCGGGGTGAAGGACAGGGTAATAACCGTTTCCACACCCTCCCGGCTGAGCAAGCTGGCCCTCTCAGTGATAGTAGTCAGGTAGAGCACTTCTGTCGTTGGGAACAAGACCTCGCGGGGATGCGGATGAAAGGTTACCACACTACCATGCAGACCTTCAGCCCGACTTTTATCAATCAGCTGCGATATAAGATACTTGTGCCCGAGGTGAACACCGTCAAAAACGCCGATTGCCAGCAGCGTGTCTTCGCCGGGTGAGAACCTGACCAGCTCTTCCTCTACCTGCATCACTCCTTCTCCGAAAACAACTGCCAACTGGAAAAAGAAGGGACAGCCAACGAAAAGACTAGAAGAGAGTCTGTGAGAACTCCCATAAATATCTGTCAAGCAGAGTGCTTCTCAATACTACCATAAGCCTATTTTAGCGTCAACCGAAGGCCGCATCCAGTGCCAAAAAAAGACCACACACTGAGATATGGGAAACCGTACGTATCACATCACTCCCGGCTTAAGTCCTGATAGAAGGTTGCTAGGTAGACGAATAGTATTGACATACCAGGGTAAATGTTCTATTCTCCAAATTGCAGGAATTGTCATAAGGCAAGACGGAGGCGGCATCATGGCAACAGAAACTATCTACGAAGAAAGGCCCTGGCTGAAATTCTACCGTGAAGAAGTCCCCCCCGACGTCGTTGTTCCAGAAAAGTCTGTGGTCGAAATATTCAACGAATCCACGGAGCAATGGAAAGATAAAACAGCACTGGTGTTCTACGGCAGTAAAATAAGCTATCGACAGTTGAGAGAGCAGGTAGACAGATTCGCCACGGCTCTATGTGACCTTGGGATTAAGAAAGGCGACAAGGTCGCCCTGCTCCTGCTTAATTCTCCCCAGTTTATCATTGCCTACTTCGGGGCACTCAAAGCCGGGGCCACCCTGACTCCCATCAGCCCTGTTTATGTCTCCCCAGAAATCAAGCACCAGATAGAGGACAGTGGTGCCAAAACACTGGTCTGCCAGGACATTCTCTACGACCACGTTGATAAGGCAAACGTAGAACTGGATAACGTAATCCTCACGGACATCACCGAGTACCTGCCTCGCCTGAAGAGAATCCTGGGTAAAAGCATGCTCCGCGCCGTCTACCAGAAGATGTCAGCCCCACCGGTTGAGATTTTCGAACGTGAAGGATTTTACCAGTTCCAGGAACTAGTCAAGAAGCACCCACCCAATCCGCCATCAATCGAGTTCGACATCCATAATGACCTGGTGACTCTCCCATATACCGGCGGCACCACCGGACTTCCCAAAGGAGCCATGATAACCCACCATAATATTGTAGCCGCAGAATATCTGGGAGCCGCGTTCTCCGGGAACGTTCTACAAGCCGGCAAGGAAGTCGTCATGGCGTACCTGCCCTTCTACCACATATACGGACAGTCAGTGGTAATGCTAGGCGGAATCTCTCAGGGGTACACCCTGGTCATATTCACCACCCCAGACCTGGACGACATCTTGAATTCGATTGAGAGCGACAAGGCAAGTGTTTTTTATAGCGTCCCTTCTCTATATGAAGCCCTCCGCGATTATGCCCGAACCGACCGTGTTAACTGGAAGCGTATCAAGCTCCTGGTCTCCGGGGCAGATGCCCTTCTCGAGGATACCGCCCGTGGCTGGGAGAAGAGAACCAACACCAAAATCCATGAGGGCTGGGGAATGACCGAGACCACCTCAGTCGGCATGCTCAGTCCGTATGGCCGCCCGAAGGTTGGCTCTTTCGGTGTACCTTTACCTAATAACGTGGCTGCCATTGCCGACCCTGAGGGGACTGACTTTTTACCGGTCGGTGAGATTGGTGAGTTACTGATTAAGGGACCTCAGGTAATGAAGGGGTACTGGAACCGACCCGAAGAGACAGCCAATGTGCTAGTAGAAATAAACGGCCATACCTGGCTCCGGACAAGCGACCTCGCCAGTATGGATGAAGAGGGTTACTTCTACTTCTACGATAGAAAGCGAGACATGATAAAATACAAAGGTCTGGCGGTATTTGCCCGTGAGGTAGAGGAGGTACTAGCCAACCATCCTCAAATCAAGGAGGCCGGAGTTATCGGCGTCGCCGATGCCGATGTTGGTGAGAACGTTAAAGCAATAGTTGTCCTCGAGACCGAAGCCAGGGGCAAGGTAATGGAAGAAGACGTTATTAAGTACTGCGAGGAAAGGCTGGCTCACTACAAGTGCCCCAAGATAATCGAGTTCCGGGGTGAAGTCCCTAAAACGGACGTCGGCAAGGTGTCCCGACGTGAGTTGAGAGAGAGCGAGGAGATATAAAATGCCAGGCTTCCTTGAAGTGGAGAACCTTACCAAACGTTTCGGCGGTCTCGTGGCTGTTGACTCGGTAAGTTTCCAAGTCGACCGTGATGAAATTGTTGGCCTCATTGGTCCCAATGGTGCCGGGAAGACCACCCTGGTACGCTGCATCCTCGGCATTCTCAAGGCTGATAGCGGGCACGTCAGGTTCAAGGGACATGACATTACCGGGCACCGTCCCTGGGACGTTGTCAACCGGGGAATTGCCGGTACCTTCCAGGTGGTCAAACCGTTTCGCCGCCTGCCCATTATCGCCAATGTCATGGTGGGCTGCCTTGCACCACGGGTGAAAAAGCGCGGGGAGTGGGTCAAGAGAATCGAAATTAAGGCCCGCGATGCCCTGGAGTTCGTCGGTATCGCTGACCTTGCCCTCGAGCCAGCTTCGGTTTTGTCCCATGGCGACCTGAAAAGGCTGGAGGTAGCCCGGGCAATCGCCACTGATCCGGAGTTGCTGGTGCTCGATGAACCCTTTGGCGGCCTGAATCCGGCCGAGACAGAACTCATGGCAAAGTCAATACGAAGACTGCACAAAGGTGGTCGATTCGGCCGGCTGCACAGTGAAGGACCGGCTATGCTCATCATCGAACACAAGCTCAGCGAGCTAATGAGAATCGTTGACCGGGTGATTGTTATCAATTTCGGAGAGGTCATCGCCCAGGGGACTCCGGAAGAGATAAGCCGTGACAAGACGGTAATTGAGGCCTACACCGGCAAGGAGGTACTCATTGCTTGAAGTAAATGGCGTTACCGTCCGTTACGATACAGCAACAGTACTCGATGATGCCAGCCTCAGAGTTGAAAAGGGTGAACTGGTCGGGCTGGTCGGTCCCAATGGTGCCGGCAAGTCCACTCTGCTCCGGGCGATAGTTGGTCTTATTCGGTGGGAGAGAGAGGTACTGCGGGGAACCAGGCAGGCGGACATCACCTTTGAAGGAGATGTCATTTTTGAGGGTGAGCGGATTGACGAACTGTCGGCATCCGATATTGCCCGCAGGGGTCTTGTTCTCTGCCCAGAGCGCGGTAGGCCGTTTGTCGAAATGACTGTCAGGGACAACCTGCTGGCTGGTGCCTACCTGTGCAAAGACCGCAAAGAGGTCGAGAAGAACCTCGACCGGGTCCACGAGTTGTTTCCCCGTCTTAAAGAGCGGGAGAAACAAATATCCGGGACTCTCTCCGGCGGGGAACGCCAGATGCTCTGCATCGGACGAGCACTGATGCGTCAACCCAAGATGCTGCTGGTAGACGAGCCTTCAAGCGGACTGGCACCCCGGTTAAAAGAGGACCTGTTCAAACGCGTCGAGGAGATCTACCACGAACTGGGGGTTACCATCCTCCTGGCAGAGCAGGACGTTAGTTTTGCCTTCGACCTATCGGTGAGAAACTATGTCATGTCCCGGGGACATATAATCGCTCACGGAACAGCTCAGGAACTCCTCGGTGACGAGACAATCAGGAAAACATACCTGGGTCTTTAGTCTACCGCACGTTCATACAAAGGGGTATCACAAGCACGGCAGGTCTTTCGGAACGCCATATTCGACAGCTTGCACCGCGGGCATTCCCTCTCTATCTTATCACGCACCCACACGGCAATGCCCTCCGGCATGAAGAGGAGCATGGCCACCACGATACCGGCAAATATCAGGTTCCGTACCTCAGGGACGACCCTTAATAATTCCATCAGAGGGAATAGTATGTATACCCCGACCACCGGCCCGTAGATGCTGGTGATACCACCGAAAACGGTCCAGATTATGACCTGGAAAGAGAGGGTCAACTCAAGGTTTGAGGGACCGGCGATTCTCATGAAGTGGGCATGGAAGGCACCGGCGATACCGGCAAAGAAACCAGCCACGGCAAAAGCGAGCAGCTTGTACCTTATGGTATTGATGCCACTGGCACGCGCCGCAATCTCATCCTCACGGATGGCATGAAACACGATCCCCGTCCTGACCAGACTGCTTCTGGCATCTGTCAACTTCCACATTATCATTACCGAAACAATCATTACCGCAACCGATATGTAGTAATCGGTCGTCCGTGAGTTTGAAATACGGTCCAGTCCCGAGATGCCCAGCTCGCCACCGGTGAAATCAGTGAAAGCAAAAACAATACCCAACAGAATGAGAGGAAAGGCCAGTGTGACCAAGGCCAGGTATGGCCCTCGCAACCTTAATGCTGGCAGGCATACAACCAGCCCGGCAATCACACCCGCCAGCGCTCCAAGTGGTATCGTCAACCAGGGCTGCCAGTCGAGGTGTAGATTCAGCAAGGCCGTAGTATAGGCGGCCACCCCGAAGAAGAGAGCGTGGCCGAAATTCAACTGACCGGTATAGCCTGAGAGAAGGTCCCAGCTGACCGCAAAGATAACATACATGTTGGCAAAGATGAAGATGCGTAGATAGTAACTACCGGAGGAGCCCTGTAAGAACAGCGGAATGAAGAAAAGTATTACAAAGAAGATAAGGGCCAGTAGTCTGCCGGGGATGGCAAGCACATCACCCTGAAAATCCTTTAGTAAACGCCTCAGCAACTACAATCTCTCCTCTTCGAAGGCTATGCCGAACAGACCCTCTGGCCTGACAAGGAGTATGATAACCATAACCAGCAGGGCAAATGCACCTTTCAGGAATGCACCGCCAGGCATGAGGAATACCACAAGTACCTCAACGAAACCGATGATAAAAGCCCCGATAAAGCTACCCTTGACGCTACCCAACCCACCGAGAACAACTATCGCCATAATCATGACCAGTGGCGAGGTCCACATTCGAGGTTCGAGTGTCAGTGTTGGCGCCACCACAATACCGGCGACAGCCGCCAGAACTGCCGCCATACCCATGGTTACCAGCAGTATCCGACGGACGTTTATCCCCATCAGGTTGGCGATTTCGCTGTCCTGCGCAGTAGCCCTGATGGCAACACCAAGTCTCGTCTTTGACAAGAGTGCCCACACACAGATAAGGACAGCCAGCGCGACGCCAAACGTTAGAAGGTGCTGATAGGATACCTTCACACCGATTATCTCCCAGTATCCGGAGATAAAGCTCGGAGCACCGAGGGGTTCACTCGTGAAGGAGATAATCATCCATTCCTGAAAGACCATCGCCAAGGCAAGGGTTATCAGCATTACGGTAACATGGTGCTCTCTTACGCGGTCGATAAATAATCTGTAGGTGAGAATGCCGATGATGGTTGTTGCCAGTAAAGAAAGAACAGCTGCGGCAATGAGTGGCATTCCGAGCATCTTGGCAAAGGCATAGATGCCATAAGCCGCCAGCATGTAGAAACAGGTATGTGAAAGGTTTATCATTCGGGCTACTCCAAATATGAGAGAAAAGCCTACGGCGAGCAGCGCATACGTCCCGCCTTTTATCAGCCCCTGAATGATAATACCTTCAACCATAACTTATAGCGGCTACCTTCTTAGTAATAATTACCTTGCTTCCCGCCGGGGACCCGGGCAACAACTGCCTCCTTGGGCCCCCGGCAAGAACAGTTCAATAAAGTCTGCCTATAGTAGAGAACCTATTAGTCTTGAGTATAATATGCGATTACCCGGTCAGGTATCTGCCACATGACAACACCCTCATAGGTAACGCCTTCCCATTCACCGACACCCAGATTCGGCCAGACTGCCTTCATTTCTCCGTCCTGCCACTGGGTAGCCAGACCGGTCGAATAGCCAGGACCATAAGTTACATCATGTGGGGTCGTGGTGTCAGTCCCCATGAAGACTATCCTGGCACCGGCACCCACGTAGTCTATCTCCTCGAGTGCGGTAATGAGTGTATCGGTGTCCATTGTACCAGTGCTCTCGATAACCTCTTTAAGCAAGTAGATAGCATCATAGGTACCAGCATTATAGGTGGGGGTCTGATCGTACCTGTCCTGGAACTCTTCGATAAAAGCCACTGTTTTACTGGTCAGGGCGACGCCCTCAGCATAGGTATTTAGAGTGGTCTCATAATTACCATGACCTTCGGTCGCATCCCAGAAGCCATCTTTCTGAGCTTCGACGTTGATGCCTACGGAGGCACATGGTATCTCGAGTTCACCGAGCTGCCTGGCATAGGGAATACCTACCGGGCCTGAAAGGATGGTTAAAATCAGGTGAGCTCCAGAATCTTCAATAGCCGTCAGCTCAGCGTTCAGGTCGGTAGCTGTTGCCGAAGGCCTCCAGGTACCAACTACCTCCATCCCGAGCATTGCCGGGACATATGCCTGATAAGCAGCTACCATTCCGTCAGCCCATTCCGCCTGCTCAGCCAATATGGCTACTGTCATCGGTCCCTCAAGACCCAGTCCCTGCTGCATGATGGCTCCGGCCATACCCAGGGTCATCAGCGAGTTGCTTACTAGCTTGGTACTGTTGAATGGGGTCACCCGGAACCAGTATTTGTAGCGGTCATAATCATCAACCGCAAGCTGACAGAGAGATTCAGTGGCGGCTCCACAACCTAGGAATATTGTCTCTTCGTCCATGGCAACTTCAATCATAGGGAACACTGACTCCGTCCTGAAGCCACCAACAACAAACTGGGCCCCATCCACCGTTATCAACTTCTCCATAGCAGCCGCGGCATCGGTCGGACTTGTCATTTCATTCGAGTCTGCCTTGATAAGTTCGATCGTGTACATCTCGCCGTCCACATCAATGCCACCGGCGTCATTTATCTCCTCTGCTGCCATAGTAGCACCATACCAGTGGTGTTCTCCCTGGACATACTGCATCGGACCGATAACACCAATCTTGATGACATTGCCTTCTTCCCCGCCACAACCGGGAACAATTAGCAGGACCAGCAGGGAACATACGACCAATACAGGAATCACTTTTCTTAACATCATGACCTCCTTAATGGATAATCCTGGTCTGAGTAATACTATACCCAGTCAAGACCTGCCACGCTACATCACCCGCTCTTGGAATCTATTCTCTTTACAGGCAGACACCTCCTTTTTACTTAAGACTGTTTTGAATTCCGGTCAGGCGACCGAACAGCTTAGCCTGATAATAATGGTGAGTAGTATGAATCACCAAAACACCCGTACCTGCTAAGTATGAGCTCACACTCACATAGTCAAATAGAATATACTCTCACCAAAGTCACTTGTCAATAAGTAAGCGGTACTCTACAGCCATACTTATAAAATACCTTAGTAAAACGAAATTCAACCGCCTGATGGAGTACAGGACGACAATAACGGAAGACTGATACCGAAGACCCAATTCCTTGTCAGGTGCTGTACTTGTATAACAGATGTGTCAGGCTGCCAATGGCAAGCACCCTGCCAGTCAAAAAATGCTTTGCACTTTACTTACTGGCGGCCTACCGAGGATTAGTTTTCACTACACAATGAACGTAAATGCAGTGAAATTCAGTTTAGTTAGATTGTCGAATATTTCTTTGTTTCTTGTTAAGAATATCTTCTGCTATATCGCACTCTTTTCCGCTAATCTCTCAGCGGGTATATATATGTATATGTGCTGATTAGCTCCAGCGGGATTTGCCCAATTGGCCAACCCTCATTCGTTGTCTCCAAATAGAAATACTGCTTCCCTCCGTACTCGTAGTACTGACCAGAAGCTCCGGGTAGCGCAACGCCAACCGCCATGTGCTGGGCATCGGGCAGATGAAGCAGGGCAACATCATAGCCCATTGCGTCAAGAAGGGCCGCAACTAGTATCGATGTATCCTCGCAGTCCCCTCCCCTTTCGAATACAGTCTCTATCGGATAACGAGGGTATTCATCAGAAGTCGTTGTTGCACCATCATCGGTGTACGGCATACTCTGAACAAGAGCAATCACCAAGTTCAGTCTCTGTTCTTCGTTAAGATGATACTCCAAGGCTATCCCGTCAATCTCTTGTATTACAGAGGCAATAAAAACATCATCATCAGGATCTATTGCCATATCGACATACGATGAGATTGAAGTTGGCCTTGGTCTTTCCGAGTAGTCAACATAGGTTGAAAGTAATACGGGCAGGTCACAGTTCCATGATTTATATTGATAAAACCACGTATAATTCTGGATTACGCTTATTGCCAATACACTATTCAAGAGTTCTTGCGAGTCTGATAATTGTGATTGTATTAAGGCAAGTTGGTTCTGGTAATATAATACTTGTTGCCCAGCTGCATTCAAATCTGTTTGCAGAGTGATGACTTCTGATTCCAAGTCGGTTATTTGCTGAGCGTAGAGTGCGCTCTCTGATTCCAGGGCTGAGATTTGATTTTCCTGGTCTAAAATAGTGCTCTCAAGGTTATCAACATCTAGTCCAAGTGCCGTTACCTGGTCTTGCAGGCTCTCTTTTCCGGGTTCATATATCAGAAAATAAGAAAGTAAGTATACTAATACCGCCACACCGACAATACTGAAGATAATAATAGTAATGCTCTGTCTCATGGTATATCCTCCTGCTAGGACTAACTGCCAAACACTCTCTTTAGAATAGTTGTCTGAATTTACCCCATTCTCAATAACAAAGCAAGTGCGCTTTTATGTCTGTATCTGTTTACTCTTTTTTAATTCTGTTCCTGATAAAAATGTATGAGTGTATTCCTGGATAAACTCCTATTCCTCAGTGCGAACCTGGTTCGGTTTAACTTCAATCCCTCCATGCTCTGCAGGAAGAAGGTGCCGAAAGGAGATAAAAAACAAGCGAATTAAAATGGCGCTAGTAATGGACTTTCAGGGGAAAACAGATTAAAATCGTATTCAAGCCAGCGTAGCTCAGTGGTAGAGCAGCGGTTTCGTAAACCGCCGGTCGACAGTTCGAATCTGTCCGCTGGCTCCACTTTTTAGGCTAAAGGGCCAGTGGCCATAAGAACGTAAAGGTGACAGATCTAGAGCAATGGTTTCCTTGCCTCAACTAGTACCCACGGACTCAAGCAGTTTAACCTATGCAGCCCTATAGTCTTTTCTAAGACTACTACGGGGCGGACTAAGGGACTATCAGAGGCATGGGGAAATGGTATCCAATTCAGACCTGCTACCCTGCGGATAGCAAACCCGTCTCTCTTCAAAGTTAGCCTGACATCTCGGATTGTACGTTGATAGTACCTCGCGTGTTTACGCACATAGCGTTTCGGTCGGAGCACAGCGAGAGCACCCTTCCACGAAAGCCGGTTAGTCACAGAGACGATGATTGCCCCCCCAGGTCTTAGAACGCGTAAACATTCAGCGTAGAACCAGTTTTGTTCTGCTAGAGCCGGTACCTCCATACATACCACACAATCGACGGAATCATCAGCCAGTGGCAAGCACTTGGCAGTATCACTAACCAGCAAGGGCAGGACGTTGTTCCCGGCTTGCGATAGCCTGTGAACTAGTGACTGGTCTATTTCGGTGGTGATTACCCAGGAGGCGAAACTCGCAAGTAGAGTCTCGAATCTTCCTGAACCAGCCCCAGCGTCCACGATAACCTTGGGTTTATTAGGAAAGTCAACAAGACAACGACGCAGGAATTCATCTTCTCTTTCGGTTATGTATTGCCCCACAGCGGTCTTGGCAGCGAAGTCCCAAAAATACTGCCCTGGCTCCAGATGAGGCCCGTTTTCCCTCGATCGGTCAGCCCAGTTACCCGCCACTACCCCCAACCCAACCAAACCTGCTACTGTTACCAATTCTACTGACATCTCGATATTTACGGTGTGAACCGAGAACATAGCCATATCAGCGAGTAGTAGCAGGCCTAACAAGAGCCCCACTACGAATCCTGGACGATAGCCAAAATGGACTGCGCAGAAGCCTGTTGGGATAATCCCAAGTACAATGACAACTATATGCGTCGTCCCCGAATTAACAGTTGTATAGTGGGCGGCAACAACAATTAAAAGAAGAATAGCAACCACCCAAAAATATACGTTCCTTACCAGTTCTGCGATATTTACCATAACAAGGGCATTTTATACCATTATGTTAATGTCTTTGTATGAGATATAACAACAATTGTAATATAACACATGCTGGCTTCCTAGTGAAGTCCACTCTTCCCCAGTTGTTCACCTGCACGCCCCAGTGATTTTCTTACCGAAGCACGTAACGGCCATGTTAGCTTTGCTGAAGGACGTTTCATGCTGACTCCCAGACCTCATGTTAGAGCAAGCCAATAGAATCCAAAATTCCGTATCATTCGTCGATAAGATTGGCACTGCATGCTGATTCTAACCACCAGATAACATTATTCTAACCATATTCCAACCTCACGGTGTTATGATGCTAACCATGAATCCCACGTATATGCTGTCGAAGTCCAGAGGAACGAGAAATCTGCTCCGAAGGATTGGAACAGTGCTTTGTCGGTTTGGCATGACTGCAAATCGATTTGAGCGAACTCTAAACAGATATAACGCTGTAACCAGTGAACTTGGCTGCGTACCTACCCTGCCGATAACAGCCAAGATTTTAGAAAGGCACCCCGGAATAATAAGAGAGCTGAGCAGTCAGGGCGTTGAGTTTGCTGTTCATGGCTATATCCATATCGACTACGGTGTACTCCCACTGCAAGAGCAGGTCAGGCATTTCAAGAAAGCAATCCACTCTTTCGAGAGCTGTCATGTTCCCTTTACCGGCTTTCGCGCCCCTTTTCTGCGTATCAATAATGAGACAGTCGAGGCACTCGGTAACCTGTCTTTCGCCTACGATAGCAGTTGTGCGATAAACTGGGACGTACTGGACAAAATCGAATTAACAAGTCAGGGATGGAGTGCTTATAACAGCCTACTCGATTTCAATACACCAAAAGAGTCCCAGAAGTACCTTTCACTGCCGAAGTTCGTGGACGGCCTTGTCGAAATCCCAGTTTCCTTCCCGGATGATGAGGGAATGGTAGACAGACTGGGTATCTCGAATGGAGAAGTTATAAGTGAGATCTGGAGGTCTATCCTCAAGAAGACATACGATAGAGGGGAGCTATTCAATATTTCTCTCCACCCCGAGCGTATCCCAATCTGTGAGAATGCCTTAACAGACACCTTACGACGGGCAAAGCAACTCAGCCCTGCTGTATGGACTGCAACTCTGAGAGAAATCGCTGAATGGTGGAGACAGAGAGATACCTTTACCTTTGAGATTAGTCACGAGACCAATGACAGATACAGCGTGAAGGCAAACTGCTCCGAAAATGCAACAATTTTACTCAAAAACTGCAAAGTGAATACACCGGTTGCTGAATGGGCTAATGGTTATCAGAGTATCAGTGCCAGGGATTTCATACTGGAAAGCCCGAGGTGCCCTGTAATCGGGGTGAGTTTGGATACTTCACCAGACGCAGTGAGTTTTCTAAAGAGTGAGGGGTTCATCGTCGAGCGAAGCGAGCAGCCCGACAACTATCCAATCTATCTCAGCGACCTGGCACGGTTTGAAGAAGCTGACGAAAAGCCGCTTTCCGAGAGAATCGAGCAGACAGATGCCCCTCTGCTCAGATACTGGCGGTGGCCGGAAAAGGCCAGGAGTGCCCTGTCTGTAACCGGTGATATCGATTCGATAACACTAATCGATTTCGTGCTGAGGGTTTTTGAAAACTGGCTGCAGAATGGGAGGAGGCAGAGCTGAGGATCCAACCTTCAAGATATACTCCAGCATTGTGGTCAGAAGGCACTAGTGTAAGTAAGGTTTCTTATTTATATGTTATATAAATTCAGCGACATGAAAAGTAAGCCTAACATGAGAGTAACCGCTGAACACACTACTATCGTTCGTCAGGGATAATGACAGAGAAGATTAATATTATCGACCCTACAAATGACAGTCGGTGGGACGAGTTCGTTACCGGGCAAGAGCATGGCACGATATATCACACCTCTGCCTGGGCAAAGGTGATTAAAGAAGCCTATGACTACAAGCCGCGTTATTATGTCCTCGAAAATGAAGCAGGCCAAATCATGGCTGCGATACCATTATATCTCATCCGGAGCATGTTGACCGGTAAGAGACTGGTTTGCCTACCATTCTGCGACTTCTGTCATCCTCTGGGAGAGGATGAGACCCTTATTACGCTACTTTTGGACTCAGCCAAAAAGGAAATTGATGCGCGGACGGCTTCATATATTGAGGTCAGAGGGTGGCCAAACGGGATACCGCCGGCACAGCTGAGTCTGGTAGCCCATCATTTTCATACCTCATATATTCTGGACTTATCTCCAGATACGGATACACTACTCAAGAGATTTCACGATAGCATCAGAAGGGGTATCCGCCAGGCTGAGAAAAGAGGTGTAACAGCACGAATATCCCAGAGTAAAGAGGACATGGAGCGCTTCTATGACTTGAATGTGGCCACTCGCAAAAAGCTTGGCGTATTGCCGCAACCCCGCGCTTTCTTCGAGGCTATCTTCCACCACATAATCTCCCAGGGCTCAGGTTTCCTGGCGATGGCTGAATGGGAGACAAAGGTCATCGCCGGAGCCCTCTTCATCACCTACAAGGACAACATTCACTATAAGTCCAATGCTTCTGACGAGAAATACCTGCAAAAACGTCCAAATAATCTGGTTATCTGGGAAGCAATTCGGTATGCATGTGCCAGCGACTACAACCACTTTGATTTCGGTCGCTGCTCACCGGAAGAGGAGGGGCTTCGAACTTTCAAAGCCAGATGGGGGGCAAATGAGATAGACTTGCCATATTACTATTACCCCGAGGTAGGAGGTTTTTCTACAGTCCCGGAGAACAGCAGAAAATACCGGGCAATGCAGCTGTTCTCATACTCGATGCCTGAGTTTATATTCAGGGCAGCCGGTTCACTATTATACAAACATCTCGCGTAGCGGGGAAAACAAGTCCGGGAGTACTATACTGATACGACCAGATAGATGAGACGAACACGAAAGCGGATTAGGTGAAAAAAAAGACTGATACGGCCAGCATTACTCAACAGAATAAAAGAACTGCTATTGCAGACCGAACTGAGCAGGTAGGAGCAGTTATCATTGGTGGTCGTTTTCAGGGTCTTGGTGCCGTGAGAAATCTGGCTAGGCATGGTGTTCCAATATATCTGCTTAATCGAGGACTGTGTATTGGTAGGTTTTCAAGATACACAAAGCGGTTCGCAAAGTGCCCTGATATAGAACAAGAAAATGTGTTCTTCGAATTCCTGATAGAACTGGCTAAAAAAGAACGCCTTGAGGGGTGGCTGATATATCCCAACGATGATGAGACGGTGCGTTTCCTGGCCCAACATAAAGAGCAGCTTGAAAAATACTATCGGGTTACCACGCCATCATGGGACATAACCAAATATACCTACGACAAGAGTCTCACCTATGAACTGGCTATAAAGTGTGGTATCGAAATCCCGAAGACGTTTTATCCGAGAACCGTCAAAGAAATAGAACAGCTGGAGATTAACTTCCCGGCCATTATCAAACCCCCAATAAAAGAGCCTTTCTACAGCAGAACGAAGAAGAAAGCAGTTAGGGCAAATAACAGGGAGGAACTGGTAAAGGAATACGAAAAAGCAACCAGGGTAGTCGAAGGCATGCAGTTCGTAATACAGGAGCTGATACCGGGAGGATCCAGCAGCCTGTTCTCGGTTGGTTCGGTATCCAGAGACGGGAAACTGTTAGCCAAGGTAGTAGCCAAGCGACCCAGGCAACATCCCATGGATTTCGGCCATGCCAGCACCTATGCCGAAACCGTAGACATACCCGAATTGGAAGACAGCGCGCTAAAAATCCTGGGAGCAATGGGTTATTATGGCCTGTCAGAGGTTGAATTCATGCGAGACCCGAGGGACGGCAGGCACAAGTTGCTTGAAATCAACGCTAGGCTCTGGGGTTGGCACACTCTCGCAATCAAGGCGGGTGTTGACTTACCATACCTCTCTTACCTCGATGCACTGGGAGAGAAGGTTTCACAAGACAACTTCGAAAAGGGAGTCAAGTGGATCCGCCTGACGACAGACATACCCACCGTTCTCATAGAGGTACTAAACGGTCGAATGAAGATCACGGACTACCTCAGTTCGCTGAAGGGTAAGAAAGAGTTTGCCGTACTTTCGATGAGTGACCCACTGCCCTTTATTGCGGAATTGATAGCGCTACCCTATACCTGGAAGAAGAGAGGGTTCTGGTAATGAGGGTAGAAATCCTTGCCACAAGCCTGGCGTTCGCCCTGGTCTTCCTGCCTCTCCTTGCCTGGAGGTGGCGTATCAAGATTAAGATAGCAGTTGCTGGTGGGATTATTATTGGGGCGCTGACCGGACTGATTATCAGCCAGATTGGCTATGCTACTGAACTAAATACTGCTTTACTGATTGTCCTCGAACTACCGGTGATTGTACTGATAACGGCGCTAATCATACTCGCCAGATTCTACCGCGACCCGGAAAGATCGCCTACCGTTACCGAGAATGTAATCCTTTCCCCAGCCGACGGGACGGTTGTTTACGTCAATAAAGTTGAAAGGGGAGAGGACGTAGTCGCGACAAAAGGTGAGAGAAAGTTCAAACTGAATGAGATAACGGATACTGATCTGCTCCCGAATACGGTCTGCCTAGTAGGTATCGATATGAACATACTCAATGTCCACGTTAATCGTGCCCCAATTGCTGGAAAGACACTACTCCGAAAGCGTATTGCCGGGAGATTCGTGTCTTTACGCCAACAGGAATCAGAGACGCTGAACGAAAGAGTCACCACGGTTATCAGTAACGGTATGTTCAGCGTGGGCGTTGTCCAGATTGCATCACGCCTCGTCAGAAGGATTGTCTCCTATATCAACGAAGGTGACGACCTTCAGATAGGACAGAGAATCGGGGCTATTGTATTCGGCTCTCAGGTTGACGTCGCCATTCCCGAACTGGAAAATCTCAGCATAGAGGTAAAGCCGGGTGACGAGGTAAAGGCAGGGATTTCCATTGTAGCCAGATACGATTTATAACAGAACCGTAATAAGGTGTATGGTACACATGAAAAGAGATGCCCAGATGATTAACAAGGAAAAAAGTAGTGATGTAAAGCGCTGTGTCCGCTGTGTCATGCCAGAAAACTACCCCGGGATCACTCTGAACCCTGAAGGGGTCTGTAACTTCTGTCGATACTTTGAAGGGCGATGGAGGTCATGGAGCGATAACACCGAGGAGCAGGCTAAGTCCAAGGCAAAGCTTGAACGCATTTTCGAGAATGCAAAACGCAAAGGCAAGCGCTATGATGCACTACTTGGCATAAGTGGTGGTAAAGACAGCTCATACTGCCTCTATATTTGCAAAGAAGTATATGGTCTCAATGTACTTACCTGCACCCGTGACAACGGCTTCATGTCCGAAGAAGGAAAGGAACGCGTCAACAAGCTTATACAAATATTCGATGTACCGCATCTGTACTACGCAGACCCATTCAGCCAGGAACTGGCAGGAATATTCATGCGTAAAACAGGAAATTTCTGTGCCCCGTGCGAATTATTTTCATTCAACATTCATGCGATGCTTGCTCGCGAGTATGATATACCGTTAATAGTCATGGGCAGTTCGAGCCGTACTGATGGTGCTCCGCCGAAAAAGCTCAATCCATGGGACCCGTGGTATTTCAGAAACGTATTGAAAGGTGAGAGCTTCAAAGAACGATTGAACTGCTCCTTCTACGCAAATTACATTATCAAGGAAGGACTAACACGCCTACTGGGCCACCGGCGAATGATCCTTTTACCGGATTACCTGGATTGGGATGAGAAACAAATTGCCCGGATGTTTGAAGAAAAATACGGCATCCATTTCGGGCATGAGCATTCCGACTGCCTAGTAGACGACTTAAAAGATTACTTATATGCCCGGAAGTGTGGTGGTACCAGCACCAGAGCTGTCAAATACAGCCTTCTTATCCGTACAGGGAGGATGAGTCGAGAAGAAGCCCTGGAGAAGTTAAGCGAGGAGGACTATAGCATCCCCCCCGCCTCTCTTGACTATTTTCTGGAAATCGTTGATATGTCGCGTGAAGAGTTCGAGGCTGCGAGTGAAAAAAGCCCGGAGGCATATCTATCAATCATATCTCGAATTTTTAACGCTATCCGTTTGAGAATACGCAAGCAGGCTGCTTAAAATAATAGAGACGAATAGAATCGGAACTGAAGAGTGGAAATGAATAAACCACTGAGTATAGTCATCCTGACCAGTAAACTACCGGAGGACATCTGGCTCGTGAATAAGCTTGCTGAAGTCAGCCAGATTGAGGGCATCGTGCTTCCGGTGAAGTCCCGGTACGGTGAATTTGGCATATTCCAGGTGCTCAAGAAGAGGACCCAACAGGCCGGTTTTATTGGCATGATAAACCAGGCATTATTGTTTCTCTACGTACTCATCTTTGAAAGGCGAAGGAACAAGCAAGCTATAAAAACTATCTTTGCCGATAAACCCCACCAGTACATCGAAAATAAAGACATAGACACGCTTGAGGTAAACGATATAAACACCAAAGAGGTGAGAAATTTCGTATTGTCAAAATCGCCCCAACTGATAGTGGTGAGTGGGACACCGCTCCTGAAGAAGCGACTTGTCAGAGCGTTTGAGGGGCAAATCATCAACCTGCACCCAGGGTTTGCGCCGCAATACAGGGGAAGATACGGTTCGTTCTGGCCGATATATAACCACGAACCGGAACTGGTCGGGGCAACCATACATTACCTCGACGAGGGTGTTGACACCGGTGCCATACTGATTCAACAACAGGTGGATTATCACCCCACTGATACCCTAAAAACAATAACATACAAACAGCATAAGGTCGGAGGCGACTTACTGATTAAGTGCCTCACGCAGTTTGAGGAGATGGCATCGGGAGCATACCACAAGAACGATTGCCCCAGTAAAAACTACCTCTCACCGGGACTAACACACTACCTGAAGGCGAGAAGATGGCTCAGGAGAAGGAAAAACAGCAAATGAGGTTTGAAAGAGTACTTCTGGTTACGCCCAGCCCTCGTGCCGAGTGGCGCGGACTGACACCACACATCGGGCAGGCGTATTTGGCCCAGACGCTGCTCGAGAACGGGATTGAATACGATATCCTGGATATGAACCTGGGCTATGACCTGAAGGACATAATCCACAAGATAGAAGTTTTCCGTCCTGACATCATAGGTATGAGTTTAATCTCCTTTGAATACAAGAGGTTCTACGAGATACTGTCGGCGATTAAGGACCAATACCCGGACATAAGAATAATCGTCGGCGGGCCTCATGTAACAATTATGAGGGAGCAGGTATTGAAGGAATGTGCCGCCATCGACTACGGCGTGGTCTACGAGGGAGAAGGGACTCTAACCGAACTCTGCCAGGGTGAGCTTGCCGAAGCAGATATCAAAGGCCTAATCTCCAGGCAAAACGGGGACATCACCTATGCCGGAGACAGAGAATTCGTGAAGGACCTGGATACAATCCCCTGGCCGAGGTACGAAAAGTTTGAACTCGACAAGTACATGGGCGAAATAACAATATACTCCAGCCGGGGCTGTCCCCACCAATGCATTTTCTGCCCCAACAGAATCATTTCGCCGTACTACCGACCCCGAAGTCCAAAACACGTGGTGGACGAGGTGGAACACTGGTACCGAAAAGGCCACCGGCAGTTTAACTTCGATGACGACAATTTTAACCTGATAAGGGAGCGTGTCTTCGAGATATGCGACGAAATCGAGCGGCGTGGCCTCAAAGACCTGTTCTTGCGTTGCTCCAATGGCATCCGGGCCGACCGGGTGGACCGGGAGATGATGGAAAGGATGCGTGAGGTGGGGTTCCGCTATATCGCCTTCGGCGTTGACGCCGGTAACAACCGGATGCTTGAGATTGTCAAGAAGGGCGAGACCATCGAGCAGATAGAGCAGGCCGTCAGCGATGCCTGTGACCTTGGCTACGATGTTAAGTTACTGTTCGTGGTAGGGACGCCTTACGAGACCAGGGATGACGTCGAGGATAAAGTCAGGCTTTCCCGGAAGTACCCCATCCAGGAGGTGCATTTTTACAACACCATCCCCACTCCCGGAACAGAGCTTTTCAACTGGGTAAAAGAAAACAATCTGTTTCTGGAGGAACCCGAGGAATACCTGAACCACGCTTCCTTCTGGCCAACGAGCTGGCAACCCGAGGCACTGACGCCTGTTTTTGAGACCCCGGAGCTACCTGGTAAAGCGCGACTTGAGCTGTTTAAGTACCTCACCAAGGTAAGACGACAGGTGCACAGGGAGTTCATTCTGCGCATACTGCGCCGGAACAAAGTGCTGGGAATACTTTTAAAGAATCGGGTAGTAGGCAAACTGGTCAGCTATCTTATTATCAACCGTTACGTCGAAAAGTTTTTCTACCAGAGCATATTCACCAGGAGAGTAATCGAAGGTATCAGATACCGTGTAACGGCTAGAAAGCGTGCCCTCACCATGAAGAGCGGAAACTAGCTCACCGGTATTGAGAAGCTGAAGATACAGCCTTCCGGATTCCTATTACTGGCCCAGATACGACCGCCGTGAGCTTCCACGATTATCTTGCAGATGTGCAGGCCGAGACCGGCACCCGAGGTAGCGCGGGTCAGCCGGTTGTCTACTCGATAAAACCGCTCGAATATACGCTCCAACTCCGCCTCTGGAATTCCAATGCCCGAATCAACCACGGACACAATCTGGCATGGATAGCGCAAAGGGGGTACTTCACCTAGTGACCCTAGCACATCATGCTCACTGGTTGCCTGCCGCAAGTTCACCTCGATGTCGCCACCCTTCGGTGAGTACTTGACCGCATTTGCCAGTAGATTCGTCAGCACCTGCTCCATTTTCAGCCGGTCGACGTTCACCTTAGGCAATTGGTTAGACAAACGTAGCCTGATTACATGCTCCGTTGTCTGGCTCTGTATTTCGAACGCCGTCTTCCGCAGCATGTCCGATAGTGACGTTGGCTGCAAGACGAGATTTGGAGCGGCTATTTCAAATCGCGAGATATCCCGCAAGTTCTCCAGCAGTCGAATTACGCGGTCGGTAGCCGCCTGAATTCCCTGGAGGTACTGCCTGCTTTGCTCCTCGGTAATGGAGTCAGAAAGCTGGAGGAGAGTGGCGGCATACCCCTTGATTAGAGTAAGTGGCGAAAGCAATTCATGGGAGAGTACAGAAATGGCGTCTGGCTCAGTGTGCTCTATCGGCTTCTGTACAGGAGATGCATCCTGCATAGCAGCATCATAAATAACAGGGATACCATGTTCATCCCGCTTCATCCGGGTTGTGCTGCTCTCAGCATCTTTCCCGATGATGGTGAAAGGATAGGGTACCCCTTCATCTCGCTCTTCACCAGGAGATGGCCCTTGGCTCATCAATGTCCTCGCTCTCATTGGCGACGTCTTGCCTGTCGCGCGACACAAAACGGTAGCCTACACCCCGCTCGGTCAGGATTAAACGCGGATTCTGCGGGTCTTCTTCTATTTTCTGGCGCAGGTACCTGACATACAGCTTGACAAACGACTTGTCGCCGACATAGTTCGAACCCCAGACCTTCTGCAGGAGTTGTTCGTGGGTAACTATCCACCCCCGGTTTTTTACCAAGCAAGCCAGCAACTTAAACTCCGTTGGTGATAGCTTTACCAGTTCCCCTCTTACATAGACCTGATGACCCCTCCAGTCAATCTCTACCTCACCATCACGAAAGCTCTCAGGCTCTTCTTCATGGATTTCGATTGAACACCGCCGCAGGATAGCCCCAATCCGTGCCACGAGTTCAGGGAAATCAATCGGCTTGGTCATGTAGTCATCAGCACCAAGGTCAAATCCCCTCAGTCGGTCTGATGTTTCGCCGTTGACAGTAACCATGATAACAGGGATATCACTCATATCCCTGATACGATGACAGACCTCCCATCCGTTCATCCTGGGCATATTACCATCCAGGACGACCAGATGGGGACGTCCGCTAAAAACGCGGCGTAGCCCGACTTTACCATTCTCGGCCGTCATCACCCTATAACCGGCATTTTGCAGCCAAGTCTGGGCCAGGCCTAAGAATTCGGAATCATCGTCAACCAGTAGTATCTTCTCTCTCACACTGCCCGCCCTACACCACGGTAAAGTCAGCCAGAACTATCCCCCGCTTCCTTCCCCCCGTTATTCTCCACCTACGCTCATCAGATGGACTCGTCTTCAAGGACACCGATTAACAGATTCACCTGATGCTCCAGGCTGAGTACGCTATTTAGTTAAACCCAATACCACATTTGAGACAAGTACACCCTGAATATTCAAAAGGTGGACTGCCCGATTGCGGTGCTCTACCTATAACTCAACTTTAGACAGGATAAGAATAGAGGAGATAGGAAAATTCACATCACAGAATACAATGTATAGCCTTAAATGTCAAGTTCACATATCTTATTCTTTTCTTCGCATATCGTCATCACTAACGACCGGCCCGACCCTTACCCATGATAATGTAAATGGTTGTAAATATCAGAGATAATCCGGATTCTAACCTTTTTCTAACTTGCCTCTGACACTGTTCTAACAGGGCTCTATTATGATGCTCTTGTAGGTAACTAGTCCCAGACTTATTGAGCAAAAGTGGCTATAAGCGCGAATCGGATGTCACGACAGAAACGCCGCAAGGTCATGGTAGTTGACCATGACCTTGAAGTAGTCCGAATTCTGGAAGTAAACCTGGCCCACGCTAACCTCGAGGTCATCTCTGCCCGAAGCGGGGCCCAGGCATTGACCAAGGCTGTCAGCGAGAACCCCGATATTATCCTCCTTGACGCCGTCCTTCCCGATAACGAAAGTTTGGAAGTCTGCCGCCAGCTGAAGGAATCACAGCAGACCAGCCACATCCCAGTGATAATCATCGGCTCCGATGGAGAGGGTGACGGTGGGAAGACCGACGTCGTAAACGGGGCTGACCAGTATATCACCAAACCCTTTGACCCCAACGAGATTGTGATAATGGTCGAGGCCTATTTCCGAAAGATGGAAAGGGATGCAAACACAGACCTGCTAACAGGACTGCCGAACCACATCCAGGCGCACAGCGAAATCACCTCTCTCATCGAGCAGAATAAGACCTTCGCTGCTATTTATATAGACATAGATAATCTCAAGACGTTTAACAGGGCATATAGCTTTGATCACGGTGATCACGCTATCGGGATTGTGGCGGAAATACTATGCGAGGCCGTGGGACTGTTTGGT
Source organism: Dehalococcoidia bacterium (assembly GCA_011171075.1). Lineage (GTDB taxonomy): Bacteria > Chloroflexota > Dehalococcoidia > Dehalococcoidales > Fen-1064 > W589. The sequence continues at coordinate 48,193 of DUFD01000019.1, read as the reverse complement.
AACCCCGGCGACCTAACAGCCCATCTCGGCAGCGACAATTTCGTCATCGTTACCTCCGTCCCGAAGGCTAGGGTCCTATGCCAGAGGATTATTGCCGATTTCGATAGTCGCATCAGGACACTGTACACGCAGAGAGACCTGGAGAGGGGCTATATTGAGTATGAAGGCCGATTGGGAGAGATAGAGCAACACCCGATTATGACCATATCCGCCGCCGCCATTACCAACGAGAGACGAACGTTCCACCACCCTCTACAGGTCAGTGAGACCGCTACAGAACTGCTCGATTACCTGAAACGCATGCCCGGCAGTAACCATTATCTGGACCGCCGCGAAGACGGCGCCGAAGCAGAACTCAATCTGTATAACAGGGGTATACCGCATACCTACCGTGAAGAACTGAGAATGTTACGGCGTATACTTAACTGGGTCGCCTTCCATACCGAAGAGTTGGAAACACCTATTTCAGCGATACAGGAAAGCCTGGAAACACTGGAATCGGCGCCGATGGACGATGTAGGACACCGGCAACGGCACAAGCTGAATACCATCCGGGAGCACACTGAGCGTCTTAACGAAGTATTGCGGGAATTCTCCTACTTGACAAGTGGGGACTGGATTACCGCAGAGACATTCATGGAGGAGGTAGACCTGAGGAACACCCTGGACTGGATTATGAGTCAGGTCAAGGGTCTGGCGGCACAACGGAGAATTGAGATTGATATCGAAGGGGTTGATAGTATCGGCTCTCTGATAGTTGACACTGCGAGCCTAGCTAAAGGCCTGTACTACCTAATCAGAGGTGAGATAAACTCCAGTGCATCCGGTGACCGATTGCAGCTAAATACAACCGATATAAATGACCCATTTATCACGATAGAGCTCGCCAACCGGAATCATCACATCCCCCACAAGGAATTGGCCATGCTCTTCCAGGGTCAGCTTCACGGCATGCTCCAGAATGGACTGGACAACGACCTCTATCTCGCAAAGGTATTGCTACAGGGTATTGGCGGAAAGTTTAGCATTAAGAGCGACGAAACAGAAGGCACGACATTTACGATTGCCATACCCCGCCGTTGGCAGAGTTCGATAGAAAGGGTAGATGCCCTGCTTTCAGCTGCGGAAACGAGCCGTAAGGAGGCACGAGCCCAGCTGGAAGGACTGCAAAATCTTCTGACGGAAGCCGAGGCGAAAATACCACCAGCTGCCAAAGAAAATCTCGAAAAGCTCAGTTATAAGGTACAGGAACTCGTGGTGCTCTGTAATCGCTCGCTTTTCCTCGCCGACGAACTCAGCAGTCGATTAGAAAGCGAGCAGGACCGGCTATTGCAGCATGAGGTTGAACAGTTGGCCATACTGGAAGCTATGCAAATCATCTGCCGGGAGATTGCGTCATCAGCACAGGCTGGTCATCTCTTCGACCTAGAGAGTGCCCGACGTGTAGCCAAGAACGCCTCGCTTATCGCCAACGAATTCAAGCTGTCACGAAGTGAACGGCAGACATTACACTGTGCTGCCCTGCTTAAAGACCTGGGATTCGTGTCATGCCCCGAAGACGTGTTGGAACAGGCCATAGCGCCTACTCTTGAGGAAGCCGTCGACCTGAGCAAGCGTTTCAATATTATGTGGAAGGTATTATCACGACTCAACTTCCTGTCAACGGCCCTTGATGTGGTCTGGCACAAGTGTGAGAAATTCGACGGTACCGGTCACCCCTTCGGAGTAAAAGGCACTAGCATCCCGCTGGGAGCTAGAATCCTAGCGGTCGCGGATAGTTTTGACGTAATGACAGCGGGTCGGGCATCCCAAGAAGCAACAGCGCCCGAGGTTGCTGCACAGAAGCTCGTCGCCGAGTCTGGACGATGCTTTGACCCTGATGTAGTAAACGCTTTTCTGCGTGTATGGAAAAAGAATGAATTCCAGGTCGTCCCGACCTGGACTAGATAAAGAGGAGACGACATCATGAGTAACATCAGCATTATTGGAGCGGGATACGTCGGCTTGGTGACAGCCGTATGCTTCGCCGAGCTCAGCCACAGAGTGAATCTGATAGAGATGAATCCGGAGAAAGTCAATTGCCTGAAGCAAGGCATCATTCCCCTTTCTGAGAAAGACCTGCCAGAGCTCTGGCAGCGTAACTGGGAAGCCGGCAGATTGAGTGTTACCAGCGATTATGCTCAAGGACTGGCGGATAGCGAATTCATTTTTATCACTGTATGGACACCGGCTACTGGCAACGGTAAACCCGACCTGAAATGGGTACGCTCAGCAACGAAGAGTATCGCTGAAGCTGCTAACCGGCCGATGGTTATCGTTCTTAAGAGTACGGTACCGGTGGGCACTGCCGATATCGTGGCGGGGATACTTGCTCGCAGCGGTCACAACGGCCACCGCTTCCCGGTAGTATCCAATCCCGAATTCCTGCGAGAAGGCATGGCCATTTTCGATTTTATGCATCCCGACCGTGTTGTTGTGGGTGCGTCTGACCAGAACGCTGCCGATGCGGTAGCGGCGTTATATGAACCGCTGGACGCTCCGATAATAAAGTGCGACAACAGAACCGCCGAGATGTCAAAGTACGCCTCGAATGCCTTTCTCGCCACCAGGATAAGTTTCATAAATGAGATTGCCCTGCTATGCGATGAATACGATGTTGATGTCGTCCAAGTTTCCAGAATAATGGGGATGGACCCCCGGTTCGGCAGCAGTTACCTTAATGCCGGTCTGGGTTGGGGCGGCAGCTGCCTGCCCAAGGACGTGAAGGGGCTTATACACATGGGTAAAAGCCGTGGAGTTCCTATGCCACTGATTCGAGCTGCCCAGCAGACAAATGAGAGCCAGCCATACGTGGTGATGCAGAAGCTTCATCAACTACTCGGCTCACTAGAAGGCATGACCATCGGTATTCTCGGGCTGTCTTTCAAACCGAATTCAGACGATATGCGTGAGGCGCGTTCACTGCTGGTCATCGACCTGCTTAAAAAGCACGGTTGCCAAGTCAAGGCCTACGACCCACTCGCCATGCGAACAACAGCTGAGGTTTTTCCTAACGTGACCTATTGCGCCGACGCGTATGAAGTGGCCGCGGGAAGTGACGCCCTGATACTGGTCACAGAGTGGGATGAGTTCAAAGAGCTTGACATGAAAAAGATAGCTTCTCTGATGAACAAGCCTATCATTATCGATGGGCGAAATTTATACGACCCGGAGGAGATGGCTCAGGCCGGATTCATCTACGATGGCATGGGGCATCGTGCTACAAAGGCTAAACAACTGGAGGGTATTGCACTCGATGGCACTCAGGCGATGTAACCTGCTGTAGGCTAAGAGTAATTTTGATGAGTTTTAGAATGAAAGAGGATTCTAACCTAGTACTAACCTGCGTTACACCTGTTCCTAACCAGTAGAGGCTAGGATTGAGAAGTGGCGGTAGAAGCTGAGTAAGGGTAATGCAAAAACAGAGCGAAATACAACAAGAACACAGGGCATATACCACAGCTACTGCCCCAAACGAGAAGGACCTTATGCACCTGAAATCCTCGCAAAATAGAAAGCGAATTAGTCGTCTGACCACATACCAGTTATGGAAAGGGGGCATCGACCGCCTGCTGGCATTTCTGGTACTGATGGTCTTATCCCCTGTCATGGTACTCATCGCGTTTGGCATCAGGCTTGATTCGCCAGGGAGCCCTTTACTCCGTCAGGAGCGAATAGGCAAAGACGGACGCAAATTTGTCCTTTACAAATTCCGCAGTATGTACATCAATCATGACGATACTAAATATAAATTATACTTGCAGGACTATATACAACGGAATGCCTCCGGCCAATTAAGTGAAAACGGTGAGGACATCTATGAGCTTATCAAAGACCCGCGTGTCACAAGATTTGGTGGTCTCCTACGGAAAACCAACCTCGATGAGCTTCCCCAGTTCATTAATATCCTTAAAGGGGACATGTCTTTAGTGGGTCCTCGTCCTGACATCCCTTTTGCAGTATCGATGTACCAAGACCGCCATTGGAAAAGGTTTCAGGCAACACCCGGCTTAACCGGATTATGGCAGGTAACTGAACGTAAGAAGGTCACATTCGAGGAAATGGTTCACCTCGACCTGGAATATATCAAGAAGCAATCACTCCTACTCGATATCAAGATTATGTTGCTAACTGTTCGTACCATCCTCAAGGGGGACGGTAGCTAGCAGTGAACGGGAGGTTAAAATGGTAAGCATTGGTGTAGTTGGCTGTGGCTATTGGGGTCCGAAGCACATCAGAAATTTCCACGAGTTGGAAGATGCCACGTTAGCCACAGTGTGTGACCTTGATGGAGAAAGGCTCCGTCGTGTGCAGACTCAGTATCCCTACGTGAAGACAGTCGCCGACTTCGAAGACTTTCTCAAAGACAGCATGGATGCGGTGGTGATAGCGACACCAGTAGACACGCACTATCAGCTAGCCAGGCAGGCATTACTCCATGACAAGCACGTCCTGATAGAGAAGCCAGTCAGCACCAGCAGCAGCGAAGTCCTAGAGCTTATTGAACTGGCCGAGAAAAGAAATCTAGTAATGATGGTAGGGCATACCTACGAGTATCACCCCGCCGTGGACTTCCTGAGACAACTGGTACAGGACGGAGAACTGGGGGAAGTCTACAACATTGATGCCGCCAGACTTAACTTAGGCCAATACCGACCCGATGCGAATGTTCTCTGGGATTTAGCTCCACACGATATATGTATCGTCCTCGCTTTGCTGCGAGAAGAGCCTATTGAAGTAAGTGCCCGGGGTACACACCATGTTAATTCCAAACTCTGCGATATGGCCTACATTGAGTTATTGTTCCCTAGTGGAACCATGTGCAATGTGCATGTAAGCTGGCTCCATCCCCGGAAGATACGTGAACTCACGATTGTCGGCAGTAAAAAGATGGCCGTCTATGACGACATGTCTGAATCGGAGAAGATACACATCTACGATAAAGGCCTTGCTCTTGCTGCCAGCAACAATAATGGCTTCGCTGCCTGGCCACCCAATTATCGCTATGGCGACGTCATTATCCCCTTTATCTCCAATGCCGAACCACTAAAACTTGAATGCAGCCACTTCATTCAGTGTATAGCAAATGGAACGGCGCCAAGGAGCGATGGTTGGTCCGGACTTAGGGTCACCAACATCTTGGAAGCGGCCAACAACTCCCTATTAAACGGGGGCGGGCGAATAAAGCTTAGCCGGACCGCAACAATTGCCAAGGCTAGCACGGCTGACCTTAGCTGAAAATGAGGTGTTAATGAGAGACAAAAACCTTCTACCTATGCTACAGGAAGAAACCAGCAACACAGTACGCCTGGGAGAAAAGGCGATTATCGACGATGGCGTAACCCTTGGTTATCCAGCGGCCCGCGGTGGTGACCACCTCCTAACCATCGGCCCGGAAGCCCGCATTCGCAGCGGCACTATTATCTATAGTGGTAGCTCCATCGGACGGAACCTAGAGACCGGTCACTACGTCATTATTAGGGAGCAGAACATTATTGGAGATGGTGTTCGTATATGGGGAAACTCGGTTATTGACTACGGGTGCTGCATAGGGAACAACGTTAAAATCCACAACAAGGTCTATGTGGCCCAGTTTACCCTCATCGAAGACGATGTCTTCCTCGCGCCCGGTGTTACCCTGGCCAATGACATACATCCCGGCTGTCCTAACGCAGTAGAGTGCATGGAGGGCCCACGTATTAAGAAGGGAGCCCAGATTGGCGTTAACACCTCCGTACTCCCCCGCGTAGTCATTGGTGAAAATGCGGTAATTGGGGCTGGAAGTGTGGTTACCAAGGACATCCCACCAGGGGCCGTTGCCTACGGTAATCCGGCTCAAGTCGTGTGCAGTATAGGAGACATTGTCTGTACCACCGGTCTCATTGATAAACCATACAGACATATTATAGACGGAGTAGAAGATGCGTATACCACTAGTTGACCTCAAGAAACAGTATCAGGGTCTCAAGGATGAGATACTGGCCGAGATAGGCGAAGCTCTCGAGGGAATGCAGTTGTTCCTCGGTAAGAATGTCCAGGCTTTTGAGTCGGGATTTGCTAAGTACTGCGGCACCGAGTCCGCTATCGGTGTCGGCTCAGGAACCGACGCCCTGCATCTGGCGCTTCTCGCCTGCGGAATTGGACCAGGCGACGAGGTCATCACAGTCTCCAACACCTTCTTTGCTACAGTAGAGGCTATAGCTCTTGTAGGTGCCCGACCCATCTTTATCGATATAGACCCGGACACCTATAACATGGACCCTTCGCAGCTAGAGGAGGCGTTCACCAGCAGAACCAGGGCCATTATCCCGGTGCACCTTTACGGGCAGCCGGCAGACATGGATCCGATTCTGGAACTGGCCCGGGCGTACAAGATTAAGGTTATCGAAGACGCCTGTCAAGCACACGGTGCCGAGTACAAAGGACGCCGAACCGGCTCTCTCGGTGATGTCGGCTGCTTCAGTTTCTACTTCACAAAGAACCTAGGAGCCTACGGTGAGGCCGGTATGATTACGACATCCGACCCCGAGATTACCAGGCAATGTCGCTTACTGCGAGACCACGGTCAAGAACCCAAGTACTATCACTCCACATTCGGTGTCAACGACCGCCTGGATGAGATTCAGGCTGCAATACTGAAAGTAAAACTACCCCATCTTGACGGGTGGATAGAAAACAGACGTAACATAGCCCAGGCTTACAATGCTGGTCTGCCTGAATCGATAGCGAAACCCCAGGAGAAGGCGTGGGCTAAACATGTTTACCATCTTTACGTGATTAGGACACCTTACCGGAACGAACTGCGAGCCTGGCTGGAGACCAAAGGTATAGGCACAGGTATGCACTACCCTATCCCAATCCATCTGCAGGAAGCCTGGCATAACTACGGTGGAGCGAATTATTCTCTACCGGTCACGGAAAGAGTGGTCGGTGAGATACTCTCCCTTCCGATGTATCCCGAACTGAGTACCGAGGAAGTGGACTATATATGTGATAGTGTCAAAGAATTCACCGGGGCAAAAGTACAGCTGGCAGTGGATGATTAAGTCTTCTTAAAAAAGCAAATGAAAGTAATAAAGTGTGGGGGTGATTGAAATGGTGGTTGAAAAGGATGGGCAAGGAGGAATCTCGGGACGTGGGCCCAAGAAAGCTGAGGTAACTATAGGTAGTGCGAACAAGGGTCGCGAATCTGCACCAAGAATGGTACCGCTCTTTAGTCGGCGCTCTGTTATAGTACTATGTATCGGGCTTGCTATCGGAATCATTGGGGGACTAGTTTACTATCTCATAAGTCCTTCCCTCAACTCTGCAGAACCTACAGTGTTGGAAGATACTACGCCCATGATGTGGGGAGATTATAAAGGGCCATTCGAGAGTACAGTCCAAATCCAGATCGTCAATCCCGGCTCTTCCTACGCATCTCTGACAGACCTGCGGAGAACAGCGGAGTATTATGCTGCCAAGGCAAATACCTTCACATTTTTAGACTTTCTGGCCGAAGAGCTTGAGGAGAGCGCTCCCGAATATTCCCACACCGCTGAAGAACTGGACCAGATGGTATCGGTACGATACAACTCAAATAGCGAGGTGCCATTAGTAGAGATAACGACAATCGGCGCCACCATGGAGGAAACCCTTTATTTAACTGGTTTTGTTCCGAGCGTCTTTAAAGGCTTCCTAGCTGCTGAAGAAGATAAATTGCGACTCGAGGAGTACGAATTTCTTGTAGAGGACATAGATAACGTTATGCAAATCCTCCTGGAAGCCGAACAAGAGCTGGCAGACCTCTCACTAGAAAGTGCCACCAGCAGTATAGACAATGACCCGACATACATTGCTTTGGCTGCTAAGGTAACGGCCTTAGAAACACAACTCAGCCGCCAGGCAGAAAATCTGGCCACGCTGATTGCGACAGGTGACAGCAGTGAGAATTACGTGGACGCCGTCAAATCAGTCGAGAGAACCAGTGAGGCCCTCGCTGAAGCTAAGAGTGAGCTAGCCATCCTGAGAGCACAGAGTGATATCGATTATACAGGCCAAAACCTGGATTATCAGATCGCCGAAGCTAGGGTCGATAACCTTATTAGTGAACTCGCCGAGCTAACCGATAGGATAACTTCACTCCTGACTGGAAACGGTGACGAACCAACTGCATTAGAATATATCGTTGTCGGCAAACCGTCCTCACCCGTTCCGTCGATAGATAGAATTCGGGGAAGAGACGCTATCTTGCTTGGCAGCATACTTGGTGTAGGTGTTGCCTGGGTTACCCTGAACTTCAAGTGGCTGGCCAAAGGAATGCCTTCCTCTAATGTTGCCAAACGCGAGGAAGGGGAAGAAGAGGAGACGGCATGAGCCAAACCGTGCTGGTCACCGGGGCTGCTGGCTTCATAGGTTCACACGTCGGGGAACGCTTGCTCGACCTCGGCTATCAGGTCGTGGGACTAGATAACTTCGACGACTCCTATGAACCACAAATTAAACGGGACAACATCCAGCACCTCACTTCCAACGAGCACTATACTCTTATTGAGGGCGACATCAGGGACCGTACCCTGTTACACGGCCTCTTCACTAAATACACCTTCGATAATGTCATTCATCTGGCAGCGAAGGCCGGGGTAAGGCCTTCGATTATCCAGCCTCAGCTCTACGAAGAGGTCAACGTGCAAGGTACTATCAACCTCCTCGAAGAAAGCCGCCTGACGTCGGTAGAGAGGTTCATATTTACCTCTTCCTCATCGGTGTACGGCAATAGCACACGGGTGCCATTCAAAGAGGACCAGCAAATTGCCACCCCGATGTCTCCTTATGCTGCCTCGAAAGCGACTGCCGAGCTATATTGCTACACCTACCACCATCTATATGAGCTACCTATGGTGATAATACGCCCATTCAACATATACGGACCACGGCAGAGACCGGGAATGGCCATTCCCCTATTTACCAGAAAATTAAACTCTGGAGAGGAGATTCAGCTCTTCGGTGATGGCTCGGCAACCAGGGACCATACCCATATCAATGACTTTCTGGATGGTCTGCTGACAGCCCTGACCTATGAAGGATGCCAATTCGATATATTTAATCTGGGTAACTCACGACCGATATCACTAGACTACCTGGTCCAACTCATCGAGGAGTCACTGGGTAAAAAGGCGAAGATCAAGCATCTCCCTGTGCAACCCGGCGACGTGCCTGTTACGTTTGCAGACATATCCAAAGCCCAGACTATCCTCGGTTACCAACCCAAGATAGCAATAGAGCAGGGCATCCCTCTTTTCATCGAATGGTACCGTAATTCGCAACCTAGCGAGAGTTACATCTACTGAACAATATAGGATAAAAACAATGAAGCAACCTGTCTGCATTATCACCGAGGACATGTCTCCGCCACTGGATGAGGGGATCAAAAATTTTGCGTACTCACTACTCCAGGCCTGGCCTTCGGAGATCCCAGTGCGCGGCATTTCCGTGCTTCCCGGGCGCAGAATCAATAATTCTAAAATAGCCTACTTCAGAGCGAATAGACTATTCTTGAGTTACAGATTATGGGAAGAACTCCGTGCTTTAAATCCAGAACTCATCTGCTATGTGCCTTCAGCATCGGCAACCCTCTTCAGCTTCATACGCAGCTGGTTGCTCAAGCTATACCAGCCCCGAGCCAGGGTGGTCATGATTTCCCTTCAGCCCCGTAACTACGGATGGCTCTCACGGCGCCTTATCCGCTTCCTTACACCTGATGTGGTTTTCGTCCAGCGCAATGAAACGGCAAAGCAATTCATCTCCATAGGGTGTCATGTCCAATTAATTCCAAGTGGCGTAGACCTTGACAAATTCACGCCGGTATCTCCGGAGAGAAAAGCCGAACTGAGGACCCAATACGGACTTGAGCCTGAAAAGTACACGGTACTGCACGTGGGCCACATAAAGAGAGAAAGGAATGTTCATTCACTGGTCCACATTCATCGAACACTTGATGCTCAGGTCATCCTTGTTGGCAGCTCATTCCCCGGACAAGATAAGCACCTGCTAAACGAACTGCGGAAGCAGGGGATTACTGTATTTGACCAGTACCTGCCAAATATCGAGCAGTTGTACCAGCTTGCTGACTGCTACGTGTTCCCTGTGGTCTCCGAACAGGCATGTATCGGGGCTCCGCTCTCTATACTGGAGGCTATGGCTTGCAACCTTCCCGTGGTAACGCTGCGTTACGGTGACCTGCCAACAGCGTTCGATGATGGCGAGGGTCTATTTTATGCCGACGAACCTTCGGAGCTGCCAGAGATAGTGGCCCAGACCATGCATACAAACGGCTGCAATACCCGCGAAATGGTTACCCCTTACTCATGGCGGAATGTAGCCAGACTTCTTTTGGGCCAGAGCGAGCTGGGCTGATAAGGGGAGACGTCAATGGAAACATCCATGATGAGACTAACTTCTGTATCTGCTCAAATAGTCGATGGCTTTTTACCAGAGACTCCTGAAAGCCTCGATATTCCAGCTCTACTGGCATACTGGGAAGAGAACAAGTATCCTCTGCTGGCCTTAAATCATAGCAACGGCCTGCAACAACTCCAGAATTTGCCCGAGTTTCAAACTGCCAGACATCAGCAAGAGGAGCTTCTCTCTTCTGCCAGGGCAGAATATATTAAAGTCCGGGACCGGTGGGCCCAGAAAGGTATCTCCTGTATTCTCATCAAGTCTGCCGGCAGGTTCCCGTCCTTCCCATACACCAGCGACAACCTCGACGTGCTCGTGAAGGAGGAACACGAGCAGGTAGCCAAGGCCATTTTAGTAGAACTCGGCTATATAGAACTGAAAAATATCGAGGAGTCACACAAATTCCTCTTTCGGAAATTCCACAGTGGACGATGTGTATCCGCTATTCACCTTCATACTTGGGTAGGCTGGGACGCTTGCTTCCTGGATGACGCGCCTATCTGGCAAAACTCACTCATCTCTTACGACGACGAAGCTGTCCGTGTTCCTTCGCCCGAAGACGTGATATTAATTACAATAGCCCACGGTTTTTATGAGAACAAACAGTTCCGCCTGGGAGATATAGTCAAGATATGTGAATGCTGGCGAGAAGGTGAAATCGATTGGGCATACATGGAAAACGCGGCCTCTCAGCGTGGATGGCTTGACGGACTCCACTTATGCCTCCTGATATGCGCCCACATCGAGAAATCGCTCTGGGGAGAAACCAGCATTCCCGTTCGTAACCTGAATAGATGGGAGACCTCACTCAAGCGTCACCCGATGATTCACCGCTACTATCGCAGAATCACCCGACTTACTCCGGTCTCGCTACCCTTTGCATTTTCTTTTATTTTTAGCAAATTCCTCTATTACGGGAAAATCCTGCGAGACCCGCAGCACAGCTTGAGAGAAAAACTATCCGAAGCCGTTCAAACCCTGGCCGGTGGTATCAAATTAAAGTCAGGAATCCGCCCCCAGCCCGCCTTCCTGGTCTCGTTCAGTGGCCCCGACGGCTCGGGGAAGACAGAACACGCGCAGGCGCTAATCAGGGCTCTAAATATCAGCGACCTCAGAATAAAGTACTACTGGAACCGGTGTGGCACCTTTGGACTCACTAAATTATTCAGTCACTGGGGGAAAGTCCTGCTTAGAAACAGAGTACAATGGGCGAAGCCGGGTGCTCCGGATCGAAGAGAACGACTACAGAATTCCCTCCTACGCTTCCTCTGGTCCTATCTTGTAGCCACCGACATGGTATTGGCCTACTTTTTCAAGGTCAAGCTACCATTACTATGTGGGAAGATAGTTATTTGTGACCGGTACGCCTTCGATGCCGCCGCCGAGATGGAATCATCCCTTGATGCTAAAGACAGACTTAGCCGACTTGCTATCAAACTGATGTTAACACTCGTGCCAAAGCCGAACGTGGCCTATCTTTTAGACCTGCCGGAGGATGTGTGTGCCCAGCGTAAGGACGAGGATACGGACCCCGATTATCTGCGTCGACAGCGGAGAGTTTATATGGCACTTGCAGACCGCTACAATTTGCAGCCAAAGAGAACGGATAGAGAGTTCAGTACCACCGCCGATGAAATCGTCCATGAGGTCATGGTCCCTTACTACGAGAACTTCGAGACATCCCTGAATGGAATATTTCTTTCCAACCCAAGTCAGTTAAATAAACGGAGCCGAGCGGGAATATAGACAAATGAAAGTGCTTGTGCTAACCAATATGTACCCCACCCCGGACATGCCGATTCTAGGAAGTTTTGTCCGAGACCAGGTAGAGGCTTTGCGGAAAGAAGGAATTGACATCGATGTATTTTTTGTCAACGGGAGAAAGAACAAGCTCAACTACGTTTGGGGTATATTCCGACTCTGCGTATGGCTCCTCACACACCGCTACGACATCATCCACGCCCATTATGTGTTTTCCGGTATCATTGCCCGCACCCAGTTTCTTCACCCGGTGGTACTCACTCATCACGGCCACGAGGTGTTTGCCACCTGGGAACGTTTCCCCTCGCGTATGATAACCCCCCTAGTAGACAAGGTCATCCTGGTATCGGAGGAGCAAAAGCAGAAACTGGGGTATGAGAAGGCAGTAGTCATCCCCTGTGGTATCGACTTTGATGTGTTTCGCCCGATGCCACAGGCAGAGGCACGAGCAAAGGTCAATCTGCCACCTGAAAAAAAGCTCGTTCTGTGGGTAGGCGAATTCTCCCGACCAGAAAAAAGGTTTGATATAGTGCAGGCTGCAGTCGAAATAGCCCGGGAGAAGGACCCGTCAATAGAGCTGGTATTGGTCTGGGATAAACCCCACGATTTAATACCGGTATACATGAACGCCTGCGATGCACTCTTTCTCGTCTCTGACGGAGAGGGCTCACCAATGGTTATTAAGGAAGCCATGGCTTGCAATACACCCGTAGTTTCCGTACCGGTGGGGGATGTGGCTGATGTAATTGGCGGTACTGATGGCTGCTACTTATGCAGCCAGGACCCTAATGATGTGGCCGAAAAACTCATTCTGGCAATAAACCACCCCGGTCGCACCAACGGACGGGAGATGATTAGTCATATGGAGCAAAGCAATATCGCAAAGCGAATCGTCGCAGTATACGAGGAATTACTCCAAGAGAAAAACGGGCGGCGTAGACATTGCTGATGGCTTGACTGCGAGGGGAAAAACCGAGTGAATCGAATATGCATAGTTCGACACAACTACTACCCGGATGAGGCTCATGTCCGAAGGGACGCTGAGGCATTAGCAGAGCACGGCTATGACGTAGATGTCGTTTGCCTCAGAAAAAAGGGGCAAAAAAGACGTGAATCAGTCCGTGGTGTACATGTATATCGTCTGCCAGTGGAGCATCACCGCCGAGGAATCCTTAGATACATATATGAGTATTCAACAGTCCTCATTATGGCTTCCTGGACACTCGGCTGGCTGTCCTTAAAGAGAAGGTATAGGGTGGTGGAAGTAGTTAGCATGCCCGAGATACTGGTTTTCGCAGCCCTTCTCCCCAAGCTCCTTGGTGCAAAGATCATAATGAACGTCTTCGACCACACGCCGGAGACTTACGCCAGGATTTATAAGACTAGCTCCAATCATATAGCAATTCAGCTGATGCGCGGTGTATCAAGATTGTGCCTTAGTTTAGCTGACCATATCATCACAGCCGAACAAGCCAGCAAAGAGATGGCAATGAGCAGAGGTATTCCCACTTCAAAAGTATCTGTGGTGCTTAACGTCCCCGATGAGAATGTTTTTCAACATACGCCTACTTCCCATAAGAAGCAGAATCACTTCTGTCTCATAACTCATGGCAGTCTCACCCAACACTATGGTGTGCAGACACTGATTAAGGCGGTACCTCTATTGAAAGACGACATCCCGAATCTAAAGGTAATGATAGTAGGAGATGGTGAATACCGTTCCCAACTGGAGGAGATGGCTCAATCCCTGGGTGTCGACAGCCATGTGGTCTTCACTGGCCTAGTACCGTTCGAGAGAGTGCCTTCACTAATCGCCGAGGCTGACATCGGGGTAGTATCTGCCCTCATACCACTGCTGCCCAATAAACTATTCGAGTACCTCGCTCTGGACAAGCCCGTTGTGGTTGCCGCGAACTCCTCCGTGCAAGCATTCTTTGACGATTACTCGGTGAAATTCTATCAACCCGATAATGAGCAGGACTTAGCTCAGTCCATCCTGGAACTCTATAGAAATCCCGACACAATGGCGAACCTGGCTGCAGGTGGTTCAGCAATCTATGATAAATACCGGTGGTCAAACACGAAGTACCAGTATCTTAAGGTATTTGACGAATTATGCCAGCCAGATTAGTCAACTAATCTAATGATGCAGCTGCTGTCGACAAAGGTTGATACTTAAGAAGAAAAAATGAGCGAAGTTGTCTTGATTAAAACTGCTCCGGAGAGAATACTACAAGGCCAGTGGTATCACATGCCTCTACTTAGTCTAGGGTATCTGGCAGCCGTCCTTGAAAGGAACGGAGTAGAAGTAACAATCATTGATGCGCAGTTTGAAAGACTTACGCTGGCTCAAACCGTTGATCGTGCTCGAGAAACTGGTGCCACTATCTTCGGTATTACAGCCATGACCCATGAAGTAAGGCGTGCTCACGAGGTTGCAGCAGCAATAAAGGAGGCTATGCCAGATGCCACTATTGTGATCGGGGGACCTCACGCCACAGCGCTACCGATAAAAACCATGGAGGACTTTCCTGCCTTCGACTACCTAGTTATAGGCGAAGGCGAGGCTACTATAGTTGAGCTTATCAGTGCACTGAAGCAAAGTGGTGAACTAGACGGTGTTAAAGGGCTTGCCTTCAGGAAGAATGGGAGAATCGTGGTCAACGAAGAAAGGGGCTGGATAGAAGACCTCGATAGCCTACCCTTTCCCGCTTGGCATCTGTATCCACAGGCGAAGGCTTATCCCATATTCACCGCTCGAGGATGTCCTTTCAAATGCGCTTTCTGCATGCGGGTTCTAGGGACGAAAGTGCGTTACCGGTCTACTCAAAATATAGTTAATGAGATACAGTGGCTTTCTGAGAACTTCCACCCGAGCAGATTTGTGGCTCAAGATGAAACGTTTACGATGAACTTGAGGAGAGCCCATAACGTGGCTGATTCCATTATTGAGCAAGGCCTGCACAAGCAAATGAAATGGGATATACAGACAAGAGTAGATTTGGCTGACTACAACATATTCCGGAGATTGAGAGAAGCAGGTTGTGACCTGGTGGGACTAGGAATTGAGTCCGGCAACGACACTATACTACAAAGGATCGGGAAAGGAGTGACTGTAGAGCAGGCTAAGAAAGCTGTATTTGCTGCAAAAAAGGCCGGCCTGATGACAAGTGCCTACTACATCATCGGCCATCCCAATGAGACACGCGATGATATCCTAAAGACGATCGCCTTCGCGACCAAGCTAAATACTACCGAGGTCGTCTTCGGGCTTATGGTCCCATATCCAGGCACAGAGATATATCAGATGGCAATTAATAGGCAGGGCGGCTACAAGGTCATATCTGGAGATTGGTCAGACTTCGACAAACACCTGGGAAATGCGCTGGAACTGGAAAATCTTAATAGAAGAAGTATGGAACTATTACAAGTTCGGGCGTACCTGACCTTCTATATCAAAAATTTGCGTATCTTTGATTTGCTGAGATACGCGTTTGAGAAGCGGAAGGCGATACTATATATGGTGTATAAAATCCTTTTCGTGAGACACGGCAGAAGCATAGTGCACAATGAAGCCAAACTACAAGAAGGCTAGAAAACACTGTTTAAGGATGTGGACAGTGCTCGACACTGAGACTAAAGTAAAATTAAAAGATAGGCTGTACCCAGCAGCAGACCAGGTTACCTTCAGTCCGGTATTCGGCGCACTTGAGCAGAGCATGTATCCGGGAGCCAGGGTGCTGGATGCGGGCTGCGGTAAAGGGTCCTGGGTGCTGCGGGGCTATCGGCAGAGCATCGGCTTACTTGTAGGTATAGATTCAGAGGTGCTCTACCAGAGAAACATAGACAAGTTTATCGTGGGTGACCTCGAAAGGCTGCCAATCAAAGACAGCACTTTCGACATCATTATTTGCTATTTTGTTATTGAGCATCTCAAAAACCCTAAAAAGGTGTTCGCCGAATTCCAGCGTGTTCTGACCGAGGGTGGAAAGATTATGTTTAAGACGCCATGTGCTGCTTCCCCCATGTTTGTCCTATCGCGCTACGTCCCTCATCAATGGCAAAGAATCATCAAGAAGGCAATGCAGGGGACTCAAGAATCGGACATTTTCCCCACCTACTACAGGTGCAACACACAGAAAAAACTTGACCATGCCTTAAAGCGAACCGGGTTTCAAAGAGTAATTCTGAAAGGCATCGAGCAGATTTATGACTATCTTACCTTTAGTCGAAGTTTTTATGCCATTGGTCTGCTGACTAGCCGGTTAATGCAGTTTTTACCATGGACAGAACCATTCAGGAGTCAAATTATAGGTGTCTACTGTAAGCCACGAAATAGCACTGAGACGTAAAGGTAAGTGTAAACAATGAGAGACATTTCTCATCCTCACTCAAGCCTAGTAAATCGGAGGGCGCTTCTCGGAATTATCGCCCTAATTGGTTTAGTTTGGCTAGGGATAATTCAATTTGGAATACCATGGCCATTGGCCCTTGTACTGGCTGCACAACTTGCCCTATTTGTTCTACTATTCAAACGCCCGGTGTGGGCGATGGCATCCTTAATGGTCGGACAGCTTACTTCAAGCCAGTACGTAATATATCTCACACCCGAGTTAGAGATTAGCGTTCGTTTCCTATGGACAATACTGGCCGTCCTACTCTTGGTACCTATCCTCCAGAACAGAGGGGGTGTCGAACTGGGCAATGGAGCACGAAGAATTCTTGTTCCTGCCATTATTTTCTTCGCCCTCGCCACTATTTCCAATGCTGTAAACACGGACATGACAAATACTCTAAAATACTCTCGGTCGGCGGTCACTGCGATGGCCATCCTCGTACTTCTACCCGCAGTCGTTGAGAATAGGAGGGACATCAAGCTTCTGAGCTTAGTTGTCCTGATAACGGGCTCCATATCGGCCATAGTTGCCGTAATGCAGCATTATAGCTATATAGGAATGCCATCCTTCAGTATAACCACGAGTGGATATGGTGGGACAAGGACGGAAGGACTGACTGAAAGCGCGCTGCATCTAGCTTTTTATCTACCGGTAATCCTGATACCGATGGTCAGTATATATTTCCTAAAAGGGGTAGGCCCCGGTGCAAGAAAAATTTTGGCAGTGTTAACTATAGTCATGATTGCGGCCCTTTACTTCACCTTCACCCGTTCTGGTATGTATGCCCTAGCTCCAGGGCTTCTTGCCATTATCTTCTGGATGCAGGACAAGCCTAGAAAGGAACTGCTGCTGGCGTCGCTGGTTCTGATTGCCGCGTTCGTTTACTACTCCGACATGACAAGCAATCGATATTCGCAATGGTTCACCGATGACTCGAGTGCTGCGGCAAGACCTGTGCTCTGGCAGGCAGGGATTAGCATCGCCATGGATAATCCTCTCCTAGGTATCGGATACTACAGTTTCCAGGAGGAATCCCTAGAATATTCATCTAACATCCGTTCCCAATACATGGAAACACAGGGCGCGGGAGGTATCCTAGGACAAACGGAGGTTCACAATGACTTCATCCGTGCCTGGCTCTCCTACGGCACCCTAGCATTATTGGCTTACGTATCGATATTTGTAGGTATCCTACGTAATTTCTTAGACGTATACCGAAAATCGACGAACCGCTTCCTAAAGGGTCTTGCCCTCGGTTGCTGCGGTGCCTTAGTAGCCTATGTTGTGAACGCTTTCACCCATAATGTTATGGATAGCGTATGGCTATTATGGATCATGGGAGGCTTTTCGATCGCCGTTGTCAAGTTACTCGTAGTCCCAAAGCCTGATGAACAAGCCAATAGGTCTTAGCATGAACGTAATGTTGGCTACTTAACCATTTCTCCTTGACCTACATCCACAAGAAATCTTACTTATACGGAATTGGGTTACAGAGAAAAATAGAAGCGATGGTGAGCGGTGACGAAAAATTTGGAGGTAACACGTGAGAAATCATAAACCTACTGTTCTCCTCATGACAAATTTGTCGGGCGGAGGCGGTGCCGAGCAGCAGCTCATAGCTCTAGCAAGCGGCATTGACAAGCAACTGTTCAACGTGATAGTTATCACCCTATACCCGGGACCTCTCGATGAGTATTTACAGCAACTACCGGGAGTCGAGTTTATCTGCCTCAAGCGTGTAAACAGATATGACCTCTCGCCTATCCTCCGTATCATGAGACTTCTCCGGCAGAGACGTGTTAATGTTATCCAGCCGTTTCTCTCCTCGGCCACCCTATTCGGCCTTTTACCTGCTTTCCTGGTTAGGACCCCGGTAAAGGTTGTGACAGAACGCTGTGGGGTAAGGAACAATCCACGCCGAATCGATTATGTAATCTGCACTTTGGAAGACTTCCTGGGTCACTTTGCTCAGATTGCTGTGGCTAATAGCGTGGCAGGACAACGCTTATTAATAGACCGTGGATACCGGCCAGAGAAAACAACGGTTATCTACAATGGCCTGGATTTCAGACGTCTGGAGGTGGATCCCGTCCGAGTTGCTGAAATCAGAACTGAAACAGGGCTTAAACCAGGGGAACCTGTGGTAGGCATTAGCGCTTGGATCTCACCCGTGAAAGACCATGCCACGTTCCTGAAAAGCGCCAGCATAGTTCATGAATACAGGCCAGAAGTACACTTCGCAATTCTGGGCGATGGCTCCCTCCGGTCCGACTTAGAGGTCATGGCGAAAAAGCTTAAGCTCGCCAAGCAGGTGGTCTTCTTGGGGGCACACCAACAGGTCGGCAATTACCTGTCCCTCTTTGATGTGTCGGTACTCTCCTCAGTAGACCACGAAGGGTGCTCCAACAGCTTACTGGAAGCCATGGCACTTGGTAAGCCAGTGGTAGCCACAGATGTGGGCGGGAACAAGGAGCTGGTAATTCCGGGGGAGAATGGCTTCCTGGTGCCTGCTAGAGAACCCAAGGCACTAGCAGAGGCTGTGCTTTCTCTTCTTGACGACCCAGAACAGGCCCGTCAAATGGGTGAGAATGGCCGGGCTAAGGTCCTTTCGCAGTTCAGTCAGAAACATATGGTAACGCAGTACCAAGACCTCTGGTTAAAGCTCCTCAAGGGAAAGTCAGAAGGTGAAGTCAAGAGCCGTGCCAAGAGTTAGTATAATTATTCCGGCCTATAACCAAGCTCAGTTCCTCGGGGAGGCAGTGAGTAGTGCATTAGCCCAGACCTACCAAGATTGCGAGGTAATCGTCATTGATGACGGCTCCACAGACAACACCCCGGAAGTAGCGAAAGGTTTCCCGCCAGCTGTGAAGTACTTCCGCCAGGAGAATCAGGGCGTATCCGCTGCCAATAATACGGCGATTAAGATGGCAACAGGCGAGTACATGCTCTTTCTTGCATCTGACGACGTCCTGTTCGAGAATACAATCGAGAAGTGTGTAACATTCATGAACCAGCACCCTGAGGCAGGCTTCTGTGACGGACAGAGCTACACCATAGACGAAAACGGCCGTCCCCTGCGGTCGAGGCCGCGCGGTCCCAGAGCCACCTTTATTCGAGATGGCAAGAAGGAGATAGCTCTCCTTCTTTTAGGGGACCAAAAGGATGCCGCCTTCCCTTTCCTAGTTCGCCGTTCTTGCTTTGAGAGTGTAGGGCTATTTGATACCAAGCTCCGCATGAGCGAGGACTGGGATATGTCCATCCGGCTAGCAAAGAGGTACGCCGTTGGTCATCTTGCTGAGCCACTGTTGAAAGCCAGGTTCCACACCAACAGCTTGACAGCTATAACAGGTCTGGATATTTTACAGAACGCGCACACAGCTGTTTTGGAATCGGTGTTCAAGGATGCAGAGCTCGGCCCCCTTTACAGCCATTTGCAAAATAAAGCCTATTTCAGCCTTTATTGTCTCTGTTCTAGAGTATCCGCCCGAACCGGACATAAAGGTACAGGAATCCTGTATTTATTGAGCGCTTTAAAGACCTGCCCGGTTATGTTAGTGGAAGTAAGGGGACTTTCCCTTTTGATCGATGCAGCCAAGGATTTCCTGCCCCGACGGCTCCGTAACGCAATCGTGAAGACACTGATGTCTTTGGGGCTTCGATGAAAACTCAAAACAGCTAACGAGGAGTTTGGAATCGTGCCGAAAGTTAGTGTAATTATCCCCACATACAATCAGGCCCAGTTCCTCGGTGAGGCAGTGAGGAGTGCGTTAGCCCAGACCTACCGCGACTTCGAGATAATCGTCATCGATGATGGCTCCACCGACAACACAGCAGAAGTAGTGAGGAGTTTTCTCCCAGCAGTGATTTACTTCCGGCAGGAGAACCAGGGGCTATCCGCCGCCCGCAACAAGGGTACCGAGCTTGCCAGCGGGGAGTATCTTATCTTCTTAGACTCTGATGACATTCTGCTAGAGGATGCCCTCGAGAAGTGTGTGTCATTTCTGGACCAGCACCCCGAGGCAGGTTGTTGCTTCGGGCAATTCTACACCATTGATGAGGATGGCCGCCCTCTGCGGCTAAGGAGACCACGCGGCATTATAGACACCTTTGTCAGGGACGGCAAGGAGGAGATCGCACATTTCATTTTCCCCGACTACCATGACGAAACTCATACCTCCGCAGCCTTAGTGCGGAGTTCCTGTTTTGAGGAGATTGGACTTTTCGATACGACCCTTCGTATGAGCGGCGACTTGGCCTTATGGATTCGCCTGGCAAAGAAATTTGACGTCGGACACCTTGCCGAGCCGCTAGCGAAAGTCCGGTTTCATTTCCAGAGTATGACAGCCATTAAGGGTGCTGATGTTGTCCAGAGTGCCCATGCGGCCATACTGGAATCAGTGTTTGAAGACGAAGAACTTGGCCCCCTCTACAGTCATTTGCGAAAAAAGGTATATTTTAAAGAGTATTGTATTCTCTCCAGGGTTTCTGTCCGTACAGGACACCAAGGCACAGGGCTACGGTATTTGTTAAAGGCTTTAAAGACTCATCCGGGAGCGCTATGGGAAATGAGAGGGCTCTCTCTCCTAATGGATACGGCCAAGGATTTTCTACCCGCACGTCTCCGTGGAGTAATCGTGAAGAAGCTGGTGACTTTGAGACTTCGATGAAAACCTCGTAACGGATGGTGTTGAAAGCAACGTTGGCTCGTCTAAAAAACAGAATAATGTGATATGTAAAGAGGTTGCGCGCCCACCCCAAATTCCGGATGCGGCGCAGGAACTCATATGAACGCAAAAGAGAAGTTCAAGAATCTACTCAACCCTGGATCAACTCTCAACCAACGGGTAACACGGGGAGGGGTGTGGGTTTTCGGCATACGGATAGTCCGGGAATGCTTGAGGCTCGTACGGGTCATATTTCTGGCCAGACTGCTGGCGCCAGACGATTTCGGTACGCTGGGCATTGCTTTACTGACTATATCCGCCCTGGAGCACTTCAGTCAGACAGGTTTCAATGCTGCCCTTATCCAAAAGGAAGGGGACGCCAAAGCACACCTTAATGCCGCCTGGACCATAAACGGCCTGCGAGGTACAATCCTGTGCCTTCTTCTAGTTGCCGCAGCCCCGTACGTCGCCAGCTTCTTCAACGAACCTGCAGCCGAAAACATCGTACGGGTTGTTGCCTTTACAGTCTTCATCCAGGGGTGGGCGAACATCGGGCGCGTATACTTCGATAAAGAGCTGGAGTTTAACAAGAAGTTTGCCTATGAGGTGGGGGGTGCTGTAACCGATTTGACAGTGGCCATTTTCATGGCCCTGATACTTCGGAACGTCTGGGCACTGGTATTCGGCTTACTGGCCGGTGAAATCGTGCGCTTCATTCTGTCCTATGTCCTGCATCCCTACCGGCCCCGCCTCAGCCGGGACTTGACAAAGGCCAGAGAGCTTTTTAGCTTCGGTAAATGGATACTGGCATCCTCACTTCTGCTCTTCTTTATCAATGAAGGAGATGACTTCTTTCTAGGTAAGGTGCTGGGAGTTACGGCCCTGGGGTTCTATCAGATGGCCTATAAAATTTCAAACCTGCCCGCTACGCAAATAACACAGGTAATTTCACAGGTGACATTCCCAGCATATTCCAAACTCCAAGGCAACCTTCCCAAGTTAAGGGAGGCCTATCTGAAGGTTCTTAAGCTCACCGCGTTCATGTCATTCCCACTGGCCGCTGGCATTGCAGTTCTCGCCCCAGAGTTCACACGTCTGTTTCTCACAGAAAAGTGGATGCCGATGGTTCCCGCAATACAGTTGCTGGCTATACTCGGGCTCAGCCGGTCTGTGAGCGCTACTACCGGCCCTCTGTTTCAAGGTATGGGAAGGCCTGACATCGCTTCAAAATTACAGCTAGTCCGTCTTATAGTGATGGCCTCACTCATCTATCCCTTTACCACGCTCTGGGACATCGAAGGGACTGCACTGGCAGTAGTAGTCGGTGCACTTGCTGTCGACCCGGTGGCAATATATCTAGCGGCAAGAGTCACACAGAGTAAAATAAAGGCTATTACGCCGATATTGGGGTTACCGTTACTCAACGCGGCTATTGTGTTTTCGGCAACATATGTCGTAAAAACATACGTATTTGATTCAGTCGGAGTGCCCGCCTTCCTTTTCCTAGCCGTTTTTGGCGCGTCCATCTATTTTGCCGTAGTGTATATTCTTGCCCGATGGATGAGATACGACATAGTCTCCCTTATTAAAGAGCAACTTCGAGTTTTGAAAGGAACTCCCTCATTGGAGAAAATTGAGAAGACTGGATAAGTGCTACAATGCGGTATACTCACACACGGCCCGCGGCCGCCCTTCGTAGAGAGAATCGACTGAGTTTACTATTGACTTCGGTCTTCGGCTAGATGTAAATGTCTGGTTTTTAATTAAGTAATATGAAAGTGATATTCATCCCAGATTATAGCAAGGGCAATCCTTACCAGAAAGCCTTAACTGATGCCCTCTCAAAATACGATGTTTCTGTCAATTTCGGTAATATCGTAGGGACTTTTAAAATGCCAAGGGAATTTTGGGGCTGGCGCAAGGCTGACGTATTACACCTACACTGGCAGCATCCCTTCTTGTTAGCCCACAGCAGGATGAAAACCATCCTTAGAGCAGTCTTCTTCATTACCGGCCTGCTGCTATTAAAAGTGTTTAGAGTCAGAGTTGTTTGGACAGTACATAATATCACAAGTCATGATACAAGATTCAGATCTTTCGAGCTGTTCTTCTGTAAATTACTGGCAAAGCTTTGCAATAGAATTATCACGCACGGTCCGTCTGCCAGACAAGCCGTTATAAATGAATATAAACTGACCAATAACTCTAAGGTTGTGGTTATTCCTCACGGGAATTATATCGGTTGCTACAAGAATTCCATTGGGCAGAAGCAGGCCAGAAAACAACTAGGACTTGAGAACAAAGATTTAATATTCCTATACTTTGGTCAAATCAGGCCATATAAGGGAATCATCGAACTTATTGAAGCATTTGGGGGATTGGGCACCTCAAACGAGAAGCTTCTGGTTGTGGGACAGCCACAGAATAGTGAGGCGGCTAGAACATTAGCACAGAAATACGAGGCGAATCACAAGATTGGGATGATTTTCGACTTTGTCCCTGATGACGACATTCAGATATATATGAACGCGACAGATGTAATAGTACTGCCCTATAAAGATATCTTAACATCCGGTACTGCATTATTGGCTATTTCTTTCGGGAAACCTGTTATTGCTCCGGCAACGGGATGCATACCCGATGTATTAGATGCTGAAGGCAGCTTTTTGTATGACCCATCAGATAAAGAAGGGTTACTTAAGGCCATGCAGCTTGCGTCAGGCGCAGACCTCAAAGAGATGGGTAAGCACAACCTGCAGCTGGCTAAAAAGTACAACTGGGGCGACATTGCGAAGAAGACCTCTGCGGTCTATAAGGAGTGTTCAGGAGACTAAAGAACCTAATATTATAGCCATGTTACAATGGTGCTAAGGCTCGTTCCTCAACGGAGACAAGAGATATGCCCAAAGTTAGCGTTGTCATTACCACATACAACTACAGGCGCTTCTTGGCTGAAGCCATCCAGAGCGTCCTTGAGCAGACCTTCACTGATTTCGAGCTTATCATTGTCGATGATGGTTCCACAGATAATACCAGGGAGGCAGTGGACAACTTCAAGGATCAACGGATTAAATACATCTATCAAGAGCACCGCGGAGGAAATGTTGCCCGCAATGTTGGACTGTCTATTTCTACCGGCAAGTACATCGCGTTCCTCGATGCTGATGACATCTGGCTCCCAGAAAAGCTAGAAATGCAGGTCAGTCTGCTGGATTCCAGCCCTGATGTTGCCCTTGTCTGCTCCGATTTCTACCGTTTCGATGACCAGAGTGGCACCATACTGAATCGGGCATGGGAGAATCGACAGGTCGACCCGAAAAGAGCACTAAATCTTCTGCTATCTGAGAGCGCTTTTGCGGTAACAAGCACGGTTCTCATCCGCACTGATGTTATCACTGAGGTTGGTGGCTGGGACGAGTCTCTCAATATTGGTCAAGACTGGGAACTGTTTGTCCGCATCGCCCGCAACTTTGCTTTTGAGGCAATACACACGCCACTAGTAAAAAAGAGACAACATGATGCTAGATTAAGCAGTGATTGGGAGTTCCGTTATCTAAACTTCCCAATTACACTGAACAAGGTAATCAATACATACCCCCTCTCGACAGCTGATAGAAGGGCTATTAAGCGAAGATTAGCCAGCGTTCACCACACCTACGCCACGTATCTCGCCTTAGATAACAGGATAACTCTAAGTAGAAAACAATTCATAACCTCCATCAAGGTGGATCCCCGGTATATTAAACCCTATATCTACCTATTGGCGTCATTTTTGGGAAGAAGTACGATTGTCATTCTCGGGTCCTGTAGAAGACGGCTGGAACGCTACGCTACCTGGATATAGCTATATATATCAATACAGACAAACTAAACTTGTTTATAACCACAGGAAAAATCTTTGAATATCACTTTTATTGACTCTAAACTGAATTTAATAACCGGTGGTGGCTCCAACCATTCGCTGAACCTAGTAGCCTCAAAGTTAACACACCTCGGCCATCGAGTCACTCTGATTACTCTATCCCCATTTCTTAACTCGTATCCTGATAATTTACCTTACCCCGTAATCGATGAAGGTCCGTTGTCGAATCTACTTAACAGACAATATGGGCTAGCCACGCGTAGAATCCTCCGCAAGTATGAAAATGAAGTTGATGTCTATCATCTCTGGGACCCGCGATTTCTCCTAGACGCAGCAATGTACCGGAAGTATGGAGGGAAAACTCCCGTCGTTGCCTATTTAAACAGCTATTCTTTCTGCTCTAATCTGAGTCTTATTAATACCGAATGCTACAAGCGATGTGGACTGTTCCTTCGGGTACGACATCGACCTGAGAACCCTCTGAGGAAGATAATGTTGTTACCGTTCCGTACTCTAGAACGTTGCCTAGAATGTCAGCTACTGAATTATTTGGACGCATTCATCGCAGCTAGTCCAGCAGTAGCGGAGATATATTCATGGCAGAATATTGACCAGAGCAAAGTATATGTAATCCCCCCAGCTCTGGATTACGAGAGTCTGAGTAATCAGAAGCATAACACGCCCCAAGCCGTACCGAATGGGCGATATAACATCCTCTACGCTGGATTTCTCCGCGCGGAAAAGGGCGTCGATATCCTGATATCCGCCATCTCAGAAATAGAATTCCCAGTCAGCCTACACATCATTGGGGATGGCCCGCAGAGGAATAATCTAGAACAATATTCCAGGCGTCTCGGGCTTTCTGGCAAGATAGAATTTCACGGCTGGATGCCCTTTAGTAGCCTTGTTGATTGGTATTTGAACTCACAACTCTTTGTGCATCCCGCACGCTGGCCGGAACCGTTTGGCAGGACAGTACTGGATGCCATGGCCCTCGGGCTTCCGGTTGTAGCTGCTGATTCTGGTGGGCCACCCTGGATTTTGCAAGGCACCGGGCTGACTTTCAAACCAAGTGACAGTCAAGACCTAGCAGAAAAAATCAATCAACTCTACATTAATCCCTCACTGGCAGCTAGCTTAGCGATGAGAGCCGAGAAACGAGCAGAAGATTTCGACTTTAACAAAACAATGCCCCAACTTCTCAAACTGTATGCAGGTATGATAGAAGCGGCAAAGCAAAAATAGTCGGATGCTACGAACCACGTATTTAGTAAGTTATAGTTGAGTTATGCCTGTATATGTAAGGCCAGCAGCTTTCCCCCAAGTAACCTGAGCAAGATACGACAAAACCCAGAAGGCAAATGAACGGCACCCGAGTCCCCATGCATTTTACTTGTGAGAATCCTCTTCTCTGTTTAACAGATTATGAGTTTGCGACGAAGTTCTGTTCAAGCGACATGACCCTTCTCTTCTGCTAACGGCAGGTGACTTGTGGTGGTACAGTAACAGCCATATAGTACGAAATTGCCACACCACAGACCGATACCAAATGGCTATTGACCACACCGATAAAAAACCATTACTATTAGTATCGTAATCGCAGCTATCAATAGGCCAGAAGGGTGAACTGCATGTCCAAACTAACACGTATCATGGTGATAGCCCTAGCACTTACTTTGGTGCCAATAGTCAGTCTATCTGATAGCCATGTTTCCGCCGCGCCCGGTGATGAAACTATGGTTGGTACCATCACTTTATACCCAACCATTGAATGTATCGGTGTTATATCTGACTTCACCAGCGATAACAACCAGAACAACAGCACAATCCTGGAGTACAGACAAATTGGTACAGGCAGCTGGAAAATTGCTCACGAAATGTATGCCGACCGCAGCAATAATCAGTTCAGGGGGAGTATATTCTGGCTTACACCAGACACGCAATACGAGGTACGAGTAACTTATATTGACCCTGATGGCGTCACCAATGGTCCAGCCGTTGGAACCGTAACGACCCGAGATGACAGCCCTCCAATTGGCACAAATTACTTGGTTGTTGCGCAAAATGGCAGCGATGAGACTGGAACAGGCACTGAAGCAAACCCATATCGCACGATACAATACACGGCAAACGTCGCTACGCCAGGAGACACGATTCTCATCCGAGGAGGAACGTGGAACGAACGGATTGACATTTCTTCAAGCAATTCAGGGGCGGCGAATGCCTATATCACCTTTATACCCTATCTAGGGGAACACGTAATCCTTGACGGAAATGGCCTGGATTATATTTTCGTAATCGATGGAGCAGATTACATCAGGATAAAAGGACTGGAACTGCAAGACACCAACTATTCAGCCATCGTTGTAACTCATGATGCCAACGGTACCATTGTTGAAGATTGTGTAATAAACGACCCGAATCATTCAAGCGGTGGAACCCAGGGTGGTGTCAGGCTTCTCTATGGCGCCCAAAATAGCCTGATACAAAACAATGTATTTAATATTAATTATGGGACAGAAAGGCTTACCTTCGGCGTAGCTTACTGGCAGCCTGGATGGGGTCATGTAATTAGAAATAATGTGATAACCAGCGTAACCGGCGCCCTCCGAGACGGTGTTGGGGGAGGCCCAGAAGATGATGAGGGCTATACCGAGAACTGGGATGTCTATAACAATATTATCACAGGAGCCCTGGACGATGCGATTTCGATGGAGGGCGGAGACGTTAACGTAAGAATTTGGGGCAACACCATTGCAGATTGCTTGGTCGGGATTGCCTTATGCCCCGTGCTCGAAGGGCCAGCCTACGTATTCAGAAATGTCATATCAGACATAGGGGATAACACAGGGTGGTTGTATAAGCTAGGCGATAACTCATACGGGCGAATATACAGCTACCACAACACCCTCTATGGTACTGCAAATGGCTACGGACAGACTAACAGCGTTTTACACAACATAGTTTCAAGAAATAATATCATTTATACAGCGCGCTACGTAATTGAGATATGGGGAGGTGTACATGACCTCGACTATGACTATCTCTACAGCACAGATTCTGTTCTATTTATAAAATGGGCCAGTGGTGTTAGATATTATGACCTAGAGGATTTTTCAAGTAACACCGGACAAGAGATACACGGAATATCAGTAGCTGATACTCAGTTTACCAACGTAGCCAGTCGCGATTTTACCCTGCAACCCACGTCTCCCTGTATAGACGCAGGCGAGATATTAGTTGGTTTCAATGATGAGAACTCCCCCTGGCCATATTCAGGTAATGGCCCTGACATCGGAGCCTACGAATATGCTGGCGGGGGTCCGACCAACTATCCTCCGGTACTTGGCTCTATCGGCAATAAATCGGTTAATGCAGATGATCTGCTTCAGTTTACCGTATCGGCTACCGACGTCAACGGCGATACGTTAACCTACTCGGCTACCAACCTGCCACCAGGAGCAAGCTTCATTCCGTCGACGAGAACCTTCTCCTGGACGCCCACTTCCAGCCAGGTTGGCACATACCCCAATATCCGCTTTACAGTGTCCGACGGCTCCCTGACCGATTACGAGAACATTACTATTACCGTGCTCAGTGGTGACAATAGCGCGCCGGTACTCAATGCCATCGGCAATAAGTCGGTTGGCGTGGGGCAGACATTACAATTTACCATCTCAGCCACCGACGCTGATGGTGATACACTCACTTACTCGGCTACCGGCCTGCCGACCGGAGCAACATTTACTCCGGCTACTAGAACCTTCTCCTGGACGCCCACTTCCAGCCAGGTTGGCACATACCCCAATATCCGCTTTACGGTGTCCGACGGCTTCCTGACCGATTACGAGGACATTACCATTACGGTAACTATACCATCCTCACTGCCACTTCGAGTGAATGCTGGTGGTGAGTTATACACCGATTCCGAGTGGAATACCTGGCAGGCTGACCAAGCCTACACTTCCGGCAGCTGGGGATTCTACGGAACAGACCACGATACAGACCGTGGTACCAGCCATTCTATCAGTGGAACCGTCGACGACCGTATCTATCAAACCGAGCGATGGGGACTTAGCGGTTACCGATTCGACCTGGGAAATGGCACTTACAACGTTATCCTCCACTTTGCTGAAACGTATCGTACCGGCCCCGGCCAAAGGGTCTTTGACGTTTCGATAGAAGGGCAACTGGTACTTAACGACTTCGATATATACTCCGAGGTAGGCTACAGTACGGCACTAGAGAAGGTGTTCAACAACATATTTGTCCAGGATGGCCAGCTGAACATCGATTTTACCACTTATATAGAACAGCCAGAAATTAACGGAATTGAAATCTTTTCAACCGGGGCAAACAATGCTCCTGTACTCAGCTATATCGGCAATAAATCTGTCAACGCGGGGCAGACATTGCAATTTACCGTATCGGCTACCGATCCCAACGGCGATACGTTAACCTACTCGGCTACTAACCTGCCACCAGGAGCAAGCTTCATTCCGTCGACGAGAACCTTCTCCTGGACGCCCACTTCCAGCCAGGTTGGCACCTACTATAACGTCCGCTTTACGGTATCTGACGGCTCTCTGACCGACTATGAGTACATTACCATTACCGTGCTCAGTGCTGACAATAGCGCGCCGGTACTCAATGCCATCGGTAATAAGTCCGTCAGTATGGGGCAGACACTGCAGTTTATCGTATCGGCCACCGACGTCGATGGTGATACGCTCACATACTCAGCCTCCAATCTACCACCAGGGGCTAGCTTTAACTCCCAGACCAGAATCTTCTCATGGATTCCTGGTGCCAGTCAGGCAGGCAGCTATCCTGGTGTGCTTTTTACAGTGTCTGACGACGAACTGACCGATTATGAGTACATTACCATCACAGTAGTCGAGTCTTATGAGGACTGGGATGTGAATAGTGACGGAGTGACTAACATCCTCGACGTCATTCTGGTTGGACAGCACTGGGGCGAAACGGGGTTCGCAGGCTGGATACGGGCAGACGTTAATAAAGACGGAATCATCAACGTTCTCGATATGATTACCATTGGTCAACACTGGACCGGATAGGGGTGGATGTGATGAAACACAAGAAATTATTCAAAATGGCAAAGGTATTGACTTTCATAATAATAGTCACTCTGGGATTATTCCCTTCTGGCATGACGTATGCCGATGAGACCACTACTGTCAGCGTTTCCGCACCGAGTGAGGTTGAAGCAGGGGAACAGTTCACCGTAAGTATAGTGGTAGGGCCTGGAGCAGAAATCGCCGGTGTGCAGTTTGACCTTTCCTTCGACCAATCGATGATTACAGCCAGTAATGTCGCCGAAGGTAACCTGCTGTCGCAGGGCGGGGCTGCAACCTATTTCAACCCGGGTACAATAAACAACACAACCGGAACTATCAGTGGAGTAGCCGGGGCAATCATCACACCAGGCCAGACAATATCAACGGTGGGGACATTCGCCACAATAACCCTGACTGCCGGTACAGGCGGAGGCACCTGTTCTCTCACCCTCTCAGGTGTCGTTGTGGGAGACGCGAATGGCCAGTCCGTGTCAGTAAGCGCCATCAATGGTCAGGTCGTGATCAACCAACCCCCTGTTCTCAATACTATTGGTGATAAGTCTGTTAACGAAGGTCAGTTGGTGACATTCACCATCTCCGCCACTGATGCAGACGGAGATACGTTGACCTACTCGGCCTCTAACCTGCCATCAGGGGCCATATTTACACCTTCTAACAGAACTTTCTCCTGGACACCACGCTACAACCAGGCAGGTAACTATGCAGTCCACTTCGAGGTATCCGATGGGCATTACACTGACCCCGAGGATATCAACATCACGGTAGTCCAACTCTACGATGACTGGGATGTCAATGGCGATGGAGCTACCAATGTTCTCGACATGATAGTAATTGGACAGCACTGGGGCGAAACAGGCCTCGCCGGCTGGACGCAGGCTGACGCCAACGAAGATGGAAACATCAACGTTCTCGATATGATTATCATTGGTCAGAACTGGACGGGGTAGGGGTGGATGTGATGAAACACAAGAAATTATTCAATATGGCAAAGGTATTGACTTTCATAATAATAGTCACTCTGGGACTGTTCCCTAGTGGCATGACGTATGCCGATGAGACCACTACTGTCAGTGTTTCCGCACCGAACGAGGTTGAAGCAGGGGAGCAGTTCACCGTAAGTATAGTGGTCGAGCCCGGTACTGCCATAGCCGGCGCACAGTTCAACCTGTCCTTCGACCAGTCGCTGGTTACAGCCAGTAATGTCACCGAAGGTAACCTGCTGTCTCAGGGTGGAGCCGCCACCTACTTCAACGCTGGTACGATAAACAATACGGCCGGGACTATCAGTGGAGTAGCCGGGGCAATCATCACCCCGGGCCAGACAGTATCGACAGCTGGGACATTCGCCACAATTACCCTGACTGCCGGTCCGGGCGGAGGGACCTGTCCTCTCACACTTTCAGGGGTTGTCGTGGGAGACGCAAATGGCCAGTCTGTGCCAGTCAGTCTCATTAGTAGCCAAGTCATTGTTGACGGCCAGGATACAAACAATCGACCCCCGGTAATCAGCGCTATTGGTGATAAATCTGTCAACGAGGGCCAACTGATTATGTTTTTCATCTCTGCCACTGACCCGGACGGAGATGCGTTGACATACTCCGCTTCTAACCTGCCGGAAGGCGCCAACTTCGACACGGAGACGAGAGCCTTCACATGGACACCCGGTATCGGCGGGGCGGGTACCTATGAGAATGTCCACTTCGAAGTATCTGACGGCGAGTTGACCGACTCTGAAGACATCACCATCACCGTTAACATCCCCAACCCACCCGGTGGTGGCGGTGGTGGAGACGTCGGTGACGATAATCCTGGCGGAGGCGGAGGCGGAGGCGTCGGTGATGATTCAGAAGAATCATCGGACGAACCTGAGGAACAAGACGAGCCGGATGAAAGCCCACCTGTTATCCAGGAGGTAACCGCCTCTGATATCGGCACGGACAACGCCGTGATTTGCTGGACAACAACCGAACCGAGCACCAGCCAGGTAGAATACTGGGCAAGTCCGAGCCAGTTCTCACCCCTGGACGAAACACTGGTCACGGAACACGTGGTCTATCTGACCGGCTTGACACCTGGTACTGTTTATCACTATCGGACCCTGTCTCAAGATGAGGCAGGCAATCTGGTGATATCACCAGATTATAACTTCACTACACCAACAGAACCGGCTGCTTTCACCGTGAGCTGGCTGACCATCAGTCCCTCCGAGGTAAATATCGGTCAGGAAGTGACTATCAACGCCCTTATTACAAATACGGGTGAAGCCGGCGGGAGCTACAACGTGACGCTGAGCATCGACGACGTAGTAGAAGCCATAGAGAGCATCGTTGACCTGGCTGGCGGGGCAAGCCAAGAGGTATCCTTCACCATAACCAGGGAGGATGTCGGCGTGTACCTGATAGATGTCAATGGCACTACCGGTACACTCGTAGTTAATAACGCATATAAGCCTGAGGCGGCAATCGAGCTATTCGGTATCACCCCCAGCTATGAAAGCGATACGGGCGTAATTACCTCCACCAGAGTAGACTACGGGATAAACGAATCTTACTATGCGACACTATTCTCGCAGCCCGGTATCGAGCTTGTACTGGAGGTAGGCCTGGACGATGAACCACTGGAAGAGGTTATCCTTATTGCCTCAGGTCAATCAGAGCCAGACATGCGTACCGGCAGCCTGAGTTACGTTCCTGTCGAGAGCTGGACGAGCGGCACCTATACCTTCCAGGCAGAGCTACGTACCAGTGAGGGTGTGATTGAGGTTTCACCGCCGGTGAGGCTGATAATTACCCCCGCGACCGCGGCCGGTGTGGCCAGCTGGGCAACCCTAGGTGAGATAATCGGGGGTGTACTGATTATCTCACTGCTGGCGGTACTTTTGATACTGCACCGAAATCGTGATATGCTGAGGGCAGAATCCGCGGAATAAAATCTCTATTGAGGACAAATTGTGGGTACTGACAATAAACCGTCAATACCCGAGCAACAGGATAATAAAGCCCCGGAGCATGAGGGGAGGCTTCGGGGCTCCTATTTGGGACGTTTCCTCGGTATGGGCAGCGGGCCGCCGCTGCGTCGACGACTGAGGTTCGCGGTAGTTGTTGTCATCAGCCAGTTATTATTGATAGCCCTGGCCATCGCCTGGCTCATCTTCATGATTATCATTGCGGTAAATGGCTCGGTCTATTTCGTTGAGAGGAATCCTGTAATCCGGTGGCTGGAGGTTGCCGCAGCGGTATTGATAATCCTGTTTGCCACCGGTGTCTTCATCACCCAGCTCAGAAGGCTGCGAGAAAGACGGCAGGGCGACGATAGGCGTGGCGGTAACCGGGAATAATGGCGTCGTTCGTTCAGGGTATAATTCTGGGGATAATCCAGGGAATAACAGAGTGGTTACCCGTTAGTAGCGAGGGCATCAATACCCTCATCCAATTACACTTTTTTGATGAACCACTGGCTGAAGCTATCCGTATGTCTTTATGGCTTCATACCGGGACGCTAATTGCGGCCGTGCTCTATTTCAGAAGGGACATCTCGGACCTGATACGACACCTACCGCAGTACACAAGAGAACTGAAAAGCGGTCAGACAACGGAACGCAGCAAGCTGATTTCCTTCCTCATCATCTCGACGGTACTGACGGCTGCCATCGGGTCTCCACTGTTGCTAATCGGACTGGAGCAGGAAGAGGTACCCGCCGGTATCATCATGGCTGCTATCGGGGGGTTCCTGATAATCACCGGACTGGTGCAGAGATATGCCCCCAGGTTTTCCGGTACGAAAGAGACGACCAGCATGAAGGACGCCGTTATTGCCGGGGTGGTACAGGCATTCGCGGCCTTCCCCGGTCTCAGCCGCTCGGGGCTCACTATCTCCACCCTCTTCTTTCGGGGATACGACCCGCAGCGTGCTATTAAAATCAGTTTCCTGATGAGCATCCCGGTAGTGCTGGCCGCAGAGATAGGGCTGGGTTTAATTGAGGGGGTTAGCTTTGATATGGCGGCTATCTGCGGGCTGGTGGCCGCCTTCGTTTTCGGGATACTGACCATCGGTGCCCTCATTAAGCTGGCAGCCAAGGTACGCTTCTGGAAATTCTGTATTGTCCTGGGTATACTGAGCCTGCTGCCGCTATTGATAGAAAGACTATAGCCAGTATCACTATCTCAGACTGACGCCTATAGATACGAATTACTGTCCGGAAAGTGAAACGGAAATAGTATCACCGCGCGACTTTATATAGTCCAGTAATGAGTAGATAAATAGAGCAATCCCGGATAACTCCATGAATTCCTCTATTGTAGTAAGAATGTCATAAAGAAGAGTACGTTCACCCATGGTTGGAGCAAAAAATCCATCCACTATTTCCATACCTAAGAAACCGCCAACAAATACTAACGCAGATATACCGAACAGTAGTCTATATCGTGAAGGAAGACTTAAATAAAACCTGAAGAAATAGAGAGCGAATACCACACAGATAATTATGCCCGGAATCACCCATGCGAAATAGAATAGTGACGGTTCATCTATACCAAGTAGGTCCTTCAAAGGGCGAATTAGCAATTCATGGAGACCAGCTGCCTCATCTAGTGACAACAATAAAAATATCAAGGATAACAAACGCCAATACTTACTATCAGACAGATTATCACGTTTATGGATACGAAATATCGTATATAAAAGCACCGAAGACACCAGTAGAATAACCGTAGCGAAATATGTTGGTACGTTGTGCTCCTGGTCAAGGCGAAACAAGGGGAGTACCCCATACAAGGAATAATGGCCCGTAGTATGTCCGACAATAATTACCACGATATTCGCAACCAAGAGCAGCGCAAGAATGATAACTATGGCTTTGACGACAGTATTGACTGGTATCTGTAAGTTTAATTGTCTATTCTGCATCAGAACCTCCGAGGTTAACCTCACCAGTGATGTTAAGTCGATGCCGTAACATATTCTTTGAAGTCCTATATAGTCCCACGTGTACTGAGCCTTTTACCATTACTGATTGAGAGATCGTAACCGGATTATTTTGTCGCTAAATATCACCTTCCCACCAAGATACTAGACTCTCTGAAGCAACCACATTGCTTCGGCGACGTCCCGCTCAAGTATCTCACACTCCTGCTTTTCACGCTCAGATAATCGAAAAAGGAATTTGCCAGTTCAGGATGTTCCTGCGCCAAGCTCTCGACCCGCCTGGCAATTAATCCTGTCTCACGCTAGTGCCTGCTCTTAATGTCTTCAACCGGGACGATATTTTCCCGGAGTATGATATCG
Organism: Dehalococcoidia bacterium; assembly: GCA_011171075.1. Classification (GTDB taxonomy): domain Bacteria; phylum Chloroflexota; class Dehalococcoidia; order Dehalococcoidales; family Fen-1064; genus W589. Next base: position 12,648 of record DUFD01000019.1, on the reverse strand, counting down.
CCGTGGGGAGTGAGCTGACGAATGGTCTCCTGATAATAGGTGTAATGGTCATAACCGGAACGACTTATTTCGTCTGATGTCACACGAAATCCATCGTCGATAACCATGTAACCCCCGGGTCTGACGGTTTGCCTGAGTCGAAGTACGCATTGGTCGAAAGATCCAAGCAACCCACCGACACCTGTATAGATGACGATGTCATAATCACTTGACTCCTTGAGGATATCAAGCATATCGGCGCATTCAAAAGAGCTTAATCCCTCGACCCCCAGTTTTCTGGCTTTTTCCCTAGCCTCAACTAGGAACGGCTCGAAAAAATCAATCCCCTTAATTTTGAAACCGAGTTCTTTGGCCAGATTGACCGAAACTGCACCTTTGCCACACCCCAGGTCAAGAATTTGAGTCGCCTCCGGTGGTAATTGAAGGGAACGCAGCCATTCAACAACAATCTCCGGCGAGCTTCCCAGTGCCCAGATATCGGCCAGGAGCTCAGGCAGACATGGTAGTAACTCCGGCGGTGCCTCGAAATAATCGGTGACTCCCATCACTCTTTTCTCTTTGATACAGACCAACGGGGATGGTCAGCCCGACCCACCTTCCCGTTGAAGTGCCTCATAGACCTCAATACTGCCGATATCCAGCCAGCGCTCGGTGAACGGAAAGGCATAGACGTCCTCTTTTATTTCTTCGACTAAATAGGTAATGAAGCTACCCAGGTTATCCCTCTTGCCTGCACTGGAGTACTCAAGCATGATGGGAAACACCCTCGCCGGCAGTACCCAGCAAGCGGTGGCAATAAGGCTCGATTTCGGCTCGGGAGGCTTCTCCTCAAAGCGCACAATCCTGTCACCGTCAAGCTGGACGACGCCGTACTTGCTCGCCAGGCTGATATCTCCGATATCCTGCACGGCTACCAGCGCGTTTCTGCCGTTGAACCTGCCAATAAATTCGGTCATACTAAACTCAAAGTAATTATCGCTGGCGAGTACCAGCAGGTCTTCGGTGATATTCTCATTCTTTATCCAGTAAGTAATCGAGCCAATAGCCCCCAGGCTCTGTTCCTCGTTATACACCGGCTCGACACATATTTTAATCTGCCGGCGGTTGCCCTCACGCCACCGGTGGAAATCATCCTCAAACTTCTTGTTGACGTTTACCAAGATGTCCACATCCTGGGGAATCTTGTCTATCACGTAGTCAATCAGCGGGCGGCCCCGATATTCAAGCAAACCCTTTGCCACAGTACGTGTCAATGGATAGAGCCTCGTGCCGAAACCGCTACTCAATACCAGGCTCTTCATGTTACCTCCAAAATATAGTGACAGCTAATCTGAGTATCCATCCAGAAACTTACTTTGCCACTGCCAGGCGCTTTTCACTATGTCTTCCAGATTGCGCAACCGTGCTTATCAAGTAAGTTCTTATTCAGCCAGCCTCCTGCCCCTCAGACATCCCCCAGATAATCAACATTGTCAAACACATACGAACTGTGCCGACCCTTCCAATTACATATGAGGCTTAAGATTAAGTATAGCTTGCATCAAATACGGTAAACATCCGCCCAACGGACTCTGCCACCATGCAAATCTTTAACCGCAGATCCTTGAATCCCAGACTGAAGGTTCTCCAACTCTTTATGGTAAGACACCTCCTCTGTCCAGGTTTTTCATAGTTATACCACACCCTGATCAGTCTTTATATTTTGAGGTCACTCATATAAAAGCTCAGTCAAAGAAACATTTGGATTTTCTGTATTAAACTTGTCAATATATAGCCTGTGCCACACAGCAAAAGAAAGCAGCATATATGGACCGTAATTACTACGTTGCGGGTTCTTCAGGTATTCCTCGAATATATTTTCAACAGAGGCGAGGTCAAAAAATCCTGCTTTCTTTATCGAGGGGCTCATAATCTCATTAACATCCAGTCCTTTTAGATATTCTCGTAACCACTGATTCATCGGCGGTGAGAAACCAGCCTTGGGTTTCATAAGGATTTCGTGGGGTAATAGCTTCTTGCCCAGTGTATGGCGTAACAAGTACTTCCGTTGAGCTGTACCCCTGAGTTGCTGCCACGTATTACCTTTTACCTTCAGTGTCTCCGGCAAATGGTTGATGTGATCGACCAAGGAGTTGTCTAGGTATGGTTCTCGCACCTGCAGAGACTGCCCAGCCGCTACCTTACCAAATTTGGCGAAGACCCCAAAAGACCCTTCCACCATTAAGTCACAGTTCACCATACAGTGAAAATCATCAACAGTATCAAGGGGAAGTAACTGAGCCAGATTGATTCTGTCATACCACCCGGTTTGTAATTCCTTTGAGAGGAATACGGGTGTTCTTTCTATGCTTGACGTGTTTTCGAGCCACCTGGAAGTTGAATCCAGGTAGAATCTGGCTACTGGCTTATCAGCCCAATAAGCCAGTCTCCTCGCGACCCTTATCGGGTAGTACTTTGAAAACCGCCCGCCTGAATCTTTCAATAACAACTTCTTGAAAAGACCAGCTCTGTTCAGCGTATTAAACAAACGACGTGCTGCTAAGAACAGAGAATTTCGCCCCCACAGGTGGTCGGGGCCATCACCGGCGACCACAGCGTCCACATGTGATTTAGCGAAGCGGGCAACATGATATGAGGGCACTGCCGACAAATCATGCAGAGGCTCCTCCTGGCACCAGACAATTTGTGGCAGGACTTCTAGGGCATCACTCGAATCCAAGACATATTCATGATGATTTGTCTTAAAGTAATCCGCTACCAAGCGGGCATAATACGATTCGTCCAGAGCTGTGTCCTTGAACCCGAGTGAGAACGTATCTAAAGGTCCACGGGATAGCTTGCTAGCCATGGCGACATTTAAGCTACTATCAAATCCGCCACTGAGAAGTAGACCAATGGAACCATCAGCAACCAGACTCCTTTCAACTGCCTCAGTATAATATTTCTCAAGAAGATAGCCTGCATCGACCCTGTTTTCAGGAGTAAACGTAAAGCTATGGATGAGCTTGGTAGATACCGAACCTTGCCGACATTGGACTATGTATCCGGGGGTTAGTTTGCTTATACTGTGAAACAGAGTATATGGTGGGAGGACACGGCCTATAGAGAAAAATTCTACAAGACTATCTTTATCTACCTCCGGTACTATTTCTCCACTAGCTAAGATAGGCCGAATACTTGAGGCGAATACCAATGCATCAGGTAGTTGTGCATAATAAAGCTGCCTGATACCACCATATCTATCCTGAGCCAAGATAATTTCATTCATCCGGCGGTCCCAGATAGCTAAAGCAAACAATCCATTGAGTTCCTTCAAAAACTCCTCACCTCTGTCGAGGTAGAGGTTGGCGACCAGCTCCGCATCCGAATCAGAGTCAAACTCATATCCACGGCGCTCCAGGTCACTACGAAGTTCAGGAAAGTTTAAAATATCTCCATTAAGGATGACACATAGAGAGCCATCTTTGGTCCAAGCAGGACTAGATGTTTGAATCTTTGTAATTAAAGGCATGCGTTGCACACCCAATCCTATCTGCTCGTCAATGACGAAGTTAGCTTCCGACTGCAGATTCAGTGCTTGCGCCATATTCTGGAGTTGCCGTTGATTTACCCGACCATTGAAATTGAAAATACCAAAGATGCCTTCCAAAGTCCTGCCCGGTCTCCTTGCTCCTAATAAAGGCTAAGGTATATACCTAATTCACTCTTCACACAGTTATCAAAAAATAGACATAATAGTCTTCTGCTCTCAGTCGGAGTATCCATCCAGAAACTTACTTTGCCACTGCCAGGCGCTTTGTACGATTTCTTCCAGCCCATATTGGGGAACCCAGCCAAGCTCTTTTCCGGCCAAATCGGAACTGGCCACCAGTACCGGCGGGTCGCCGGCCCTGCGCGATTCAAAAACAACCGGAACACTGACGCCACTCACCTGCTCGACCATCCTCACCACCTGAAGGTTTGAGTAACCCGTGCCGCTGCCCAGATTATATGCCTTTGTCCCGGCACCAGCGATGGCGTTCAAGGCCTTCAGATGGGCATCAGCGATATCGATCACGTGAACGTAGTCGCGCACACAGGTGCCGTCCTCAGTCTCGTAATCATTGGCAAATATGGTTACATGGTCTACCTTCCCCAGTGGTACTTTGAGTACGTTGGGAATCAGGTGTGTCTCTGGCTGGTGATGCTCGCCGTGCAGCGAGGTGGCACCGGCGGCGTTGAAGTACCGCAGCGAAATCGAGTTCAGTCCGTAGGCTTCGCCGTACCATTTCAGGATTCGTTCAAACATGACCTTACACTCACCGTAGGGATGTATGGGAATCTGTGGCGAATCCTCGGTGACCGGGATGCTTTCCGGTATGCCGTAAACGGAAGCGCTGGACGAAAAGACGAGTCGGGTTACATTATTTTTGAGCATGCTATTTAAGAGATTGAGCCCGCCAATGACGTTTGTCTGAAAGTACTCCTCAGGGTTACTGACTGAGTGGGGGACTATGCTCAGCGCCGCTAGATGCATCACGGCATCGATATTACGCCCAGAAAAAATGTCATCCAACCTGGGGGCGTCACACAAGTCGACCTGAATGAAATCTACCTCAGGCCCCAAGGCAGCACGGTGACCCTGGCCCAGATTGTCAAGGGCAATAACCCGATGGCCTCCAGCCAGCAACTGCTCACTAACAACGCTGCCGACATATCCTGCTGCCCCGGTGACCAGTACATCCATCACATCCCTCCATGTATGTCAACTATAATACTTGCTACGCCCCTCCTTGACAAGCCACTGTCTCCCCGATTACCCTCTTGATTTATGCCACTCAGTCGTGTAACTATAGTATCTGCCTGAAAACAGCGGGGTAGGGTAATGGAATACGCGATTAAGACAGAGAATCTGGTGAAGAAATACGGTAAAAACTTCACCGCCCTTGACAATGTCTCTATAGAAGTGGGTAAAGGCGATGTCGTTGGATATGTCGGCCCGAACGGTGCCGGAAAGACCACAACCATAAAGATACTCAGCAAACTCATCAGGTCTACATCAGGACATGCCTACATCGACGGTGTCGATGTGAATAAAGCACCGAGAGAAGCCTTCTACAAAGTCGGCGCGTTAATCGAAGTCCCCGGTATTTACGACTATCTCACGCCCCACGAGATGCTGACCTACTTCGGCAAGGTCTACCGGATGGGCAACGACCAGATAGACCGCAGAATCAAGGAGACCCTGGAACTGGTTGAGTTATCGGCATGGGAGCACAAGAAAATCGGTGCTTTCAGCACAGGAATGCTGAGAAGACTGGTGTTAACTAAAGCAATCTTCCATGAGCCGGAGATAGTGCTTCTCGATGAGCCCGTCCTTGGTCTGGACCCGGCGGGAATCGTGGAGGTCAGAGAACTGATTAAACGATTCCACAGCGGGGGTATGACCATTTTTCTAAGCTCACACCTGTTAGGGGAGGTCGCCGAGGTCTGTAACAGGGTAATTTTCCTGAACAAGGGGAGGGTAATTGCTTCCGATTCCATCAAGAATATCGAGAGCAATATGAAATACAGCGTAATCAATGTGAGGTTCCTGGAGCCACTTTCAGACGAAAGGCTGGAAGCATTAAAATCAGTTCAACTGATAAACGGTGTTGAGCTCGAGGATAACATAGCACGGATACAATTCGACGGAGAGTTAGAAACTAGTTCCCGGATACTGAGACAGCTGGTGTCGCTGGACTACGAAATAGTGTCATACAGCCTGGAAAGTATGGATCTTGAAGACTACTATATCTCCATCATGAACGAAAATAAGGGGGCAGACTGAATGGCGTCCTGGGGTGTCATGAAAGGTGAGCTTTACGATATCTACCTTTCCACCGCGTTCGAACTGCGGAAGCATCTGAGAAGGAGAAGGTTGCTCATTATTGCGGCGCTGGCAATCCTGGTGCCCCTGATTTTCTACGCAACCACCCCCGACACGGCCGGCCGGTTTTCGATTGCCAGCCTGAGATTCCTGTCCATACTGATGATAATTTCGGCGGCGATGTTCGCTGGCGATGCCATATCCGGCGAGTTCGAGAGCAAAACGGGGTTGCTATTGTTCCCGACACCGCAGAGTCGCACGTCGATATTCGTGGGCAAATATATCGCGGCATTGATTACTACCTTCCTCGTGGTCACGCTGTACTACATTATCATGGTACTGCAGACGATACATCTCTATGGCGCGAGCGAAATCCCGCCAGAGTTAGCACAGTCTTACTTGACAGCCTCGATATATGTTACCAGCGTGGTAAGCGTGGTGTTCTTCTTCAGCAGCATCCTGAAACGTTCGATTGCATCGACAATCCTCGGCTTTGTTCTTCTAATGCTGGTACTGCCGGTGGTATCCGGCGTCCTTTCGAGCCAGGACATAGAACCATGGTTCATCGTGACATACTCAGGGGAGTTGATAATCAGCGTCCTGGGGCAACGAAGTCTGTTTGTAGGGCCGGGAGGCCGTGTTACTCTGGAGACTTACGGGCCCGATTTCGGTCCGGGCATTGCGGTTATGGCAGTCTATACCGTTGTCAGCTTCGTGGCCAGCGTCCTTATTGCCAACAGAAAAGGCATGGAGTGACTACCGGAAGACAGAAAAGCTTGCTGCAGACCGGTAGCTTTCTCTATTTGAACTGCGGCAACCATTCGTTCTCAGCCTCAAACATCTCGCTAACCATGCTGCGGATTTCAGGTAGTGTCAGTACCGCCGATGTTAGCGGGTCCATCATGATTGCCTGATAAACGTACTCCCTATCTGCAGTAATAGCCGCTTCCACAGCCAGTGCCTGAACATTGATATTAGTCAGATTAAGTGCGGCAAGCTGGACAGGAAGAGAACCAACAGGTGTAGGTCTGATACCATTCTGGTCGACGAGACAGGGCACCTCGACACAACAACCCTCCGGCAGATTTGTGATTAGCCCCTTATTCTCTACGTTTCCGTGAATTACTGTGGGGTCACCAGCCACTACTGAATGGATAATGAAGGCACCGTATTCGTCACTTCTCGTGAGTTCCAGATGCTCCTTACTCAGCAATCTCTCCACCCTTCTCTCGAACTCCCCCTCCTGGTCCCGGTACAGCTGTAGCACCATCCCGTCATAAACCTTCTGGTCATTCCAGTTAGCGTCACGGTGAATTCGCTCGATCCATTCCTCCGACTTCCGAAAGTACGGGACATATTCCGACATATGGTGACTGGACTCAGTAACATAGTAACCAAAGGCCTTGAGGATTTCTATTCTGGCAACATCGAGCGTGTAAACCTCAGGGTCCTTGCATTTCTCCCGAATCAGAGGATAAGCATCCTCACCATTCCACTTGTACTCCAGAAACCAGGCCATGTGGTTAATGCCGGCACAGACGAAAGATATTTCGTCCATGGGCGCACCAATCCTCTCTGCCAGCATAGCAGAAGTACCCTGTACACTGTGACACAGGCCAACGTTCTTGATAGCAGAAACCCGGTTAATATACCAGCAGTTCATCGCCATTGGATTCACGTAGTTTATCCATAGGGCGTCAGGGCATAGTTCAGCCATATCTTCTGCAATCGACTTGAGAACCGGGGCCGTTCGCAAGAAACGAAAGACGCCACCAGGACCAAGGGTATCTCCGACTGCCTGTTTCACACCATACTTCAGCGGGATATTGATGTCCGGCTCGAATGCAGCCAGACCGCCTATCTGAAACATAGTAACAATGAAATCAGCCCCCCTGAGAGCGTCCCTGCGATTGAGTGTAGCCTCTATTTCAGCTCCCATTTTCTCCTGGGCAACCATGCGACGGGCTAATTTCTCTATCATGCCGAGTTTTCGGGAATCGACATCCATTAGCGAAATGGTCACTTCACGGAGTGCAGGGAATGACAGGATGTCAAAGAGGAGGTTCTTGGCGAAGACAACGCTACCGGCACCGATGAATACAATCTTAGTCATATCAAATTACCCTTATAATAAATCCTCTAATTATCAGGTCAGGGTAATCACTCAAATCGAACCAGTACGGAGCTTTAAAAAAGAGCCGACGTCAGTAACACCTGGGTAGACTCAGCTATCCGGCGAATCTCGGCAGGCTGCGTTTCATCCCCACTCAGTCTGGCAAGTTGTGTCCTAAGCTGTTCCCTTCTCTCATGCCGGTCCCTCTCAACCAGCGGCCCCCCTCCGGTCTGCTCGCGGTATATACGCACGAGCAACCCGCTAATCTCGTCCGGTGTATAGCCAAGCTCCGTCCACAGAACCAGTTCTTCGGCAAAGTTTACATACGCCTGTTCGCGCCGGGCAGATACTTTCGGGGCTAGCTCCACCGACTTCAGAACCGCTTTCCCGGCACTCAGCGGGTAGCCAAACTCGACCAGCATGTCGTTTTCTGCCAGCAGGCTGCGGGGAATAATCCGGCTCCCCAGAAACTCGTCGCCGTGCCCGGGTTTTACCCGGATCAGGCAGAAACCCTTCTTCAACGCGTCCTTCGCCTCTGCGTCCTGTTCACGGGGGTCTCTCCGCATCATGCCCCCACCCGACATCATGTTCCTCATCTGGCGTAAGCCGACTCGCAGGTGCCACATAATATCAGTACCACTCTGATTGAACATCGGTCCTCTCATCAACCAGAGGTCGCCGGAAAAGATAACGTCATCCGTAGGCCGGAAATCACCGCTGGTATGTTCGTGGGGATGCGGGTCGCTCCGGGGCGAATAAAGCGCAACTATCTGGTCGGGACTATGGGTCATTCGGGTTCTCGGGCCGCCGAGAATGTCGAGTCGTCCCCCCTCACCAATATCAACCGCCTCCGCCAGACTCGGAAAATCAATTCCGGCGAGTCTTACCGTGTTACCCGTATCTGCCTCGGCAAGATACTCGATTTCGCACTCCCTTAACCGGGACGGGTCGAAGTCGCCCAGCCATCTCCGTTCCATACTACTGCCACCACTCTCTACAAAACCCCTGAAGGTGTGATGGGCGGTAATCTTCGCACCCGACTCCTTGGCCAGCAAATACGCCAGCCCGGTATGGTCAGGATGGCGATGCGTGATGATTATCCTCTCTATATCAGCAGGCGAAATATCATTCTCCGCCAGAACACTCAGCATCTCGCCGTGGTAACGGTAATCACCGGCGTCGACAAGGGTATGCATCTTCTGTCCGTTCTTCATATAGGTCAGGACATATACATTACCACCGGGACGGAACAGGAGACTGGTCAGGTGTACGCCACCACCCAACTGTTCCTTGGTAACCGTAACATAGTCCCTATGTGAATCCGGCATTCCTGGACTCCTCTTTTCTACCATCTCTTCTACAATGGCTGCACTACAACAACTATATAAAGGACACTCTAAGCGACTGGCCTGGCCATGTCAAGCTCACACAAGGATTTAAGAACCTTCAAGAGTCCATTATTTCCTGCAGCCGGGCCACTACCGGGACCAGTACCTCTCCGACGGCCTCCTGGAAGCGGAGATGACATACGCCATCCAGAGGGGTTTCCCCCCGATTGATAATTACCAGCTTTGAGCCGGACTGGAAGGCTATTCTAGGCATATCGGCTGCCGGGTAGACCACCAGGCTAGAGCCAGCCACGATAAAGAGGTCGCTGCGGCGCGAGTGCCATTCCGCTTTTTCTACCTCATCGGCAGGCATGGGGTCGCCGAAATTCACCACGCTGGTACGAAGTTCACCTTTACAGAGGGGACACGTCTTCAAATCCGGAAAGCTATCACACTTGTAGCCGCACTTACGGCAGCGCAGCTTTGTCAGGTTACCGTGCAGCTCGGCCAGCGAATCGGGGTTTATCCCCGATTCCAGATGAAGGTTATCGATATTCTGGGAGATGAGAAAGGCAAGTTTTCCCATATCCTGGAGCTGTGCTATCGCTATGTGTGATTGATTTGGTTTGGCTGATGACCAGTCGAACTGCGGCGGGGGCAGTCCTTTGTCCCTGCGTGTCCAGAGACCATCGGGCCCCCTGAAATCCGGCAGACCCGACTCAGTACTGATGCCGGCGCCAGTGAAGACAACCAGGTGTTGCGCTTGCGAAATCCACTGCACCAGGGTCTCAATCCTGTCATTCAAATCGGATTCACTCATTATTAATGCCTCTAATACCTATTTTAGCACGGTGGCGCAGGATATGCTCTGTGCCCGTTTATACATTAGTATATCTAATAGGGCTTCACGCCTGTTTGGTATTGGAGGCCCCATCCCCTTAATCCCCTTCCCCAGAAGGGAAGGGGAAGGTAAATAGTAAGAGGGGCTGTGCCCCTCTTTAACGCCCTTTTTATCATTTGAAGGCAACCCTGGGTTTTTAGGTGGTTATTTCCCCTGATGAACAGGTAATATTGTGTCCTCGTTTCTGGCTTACTTCTAGGTGCGAAAGCGCCTGCCTAAAATCGAACCCTCACACCGTTTTGGGGTGTCCAGAGGGGTGGAACCCCTTTGGAAGGGGGTTCAAAGGGGTGTCCCCTTGCATCGTTTACCACCTGATAAAGGGATGGTAGGACTGAGTGGACTACGGCTCAGGCTTAGATTGCGCAGCAGTACGTCAGGATGCTACAATCAAATCCTGGGAGCCGTGTGAATTCGAATAATACAGCGGGTGTACTTCGAGGAGAAAACCAAGATGTCAGCTCAGGTGCAACAGACCTCGTACCGGGAACACCTGGTCGAGGAGTACATAATTGAAGAGGAACCATTTTATGTGCCCATCAGGGATGAGGTAAAGCTGTTCGAGGTTGCCTATTCCCAGAAAATACCGGTGCTCCTCAAGGGACCGACGGGATGCGGTAAGACCAGGTTCCTGGAGTACATGGCCTACCGCCTGGGCCGGCCGCTCACCGTGGTCAAACCCCGTTCCCGGCAGACCGGCGCCTCAAGCAAGCAGCAGGCGATTCCCCTGATAACCGTTGCCTGTCATGAGGACCTGACCGCCAGCGACCTTGTCGGGAGGTACCTCCTGGAGGGCGACTCCACGAAGTGGATTGACGGCCCGCTCTCAAGGGCGGTAAAGGCCGGGGCCATCTGCTACCTCGATGAGATTGTCGAGGCAAGGAAGGACACCACCGTACTCGTCCATCCCCTTACTGACCACCGCCGGATTCTGCCGGTCGAGAAAAAGGGCGAGGTTATCGAAGCCAGCGACGGTTTCCTGCTGGTGGTCTCGTACAATCCCGGCTACCAGAGCACCCTGAAAGACCTGAAGCAGAGCACCCGCCAGCGGTTCGTGGCGATTGAGTTTGATTACCTTCCCCTGGAACGCGAGGCGGAAGTCATCAAGCATGAAAGCGGTGTATCTGAGACGGTGGCCTGGGACCTGGCCCGACTCGGCGAGAAGGTGAGGAACCTCAAGGAATATCACCTCCAAGAAGGGGTGAGTACCCGATTGCTCATCTACGCCGGACAGCTTATCAAAGAGGGCATTGCGCCAAGGCGTGCCTGCCAGGTGGCGGTGGTCTGGGCTATCTCGGACGAGACTGCCATGCAGCAGAGTCTCGAAGAGGTTGTCTCCAGCATTTTTGAGTAGGTCAATCTACCGGATAATACAGACGGATAACGTACAACAGGAACAGTACCTTGATAGACCGGTCACTTGAGGGATTTCCACCACTGATTATCAACGAGCTGCAGGCCATGATGCCGCAGATACCTCCTTCCATGCATGCACTCGTCCTGGACCTAACCGAAGAGACGGTCCCTCTCTCCTGTGATGCGGCCGTGGAGTTCCTGAGAAACTGCCCCTTCGTCACGGAAAGGGTCAAACCCGCCGGGCTGGAATCATGGTTCCGCGAAGGCCTTGAGCTTCTGCGGAAGAGCGAGCAGAGCGGCATAGAGTACTTCCGCATCGGCACAGGGAAAAGCGCACGACTGATTGAGGAGCTTTCCCCCGGTGTGGGGCTAGCCGTCACCAGAGACGTACTCGAAACCTACTGCCTGGCCCTGGCCGGCAGGAAAACACCCATCCTGTCTACCGAAGACTTCATGACCGGCCAGTCACCTTCGGCAGAGTCCCTCACACACGGCGACGTAATTTTCCTGCCTGAGTTCGTCGATAAATACCCCGACAAACCCCAGAACTTCACCTGGTACAAGGTAATGGCCACCCACCAGATAGGACACGTTGAGTTCGGCAGCTACGAGCTCCAGATTGACGACCGCATCTCTACCCTCTGCCGTGATTTCGGCCTCCCTCTCGACCGGAAAGAGACTGACCATGCAGAAACAGACCTGGTGAGATTCTTAAACCTCTTCAGCAACCGCAGGCTGGCCACTGATATCTTCACAATCGTAGAGGACAGCCGGGTCGATTCCCTCATCAAGCAATGGTACCGGGGCATCAGCCATGATTACAGCAATATTCAGGCCGAGGCGCTCAGTATACGGCCTCCCATCACCTCGCACTCGCTGAGAGAGGCGCTCCTTGAAATAATGGTCCGACTCAGTCTGGAACCTTCCGGCAGATGGTTGGTGCCGTCGATATTGCGCACTCCGCTACATCTTACCGGGGTAATAATGAGTCGTATTCAGTCACCGGAGACTGGTATCGGAGACAGCGCCGAGGCGACGATACTCCTTTACCATCTCGCCAGCCGCATACCCGGCGACCACTCGCGGATTGACAGCTGGGAGGTTG
>DUFD01000018.1 GCA_011171075.1 Dehalococcoidia bacterium | reverse complement strand
TCTGATGAGTATACCACCTTTCGTTTGGGATTTTTCCGGAATCGCTGGCTGGTTGTATCGATAGCTGTTGCCATTGTACTACAGCTGGCTGTGGTCTATATACCTGCCATGCAAACAGCCTTCAGGACAGTACCTATTGGTATAGATATGTGGGGAATAACCATCCTTGCCGGCGGTGGCCTTTTCCTGATTGAGGAGTCTCGTAAGGTACTCTTTCCCAGGCTTTTTAATCTGGGGAAATGGCAGCCGGTATCCTGGATTGGAAGACGCCATCAAGATACAGCGATACCCGGCTAGCCGGGATAGACACTGTCTAGGGTCTCCTTAAGACGGGGGACTGTGGTGAAATCGCCAATTTCCCTCGGTGATATCCACCTGATCTCCATGTGTTCCCAATCTATGCGGATTTTATTGCGGTCATTGACATGAAAGAGGTAGGGATGGACCAGCCACCTGACACCAAGTTCGTGGTCTTCTATGGTCAGCGTTTCGCCCTTCGCTAGTAATTGGAGGTCTCCCGGTTGCAAGCCGGTCTCTTCCTTTATTTCCGTCAGGGCTTGTTCATCAGGGGTGGTCTCTACATAGCCACTGACTCCGGCCCATTTCCCCTGGTAGCTGCCCACCTGCTGGCTGCGTCGGAGCAACAATATCTCCCCTTTGGATTCTAGGAAGCAGGTGACGACATATTTTTCCGCTAGATTACTCGTCATCCTGGCTGTCGTGGTCGTCCGTAGCATCATCCGGTTCTATCGGTACTGAGGCGACCATAGTTGCCGGCCCCACTTCTGCCATGGCTGGTAGTGCCCGGCGAATCGCCGTGAGCAATGTGTAAAAACCGCCACGTATGTCGAGGAGGGATAATTCCCTGCCCGGATATTTAATATCTTCGGGCATTAGATGCGGGTAGTACCAGTGCGGAGCCGGTGCTGGTCTGCCCATTACGGTGAGTGCCTTGACCAGTTTTTGCCCAAGACCAAAGCGGATGGCGTATGGCAGGTCAGTATTTAGATTGCGTGTTGCTCTGGTGAGGACTAGCTTTTCCTCAGCGGCAAGCCACAGGTAGTATCTGTATGACTGCCATTGTGTCGCCACGAGGGCACCTTTCCCTGTCCTTTTCACCCGGGCCGGTACCATGTTCAGGTGTAAGGAGGCTACACCGAAGGCCAGAATCATACCACCGGTAAACAGGGCTACACCACCAGCCTGGGTAGTGGCGGATATGCCGAGTGTAATAATGCCAAGAATAGAGCACGCCAGGCCAATTCTACCAAGAGAGCTGGCTCCCCACCCTGTGGTTCGGATGGCCTCACGGTCAATCCTTTCCAGCAAGCCGAGGCGGATGCCATCAGCATCCAACTGCTCACGACTACGCTCGGCAGTACTGCGCCAGGAATACCTGTTCTCTGACAAACGGATACGTGATTCGCCGTGAAAGAGGGTGTCCATCAGCTCGACCTGATAACGGTAGGGCGGGTCTTTTTTGTCGCGTCGCTCCAGTACGAAGTCCCTCTTTCTACCGTACCAGCTTGGTTCGACCTGTTCCCTTATTGTCAGGAAGCCCTGTTGGGCGAGATAGAAAATATCACCAAGAAAACCGTAGGCGCTGTTTATCAGTTTACCTACCAGGGCCGGGGGCAGGTCATCGGGAGGAGTAGTACGGTATGACGAAGGCGGATATACGATTGGTTGGGTGGCTCTCTGTCGCTGGACGGTGAAGAGCCAGAAGGCTCCGCCAAACAGGAAAGCTGCCCCTATACCGAAGAGACACCAGTTGATAACGGCCATTGTAGCGGGATTGTCTTCAATCCAGAGTCTGGCTTCTCCCACGGTTTGTACTATCCACTCACCTATCCCTTGCGGTTCTTGTGGGAAAACAGGAGGGGCAGCTATGATTCCGTGCGGGAAGACTATCCTGATATCAAGGGCTGTGTTGGCAGGTACCTGACCTGTTGTGGTGAATTCTATCGTTCGGTCGTCGATTATACTGCTCTGTGTCTCCGCTCCCTGACAATAAATTGTTAGCTGGTCCACCATCGGCTCCGGGAAACGTACAGTGATCGTTGCTTTACCGATGGTTTTACCACGGTCGCCGAAAATGGCTGTCCAGTAGAGCTGGTCTCCGTCATCGTGGAACCACAACCCGCCGTGAACAACGTAGCTGATTTCGAAAACACGGCTTCCCCCCTTCGTCTCGGGATACCACCAGCCTATCCATAGCTTGTCATCTTCAATCCACGTATAGTAGGCATAGTAGTCTCCGGCAACGGCTTCTCCGGTCTGTTTATAGTTGTCTATCCAGCGCTTTACTGCGGGGTTTCTTATATACGGTCGACCATCTTCGTAGACCTGTATTTCATCGATGGACTCGATTTCATCGAGTGGAATCCAGCGGTAACCGTAGTAGAAGGTGCCTTCCAGAAAGGAGTATTTCTGTGTTTCGATGACTTCCATGTCGGAATTGGAGAGTATGTTGATGTCTACGTGTAGCGAGTCAAAGGAGGCTACCTGCGTTTCGGCAGCCCGGGTATGTTGATAGGATGGTAACACAGAAAAAACGATTAAGAAGAGAATGATTACAGCCAGTAATCTACTCTTGCGAAGCACAGTCACCCCTCCCCGGTGAGCCACCATCACTGTGGCGTCCTGTTGCGAGACGCAAAGCAAATGTTACTACGGTGGTGAGGCAATGTCAAGAAAAGTAATGTCTGCGATATTACCTCAAAAGTATAATTTTATCGCAAGCTCTCCAGGTACTCCTTCACCCAGGAAAGGGCGGTCTCGGCGGCATGTTGCTTGTTTTCCTCCCGGTTTCCGGTGAAGATATGCTTGCGATTGAGTGTCCCATCTTTGTGTGACAGTCCGATGTAGAACAGGCCTACCGGTTTCTCCGGTGTCGACCCGGTAGGTCCGGCAATGCCGGTGTCAGCCACACAGATATCAGCGTTCAGTACCTTTCGGCCACCGCGTGCCATTTCCTCGGCCACCTGCGGACTGACGGCACCGTAATGGTCGATGCTGTCCTCGCTGACACCCACTATCGTGATTTTGGCCTGGTTGCTGTATGAGGTAATCGAACCCAGGTAGCAGTTAGAGCTGCCGGGGACGTTGGTGACCAGGTGGGAGATGAGTCCGCCGGTAGCGGACTCGACCACCCCTAGGGTCAGTCCTTTCTGGCAAAGAAGACTGACTATATCCTGTGCCAGACTACTCATAACGCGACGAAATTGTCCCCCAGCAGTTGTCTCATTAGCTGATAATTGTCTTCCAGGTCTCCGTTGTTGCGATTGAGCTCGCTGACCAGCTGCTCAACCACCCCGTGTTTGCGTACGTCATTGAGTTCGTCGAGGCTGGTGTAGATACGTGCCCTTCGGCCTATGCGGAAGTTGGTCCGTTCCTCGGGGGGAAGTGCCAGGAAGTGGTCGATAACAGCTAGCATCTTCTCCTTGTCATCAGGCAACTTACCCTCAACATCCTGAAGAAGGTTGTAGATGTGGTCGCTGACGAAGTTAGAGTTGCAGTCCAGGTTCTCGATTAGCAGTCGCAGTTCGGCGACCATTTCCTCGTCGTTGGTTGGCACCCAACTGCCGTCGGCAACGTCGGCATACATCGGTAGTCCCGGGCTGACACTCAGTGTGCGTATTCGGATGAAATCCGCATCTATCGCGCTGAGCACCCGGGCGGTCTCGACGGCGTGTTCCTGCCATAGCCCCCACCCCCCGAGTCCCAGGAGCACGTACTCGGACAGCGAGATGCCAGACTCAACCACCTTACGTCCACCCGTGATATGCTCTTCGGCGGTGACCCCCTTGTCCATCAGCTTGAGCACGGTATCGCTTCCCGATTCCAGTCCGATGTGTAGCCGGGTAAGCCCGGCCTCGTGTAGTTCTATCAATTCCTCAAGTGTCTTCTTGGCGGCTGTCTTGGAGCGACCGTAGCTGGTAATGCGGTTAACGTTGGGAAAGGTCTCCTTAAGGTATCTCAGTACCTCGACAAGCTCAGGGGTCCGCATTATCAGCGTATTGGCGTCCTGTAAAAATACGTTCTGCCCGCCGCCATACAGCCACAGGGCAACGCTGTAGACAGACTGGTCCGGGTTTCGGGACAGCACCATTCTGGCTACCTCGCGCAACTGGGTGGGCATACCGGACTTCCAGGCGAGTGCCAAGATACGGTCGTAGATGTGCTTGACCGTGTCGATGTCCTGCTTTATCTCTTCCACCGACCGTAGCTCAAACCTCTGGCCTTTGTATATACCGCAAAAGCGGCAACGGTTCCACGGGCAGTTACGGGTCAGCCTGAGGAGCAGCGAAAAGGCCTCGCTCGGCGGTCTGATTGGCCCTACCTCAAAGGATTCTGTCATTACCTGCTGTTGCTCCAGTTATTAACGCTGACAGTTTGATTATATCGTAACTGTGGTTGATGGTACAAAAACGAAAGAAACGTAAGGCAGGTAGATTAGGGCAAGGGTGTAAGCTGAAAAGATTAGAGCTAAGGACATTTTAAGTCTTACATCATTCCCTTTTACGCAACAGTTTGGTACTATGAGTTAAAAATTGAGAGGTTTAGAGATAGAAGCGGGTGATGTGACGGGCAGTTTTAGGGGATTAGGTAGAAAATGTGTTTAAGAAGATATAAAAAGTTCTGGTGCGAGACTAAATATAAACCCGTTGAGGATGATGTTATAGTTTTGCGTTGTATTAAAAGGTTCTTTAGCGTATTAGATAGATTGTCGTGTATCAGATATAAAGTATGGCTAAAAGAAAAAAAGTTGTGGTCAGAGGAAGGAGTAAGGTATAAGCGAATAAGGCTATATGAAGCCGTAGATAGGTATGTGTTGGGATGGTTTGCATTTGAGATTGTAATATTTATTGCTATGCTGTTCTTTTTTAGGTGTGACTGTAAATGGTTTTTTATAGTGCCTTTGATTTTTATCATATATAGGCTATTGGAAATACTGCAGGCATGGGTTAGTCAATTTATTCTTGGCGGGGTTCCAGTGAGAGGGTGGAAGCCGTTAGATGTTTATAGAAGTTTAGTGTTGGTATGTGTTGGATATGTCGAAATTATATTCTCATATGCGTTTATCGTTCTGTTTTGTTGGGAGAGCTTTGATGGGATCGAATATGGAGTAAAAGCTTTGCATTATAGTGTGAGCAATGCTGTGACGATAGGTTCGGATGTAGTTCCACGAAGTTGGCTTGGTTATACAATATTTGGTACACAAGTTATATTTATTCTTCTATTTATAACTGCGGTCATTGGTTTCATTATTGGTGGGATTACTAGAGATAAGGGTAATACAGGTTAAAAAATAGAATATTAAGAATGGTGATGCGGACTTGCTTTGAAGGCGTGTAGTATGTACAATGACTCAAAAGGTTTTCTATAGATTGATACCCGAAATGTACATTAGGGTATCGTAACCATGGTTTAAAATACAGCGAAGTCACTCTGGAATCCGTTTGTCACGGGAGTATCGTTATGGTAATGCTTTCTCTTATACTCGGACTTTTGGGCGGGCTATTTGGGCTGCTCGGTATTTTCACGGCGGTGGAAATACTCCCGACCTTCATCAAAGCGGAAGAGGCGATAGGACCAGTTGCAGCGACCACTGCCTTCCTCTGGGGGCTGGCGGTTATTCTGCTCCTAGGCAGCATCGCTATCAGCGTGAGTCAGCGAAGCAGTCCCTTTGAATAACGGGCGTTGAAGGTTATTCCATACCACCGGCGCCAGCACCGCTGACGACGATGGTCTGGCCATTGACAAACCTTGAGGCGTCCGAAGCCAGGTAAAGGGCTGCCCCGGCCACATCCTCGGGAATGGCGGCTCTCTCCTCGGCGGGTGTTCCCTTCCACAGGGCTTCACTGAAGCGCGTCTTAATCAGGCCCGGAGCGATGGTGTTGACCCTGATGTTGTCCTTGCCCCACTCCATCGCCATGACCCTCGTCAGCATAATCATGGCCGCCTTGGTCACACTGTATATGTGCAGCGAGCTGGGGTTTATACCGGCGGTGGAAGCGATGTTAATGATATTGCCCCCGCCCTGTTCCAGCATCACCCTGGCAACCATCTGGCCCAGCAGGAACGGCCCTTTGAGGTTGACGTTCATGGTCACGTCCCAGGCCCACTCCTCGGCATCAATCAAAGGGCCCATGTAGGGATTGGTGCCGGCGTTGTTGACCAGGATATCGATACGGCCGAACTCTTCTTTTACCTTATCGACCAGGTTCTTGGATTCTTCTCCCTTGGCAATGTGCGAAGCTATCGCTACTCCTCTCCTGCCGGTTGCCTTAATCTCTTCGGCTACCTGCTCCAGGTCGGGGAGTTTCCGGCTGCTGACGACCACGTCTGCGCCGTTCTCGGCAAATGTCAGCGCGATGGCACGCCCGATGCCGCGACTGCCACCGGTTACCAGTGCTACTTTATTCTCCAGAGAATAATTGACAATACTCACGTCTGCTCTCCTCTCTTATGACTGAATACGTCTAAAAATAGCACAAGGTACCATTAATTATCAAGCTGACATCGCGGTCTGTGTTTATCTGTCGGCTCGGTGCCCGGATAGCGGATGGTAGGTAAGCGGTCTTGCACCGCTTGCACTTGCATCACTGTAAACACATCAGTAAAATAGAGGGGACATCTTAAGGACTATTTCCGAGGCGACGTAGCCAAGTGGATAAGGCGGGGGTCTGCAAAACCCCTATTCGGCGGTTCGAATCCGCCCGTCGCCTCCATCGTTTTACTAGTTCATTAATGGAGGTCTAACCATGAATCAGTCATCTATGGAAGAGCGTTTTCGGTATGATTGTTCGGGCAGGTGGTTTAAGGGTAATCTCCATATGCATACGACACGCTCGGATGGCAGGTTGACCCTGGCCGAAGCATCGGCATTGTACGCTGAGCGCGGCTATGATTTCATTTCTATTACCGACCACCGGGTGCCGTTCATCGGAGCTGAGTGCGATGAGAAGTTACCTATTATGATTCTAGACGGGATAGAGCTGGACGGAAGGGACGACCAGGGTTCAGGCTATCACGTGGTTTGTATTGGTAATGTCGGTGGTATTTCAAGAGATATGGACTTGATGGAGGCTCTGGAAAAGGCCAGGTCGCAGGGGAGTCTCCTGATATGGGCCCATCCGTATGCGAGCGGTAATACGGTGGAAGAAGGCCTGCGACATGGTTTTCACGGTATAGAAATGTACAATTACTCCTGCGAGTCGGGTCTTGGTAAGGGACACTCATCTTATCACTGGGACTCCATACTGAGGCAACAAGTTGATATGCTTGGCTTCGCTACAGATGATATTCACTTCTTCGAGGGTCTTCCACCGCAGGTGGGAGGTTGGATAATGGTCAACGCCCCAGAACTTACACCTGAAACCATACTGGCGTCAATCCGGCAGGGTAATTTCTACAGTTCTAGCGGCCCGGATTTCAAGGTGATATACATAGAAAAAGTGAACCGGATAGTAGCCGAAACTACACCCATAGTGCATGCGCGCCTGGTTGGCCCAGGTGGGGCCGGGAAATGGAAAGCTGAGGTCGATCTCGGTGATGTGACCGAGACCCATTTCAGAATACCCGATGACTGGCCTTTCGCGCGCCTGGAAATCGAGGACGCTTTTGGTAAGAAAGCCTGGAGCAACTCTCTTCTCAAGAGTGAAAGGTAGTCTGTTACCTGTTTGTAACTGGCTCAGTAAAAACTGTAGAATAATTATCACCGGCCGGGGTGGCGGAACTGGCAGACGCAGCGGACTTAAAATCCGCCGGAGTAATCCTTGTGGGTTCGAGTCCCACCCCCGGCACCAGCCAGGATTGCTTACCACTGCTTAACACTTTGTTTAACACTTTTCTCGAATCTCCTGGAGACGGCCTGTTACCAAACACATCAAGTTCTAAAGTCGAGATATTATTGTATTAGCCCTTGGGGTGTTTACTTGGAACCATAGTTGTTTATATGTTACTATGGCTATACCTCCAGGTAAGGAGGGCTGAGATGAGATGGGCAACATTGATTTCTGCTGACGAAGCTGTCAGGACCGGACTGCAGGTGGGATCGGAAGCGGCTCAGATTATAAAAAGTCGGGGTAAACTCTCTCCACATATTGTCGATTGGTCGTATCTGTCTGACTACACCGGATGTATAGTGATGAGACTTAAAGTCGCTATACTTAACAGGTCTGAGGCCGATGAGACAGTAAGCCAAATCCTGCTGGCAGCAAGGGAAGACAAGGATGTCACTCTCGCACCGGCCAAGCTCCGAACAGCGTGGCGAGGTAATGCCAGGATAAGACTGGATGACCGCCGCGTGTTTGACGTCTGTGGTAATGACGAGATACTGACATTGCCGTCCACTATCGCAGGCGGTGCAACTGTCAGTGGTTGGCTTGCCTTTGTTATCGATTCGGGTCAGGTTGAGATGGCAAAGCAGTACAAGTGGTGTGTCGTAGTGGTGGGTCAGGACGGCAGGCAATACAGGTCGAGGGCCGAGCAAGACCAGAATATCGGCTGATTAACCTGCCTTCTTTCTGCTTATCACTGACCTTACTGCCCGCTCGATATCACCTGCCGTCAGGCCGTACTTCTTTAACAAGTCGGCAGGAGAGCCTGACTCGGCGTAGGTGTCCTTGATAGCGACGAACTCGAGCGGTACCGGACGGTTTCGGGCAAGAACCCTGGCAACGATGCTTCCCAGGCCGCCATGCTCCATATGTTCTTCGGCGGTGACAATCGCCCCCGTATCGTTTGCAGCCTTGATGATTGCTGCCTCGTCGATAGGTTTCAGGGTGGACATATTCAGTACCCGGCAGTCTATCCCGTCCCGCCCGAGGTTTTCAGCGGCCTCGAGGGCGGCTACCACCCTGGTGCCGATAGCCATTATCGTTGCCTGTGTACCCTGTCGCATGACCTCCGCCTTCCCCAGTTCGAAACGGTAGTTCTCATCATGAAGCACGGGCAGCTTGGGGCGGCATAGCCTGATATAGAAAGGCCCGTTGGTAGCGGCGGCTGTCCTGACAGCCTGGGTGGCCTCGATGGCATCGGCCGGGGCAATAACGGTAAAGCCAGGCAGGGAACAGGCCAGTGCCAGGTCCTCAAGGGACTGGTGCGAGGTCCCGTCTTCACCGACGGTAAGGCCGCTGTGCGTGGTTACCAGCTTGACGTTCAGGTGCGGCTGGGCGATTGACATGCGAATCTGGTCAAAACAGCGTCCTGGGGCGAAAACGGCAAAGGTGCTGGCAAACGGAATCTTGCCGGAGGCTGCCAGGCCGGCAGCAATACTTACCATATTCTGCTCCGCGATACCGCAGTCAAAGGTCCGTTCGGGGAACTCCTTGGCGAAGAAGCTGGTCATCGTTGACGGGCGGAGGTCAGCGTCCAGCACCACGATATCGCGGTTTTCTTTACCAAGCTCTACCAGGGTCTGGCCGTAGGCTTCTCTTTGTGATGCGTCAGGTGTCATTAATCTGCCAGTTCCTTCAGTGCCAGTTCCACCTGCTCGGCATCAGGAGCTTTGCCGTGGAAGTCCGGATTATTCTCCATAAAACTAACACCCTTGCCCTTAACAGTATGAGCAATGATAGCGGTCGGCTGACCCTTTATTGTTTTTACCTTTTCAAAGGCGTCGATAAGCTGGGTAAAGTCGTGGCCGTCGACCTCGATGGTATGCCAGCCAAATGCCTGCCACTTATCAGTGAAGGGTTCCAGTTCCATGACGTCGCAGGTCCAGCCTCCTATCTGCTGGCCGTTTCGGTCAACAATGGCCACCAGGTTGTCCAGCTTGAAGTGGGCGGCGGCCATGGCGGCTTCCCATACCTGCCCTTCGTCACATTCACCGTCGCCCAGCAGGGTATAGACCCGATAAGGTTGCTCGTCGAGTCTGCCCGCCAGGGCTATCCCAATAGAGAAGGAGAGTCCCTGTCCCAGGGCACCGGATGACATTTCCACTCCGGCAGTACAGGTGCGGTCGGCATGCCCCTGGAGTCGACTATTTATTTGGCGGAGCGATGCCAGCTCATCAATGGGGAAGTAACCACACTCGGCGAGGACAGCATAGAGCAAGGGGGCCGAATGGCCTTTGCTCAGGACGAAGCGGTCGCGTTCCGGCCAGTCGGGGTGCTGTGGGTCATGTTTCAGCACTCGAAAGTAGAGTGTACTGACAATCTCCACGGCTGAAAGCGAACCGCCGGGATGACCACTCCCGGCCCTGCCGGTCATAGATATGATATGGCGGCGGATTCGCCTGGCCATTGTCTCCAGCTCCGCTACCGAAATCGACTTCATCTCAACAGTAACTCTTCCTGTTCACGCCTGTACCACTAATCCCGACCGCAAGAAAAATGCTTCATACAGGAACAGCCTGGCTGGTCTGTTCCTGTATATCGTATCTGCAATGTATATCAGCTACTCGCCATTAAGATATCTGCTGTATTGAACAAGGTGAGCCAGCGTTTTGGCGGCTCTTTCTGGGGATGGGTATATTGCAAGGCCTCTCTCGCGCAGCTTGGCGTAGATAGGTGACTCGTCTATCATTGTCGGGTTCATACCAAAAATAAAAACGGGTTTCTTGTATTTGTCCATGTATTCGAAGAGTTTGTCCAGATTGCGCATCTCTTCATCTTGGTATTCCTTGAACATACGCTCAGCTCTTTCGATAAAGTCGGGTGCATTATCGGCCTGCTGAAGGCTGGCCATGGACATCGAACTCATGGCCCTCATTGGCATCGGGCCGATACCACCAATGACGAGCAAGGAGTCCAGATTCTCGTCTTCGAGTAGTGGCCAGAGGCAGGGGTAAGTCACCGGTCCAGTGGCCACGGTATCAACCGGATTGGCGTGTGGCCACCGGTCTGGCAGAACCTGGTTGAGTTTTTCGATGGTCTCTGGTGAAAGTGGTGCCACGTTCAGGCCCAGGCGGGCACATGCGTCAGACGTAACGCAACCGAAGCCGCCGCCACCGGTCAGGATACCCACCCGGTTACTCCGTGGTAGTGGCTGGTGGAGAAGGGCCAAAGCCACGTCGAAAAGCTCCTCGACTTCATCAACCCGTATTACACCGGTCTGGCGGAACATGGCGTCATATATCTCGTCAGTACCGGCTATGGCGCTGGTGTGTGACCGGGCTGCTCTTGCGCCAACCTCTGTTCTACCGACCTTTACCACCACTATCGGTTTCCGCCTGGTCAGTTCACTGGCAATATTGAAAAACTCCCTTCCCTTACGCAGACCCTCAATATAGCCGGTGATTACCTTTGTCTCGGTGTCGTTTGCCAGGTACTCAAGAAAATCCTCAAAGTGCAAATCAACCTCGTTACCGACGCTGACAAACTTGC
>DUFD01000017.1 GCA_011171075.1 Dehalococcoidia bacterium | reverse complement strand
TGTCCTAAGGACCGATTCGCGTTGGCGGAGGATGGCGAACCCGGACTTAATTACCTCTGTAGTGGTCTACGACAGTTCTTCGCTCACGCTGAGCGGCCGCTGAAACAAGTCATAGAGCGCAGGAAACGGGGGCTGAGTCCCGAGGCTATCATGACCGAGCTACGCGCCGAATCGCTGGTCCGCTGGAGAGGTGTCGGACGGAACGACCCATGCCCCTGTGGCAGCGGGCGCAAGGCGAAACATTGCTGCTGGGCTCAGCGGCCGTAGTGAACCTTTGGATTACTGGTGAAAGCGATACCCATGTCCTGATGGAGAGACGATTGTAGCAATTAAGCTGAATCAGGCAACAGCAATGTTGAAAGCAAGGCTAACAGTTCTGCTTATATGTATTGGCTCTATCAGGCAAACGATACTACTTACCCTTGAATCGCGGCGCCCTTTTCTCCAGAAAGGCCTGAAGCCCTTCTTTCCTGTCTTCGCTTTTCTCCTGGGGCCAGACGAAGTTGATGTAGTCCCATTCGTCCTCAAGCATCTTCATCTTGAAGTTCCGGTAGTGCCCGTATTTTACGGCACGGATATACAGCGGTGGTATCTTCTTCAACATCTCCGCCCACCTTGTTGCCTCCGCCATTAGCTCTGAATCCGGCACTACCTTGTTTACCAGGCCTACCTCGTAAGCCCTCTGAGCCGTCATTATCTGGCCCTCGTTCCAGGCGAGCATCATGAACTCCAGGCTTATCTTGAACGGCATCAGCGGCAGGTAGTCGATTGGCACCAGCGGCAGGCCAACCCTCGGTTCGGGGAAGCCGATTTGGGCACTCTCGGCGGCAATGGTAATATCAGAGCCCCTGATGCCGATGGCATAACCTGAACCCAGCGTATACCCATGAATGGCAGCAATCAGCGGTTTGAATAGCTTTGTGCCGTTTGGCGGATAGCCCTGGTGCACCTGGTGGGGAACGTTGGGGTCGGTGGAGCCGGGGGAAATATCGGCACCGCCACAGAAGGCCTTACCGGCCCCGTTCAGAATGGCCACCTTGACACCGGGGTCTTTCTCAACACGCTCCCAGGTTGCCTTCAGGGCATCAGCAAGCTCTCCGTTCACGGCATTTAGCTTGTCCGGTCGATTCATTGTTACATAGGCAATCTCGTCTTTGACTTCGTACAGCAGTACCTGATTCCCCAACTTCCGACCTCCTTTCTGTTCATGGTGGAACGGCTGGCTGGTTGTCTATCAGTCCTTTAGTAAGGCATTACCGGTAACTCTATGTAGGAGGCAAGGTCTGCCTGGTGATATACCGTCTGCATCGACGGGATACCCACAGCGTCTTCCCCGAAGGCGTTGCCGGTATTCATATTCCGGTCGAAATGGGGGAAATTGCTGCCGGCGATGTGGAGACGAATGCGGTGCCCCTTGTTAAAAACAATACTCGTCGAGGACATGTCAATCACGTACTCGTTTATTTCACCCGGAGTTATCATTTCCGGTTTCAGGATCGACTTTCTATACCTTGCCCGGATGCAGCCCTCCGCTACGTTGATGGCCCTTCCGTTGGGATAAACATCGACCAGTTTCGCGTGGAAATCGGTGTCCCTGGTGGATATCGATGCAAAGAGGTGGAGCACCACCGGTCCGGTTACCTCGATTTCCTGAGTTAGCTCGGGTGTCGTGTAGACCAGCACGTCGTTACGCTCTTCGATGAGTGTCTGGTCAAGCGGGCCAGCCGGTATGTTCATATCCGGATTGATTCGACCACCTCTGGTTGGCACGGGGTCAAGCGGATTGTAGACATAGATATCCGGCGGCTCTGCCCCCGGCTCTTCACGGCTTAAGATGCCGTCGCCGGTAAGGGAGTTGGCGTGCCCACGACTGTGTAGGTAGAAACGCTGCCATTCGGTCTCAGGCAGGGGCCAGGTTTCGGCGTTTTTCCATCTGTTCCTTCCCATGATGAAGTAGCGTATCGGGACAAGGTAAGGACTATCGATACCCTTCAGGTATTTATCAAAGAAGGCGATATGTCTGGCAGTGGCGAAGGAGCCACCGGCACTGGAAAAACGGCCAAAGTTCATCCCGCCTACCAGGTTATGGAGTCTGGAACCATGAAGCCACGGCCCCAGAAAGACGTGCTGCCCTTCGCGGGCGACCGCTGAGCCACCTTTTTCCTTCATTCCCAGGAAATTTCTGAACTGGTCTCCCGGGCTCATGTCGTACCAGCCAGCGGAATGCATGCAGGCTACCTGCATTTTCTCGTATGGCCACCATATATCTTCCTCGGATTTTATTCCCTCAAGGTCGGCATCGCTGAGACGCCTCATGAAACCTTCCGAGAGTCCCTCAATCTGTAGGAACGGCAGATCCATTAGCGGTAGGAAATTGCATGTCTCCTCGATGTTGTCCATAGCATATCTGACCGCATTAAGCATCTTGGTAACGTCTTTACCTTTTTGGGCTAACTTGTTCAGAGTATCCATAGCCATGGCTGCCGACCAGCTGATAGCCCCTTCCAGCCCAATCATTCCGGCCCGTCTGGACTCACCCAACCTGCCGGCACCAATGACGTGGGGGGCGATGGCTTTCAGGTGGGGAGGGTTTTCCAGGGCGGCCTGCCACTGATTACGCCCGAGGTACGAGGCACCCGCCATGCCGATGTTGCCGTCACACCATGGCTCGGCGGCCACGGCCTCAATGGTGTCGTAGCCGTCCTGGCCTTCAGGGCCCCCGGATACCCACTCTCCTTCCGAGGCAAATCTGCCCCTGACGTCCTGGATAATAACGGCATATCCCGCAAAGGCTCCTTCTATCGGCGAAAAGAATTCGCTGCGTGCGGAGGGCCTCTTGTCATACGGCGTACGCACGACAACGGCCGGGTGTTTTTCGTTATCATCGGGTCGGAATATATCGGCCCGCAGTGTTACGCCGTCCCTCATTTTTATTGGGACATCCCTGTCAACCCGAATCGAATTGCTCATGAGTTCCTCCTTTAACCTATCTAGCAAGATAAAGCATCGGCTATTCGGGTGTCAAGGAATCTGGTGTCAGGACTGATATAGGCTCAAGTGCGGAGGTAGTGCTTGGTGGCGTTGCGGTTTCACACCGTGTACACAATAGACGCCACATCACAGTTGGACGATTGTATAAGGTGTAGATGAACCTTAGACAATGAAAGGGCTGGCAAGGTAGTGGGGAATCGTTAATTCTGTATCGTTTCTCGCCCTCTAAGGATATCCGTTAGCTTCTGAAGCGCTTCCACGCTGATTCTATTCATCTCTTTGGCGATTACGAGTTTATCCAGGATTGTACCGAATATCCAGCCAGGAGGTTCGTATTCGAGGGTATAGGTTAGATTGGTGCCCTTATCTGTGGGTTGACATAGCCAGCTTCCATGAACACTCATCCCCTTTATCGTTTGGTACTCCAGCTTCGTGTCATTCTCAAGCTTTCGGAAGTCACAGACCAGGTTCATATTCATTCGCGCAGCGGCCAGTTTGTGACTTAATCGAATATGACCCTCTCTCTTCTCTAACACTTTCACCTTAGATATTGGCAGATAGTTAGGTAGATTATTCACATTCCATAGATATTTGATTACGGTTTCAGGTGCGTTATTTATTTCCGCTGAGTTCTCAATTTTGTGCATTGTTATTATCTCCTTATTTTTATTTGATATAGCTCAATTGAAATAAAAACATAAGGGCACCGGTCGTCGCCATATGCTTGACGGTTCCGGTGCCCTAGTAATCTTCCAACGCCCACCTCCCGACTTAATTATTCTCCAGAGGTCGGATATGGATGGGTACCATTGATGTGCGTGTCAGTATTATATTGTGATGCAAACTATAGTCTTTTAGATGGTCGTTGTCAATACGTCATTTTGCACTGGTTGACATCACTTTAGTTTAATACTAGGATGAAACTCTCGGCGGCGAACTCTGTACCTGACGAGGTAGTGGGTCAGCCCAAGGGTGATTGATGATGGCAGTCGCATCCATTGATGAACTCTGCATCAACACTGTCCGTTTTCTGGCAGTGGATGCTGTGGAGAAGGCTAACTCGGGCCATCCGGGGGCTCCGTTAGGAGCAGCCCCGATAGCCTACGTCCTCTGGGACCGTTTTCTCAAACACAACCCGGCTGACCCGAAGTGGGCGGACAGGGACCGATTTGTCCTCTCCTGTGGTCATGCCTCGGCGATGCTGTATGCCCTTCTCTACCTCACCGGCTATGACCTATCGCTGGAGGAAGTCAAGCGGTTCCGGCAATGGGGTAGCCAGACGCCGGGGCATATCGAGTACGGCGTTACGCCGGGGGTGGAGGCCACCACCGGTCCGTTAGGGCAGGGATTTGCTAACGGGGTGGGGATGGCCATCGCCGAGCGCTGGCTGGCGCAACATTACAATCAGCCCGACCACAAAATCATTGACCACTATACCTACGCCATCGTTTCCGATGGCGACCTCCAGGAAGGGGTTTCCTCGGAGGCGGCCTCGCTGTCAGGCACATTACGCCTCGGCAAGCTCATCTATTTATATGATAAAAATGATATCTCCATTGAGGGTGATACCAGTATTACCTTTACCGAAGATATCGCCCAGCGTTTTCAGGCCTATGGCTGGCACGTCGTTGGCCCGGTCGATGGAAATGACCTGACTGGTGTAGAGGCGGCGATAAAAGAGGCGCAGGCAGTCGCAGACCAGCCCAGTCTGATTATCTGCCGCACCATTATCGGTTATGGTAGCCCGCACAAGGCAGGGACGGCTGCTGCCCATGGTGAGCCCCTCGGTTCTGAGGAGACACGTCTCACCAAGGAGAAGCTGGGCTGGACTTACCCGGAGCCCTTCACGGTGCCTACGGAGGCACTCTCCCATTTTCGCAGGGCAATGGAACGGGGTAGCCGGTGGCAAAGGGATTGGGAGGGCAGGATGGAGACGTACCGGCAGGCCTATTCTGAGAAAGCCCGAAATCTGGTGGGCGACTTAAGGGGTAACCTTCCTGAAGGGTGGGATTCCGGTCTCAATGCGCTTTTCCCCAATGAAGAGAAGCTGCTCGCTACCCGTGAGGCTTCGGGCAGAGTGATGAATGCCATTGCTGAAAAGGTACACACGTTCATGGGCGGTTCCGCCGACCTGGCGCCGTCTACAAAAACGTTACTCGAGGGTTGTGGGGACTACGGATTTGCCGATTACGGTGGGCATAATATGCACTTCGGTGTCAGGGAGCACGCCATGGGGGCAATCGCCAGCGGTATGTCGCTTCACGGCGGTATTATCCCGTATGCCGGCACCTTCCTTATCTTCTACGACTACATGCGGCCGCCCGTGCGGCTGGCGGCGCTGATGGGTATCCGCGTGATATACATCTTCACTCATGACTCGGTCGGGCTGGGTGAGGACGGGCCGACCCACCAGCCGGTCGAGCAGCTACTCGGTTTACGCTCAGTGCCCGGCCTGGTAACGATTCGCCCCACCGATGCCAATGAAACGGTAGAGGCGTGGAAAGTCGCACTGGAGAGGCAGCATGGCCCGACAGCCCTGGTGCTGAGTCGGCAAAAATTGCCGGTACTGAATCAGACCGAACTGGCCACGGCCAGCGGACTTCGTCAGGGTGGGTATGTCCTGTGGGAAGCAGCCCGGCACCCGGATGTTATCCTAATCGGTACCGGCTCCGAGGTTCACATTGCCCTGGAAGCAGGCAGACTTCTCCAGAAAAAAGGCATTTCGGCAAGGGTGGTCTCACTCCCGTCCTGGGAGCTGTTTGATGCCCAGCCGGAGAAATACCGTAACAAGGTACTGCCACCAGCGATAAAGGCACGTGTCTCTATCGAGGCGGCCAGTCGACTCGGCTGGGAGCGCTATGTTGGTACCGAAGGAGTGGCCATTGGTCTCTCCCGTTTCGGTGTTTCGGCGCCGGGCGAGGTTATCTACCAGAAGCTGGGCCTTGATGCCCGTCACGTTGCTGATGAAGCCACAAAACTATTGCGGAGGAAGTCATGAGTCGCGCTGGTAACGGTAAGCCGCGTGTTGCTGTGGGGGCTGACCACGGTGGTTTTCTCCTGAAACAGGAACTGGTCGCACGGCTTCGGGATAACTACGAGATACTCGACCTTGGTGCTGATTCCTGTGAACCGGATGATGATTACCCCGATTTCGTAGTGGCGGTTACAAAGGCGGTTGTTTCCGATGAAGCTCAGCGTGGCGTGCTGGTGTGCGGTAGCGGTGTCGGTGCCTGTATCGCCGCCAACAAGGTGCCCGATATCAGGGCCGGTCTCTGTCACGATGTCTATTCGGCGCATCAGGGTGTCGAACGTGACGATATGAATGTCCTCTGCCTGGGCGCGCGCGTAATCGGGCTTGAACTGGCAATGGAACTGGTGACCGCTTTCCTTAGGGCAAGCTTTAGCGGAGAAGAACGGCACCTTCGCCGTTTGCAGAAAACGCAGGCTATTGAGAATCGGTCACTTCAGGGGAGTGGTGAGTAGGTTGTTGGTTGGGGAGGGAACCGCTTTCCATTGCCTGCATAGCTGACAGCCTGGCTCTTCTCATCTCCCGTATCTGGGGGACAAGAAGTATGACGGTCAGTATGCAGGTGAGTCCGTCGGATATCGGGAATGCCAGCCACACTCCGTCTACATCGAGGTATAGCGGTAGTATAAATATCAGGGGAATCAAGAACAGGAAAGGCCTCGATATGGCGGTAACGAACGACTGCGTGGCTTTACCGATTGATTGGAACGTTAGTGAGCCCACCATGATGAAACCTATCAGATACAACGCCAGGAAGATGCGTCTTGCAGCATGAGAAGCCAGAGCGACAAGCTCGCTGTCAGTTGTGAAAATACGAATTATGGGTTCCGGGATGAAATAGAGGATGATGAATGATATAAGACAGAGGCCTGTCGAGGCAATAACGGCAATCTTCATAGCTCTCAGCGCTCTGTCATAGCGTTTTGCCCCATAGTTAAAGCCCAGCACTGGTTGCAGTCCCTGGCCGGTAACCATGCCCGGCATCATGGCAAACATCATTATCCGGTTAATAATGCCATAGGCTGACACGGCAAAGTCACCACCATAGCTAACGAGCACCCTGTTTACCAGAATTGCCGAAAGACTGCCGGCTATTGTCCTGGCAAACGACGCGACTCCTATGGCAAGAATATCTTTCATTATGCCGAAATCAAGAATCAGGTTTTGTGCGTGGATTTTGAGGAAATTCTTTCCGGAGAAGTAGTACCTGATGAAGTAAGCAGTAGGAAGCAGCTGGGCTAACACGGTAGCCAGTGCCGCCCCCTTTATGCCCATGTCCAGCGGTATAATGAATATCGCGTCAAGTATGATGTTGGCTACCGCTCCCATAATCATGCCTATCATGGGGACGCGGGCATTTCCTTCGGACCTTATCAAGGCGTTCGAGGCCATGGCGTAGGTGCGGAAAACTGTCCCGATAAGAATGATTGTCATGTAATCCCTGGCATAGGGGAGGATGGTCTCCGAGGCCCCCATAAGTCTGAGCCAGAAGTCTGCGTTGGACAGGCCGACTATGGTGATTATAGCCGACAGTATGACGATAGAGGTTATGGCGTTACCCAGGGCGCGCTCCGCTCTGGCAGGGTTACCACCCCCGATTAATCTCGAGATTACCGACGCCCCACCCATACCGAACATTTGCCCGAGACCCATCGACAGCATCTGGAACGGGAATACGATAGAAAGCCCGGCAATGCCGAGGGGACCAACGTAATGGCCGATAAAGATGGTGTCTATCACATTGTACAGTGTCATGACGAACATGCCGAAAAAGGCAGGGGCCGATAGTTTCAGCAGCAATCTGCCGACCCGGTCATCATCAAGCATGCTGACACCGCGTCTGTCCATGAGTTTGATTACGTATCCTTATTTAGTCTATTCCTGCCTGCCGAATGCCCAGATAGCCAGCGAAAGAAGTATGATGCCCAGGACCGCCATGACAATTGCGTCCTCGATTATACCCATGGTATGGCCGAATACAGTGATGCCGAATGCATAGCTACTGTCTACGGAAATAGATGATGCGTTGCCGCTTAAAAAGACCTGACGGATGGCATCCACGCCGTAGGTCAGGGGATTGAACTTGGAGACAACCTCCAGCCATACCGGCACGTTATTGATGGGGAAAAACATGCCAGATAGAAATAGAAGAGGCGTGATAATAATCTGCATCAGCATCTGGAATCCCTGCTGAGAACGCATGCGCGAGGCCATCAGGATGCCAAGGCCAGAAAGAGGGATTGATACGATGAGGAGCAGGGGTATCAACTTCAGTACCAGGATGAAATCGAGTTGTACCCCTACTATTGGTGCCAGCGCCAGCATAACAAATCCCTGGCCAATGGCAATCACAGCATTACCGGCTACCTTACCGAGTACAATGCCGGTTCTGCTTAATGGTGCCACCAGGACCTCTCTCAGGAACCCGAACTCTCGGTCCCAGACTATTGAAAGCCCTGACATCAGGGAGCTCATCAGTACTGTCATGGCAACGATACCGGGATACATGAACTGGATGAAATCAACCCCCGGTGCCAGGGCACCGATGACACGATTGAAACCAGCCCCGAATATTATCAGGAATAATAACGGCATGGCGAAGGAACCGATGAGACGGGGACGGTCCTGTACGAAACGAAGGAGGTCCCGGTAAGCGATAACCCATGTTGCTCTTGACACTGCTTCCATAGCTACCTCAATGTGGCATCATCCTTCTGAATTGTTCCCAGGCACCAGCTTCCTGGTCTCGAATGGCATGGCCGGTCAGTTTCAGAAATACGTCGTCCAGGGTAGGTCGGTGCACGCTGACCGAAACCAGCTTACTCTGAAAGTTGCGCAGGAACTTAGGCAGGAAAGTCTCACCATGCGGTACATTGAAGGTAATCGTCTTGCCTTGAATATGGGGTGACAGGTTGTATTTTTCTTCCAGTTCATGTATGGCATTTTCCGGCTCCTCGGCCTCCAGCATGACGACATCACCGCCCAGCGAGCCTTTCAGATTATCAGGGGTATCCAGTGCCACTATCTTACCCTGGTCGATTACAGCAATACGGTCGCAGTTCTCTGCCTCGTCCATGTAGTGGGTGGTCATGAAGATAGTCAGCTCCTCTTCTTTCCTCAGCGCGTGGATATATTCCCAGACATGAAATCTTGTCTGGGGGTCAAGACCGAGTGTAGGTTCGTCCAGAAACAGAATCTGCGGGTGATGCAGCAGGCCCCGCGCAATTTCCAGGCGCCTTTTCATACCGCCGGAGTAG
This sequence comes from Dehalococcoidia bacterium, assembly GCA_011171075.1. Lineage (GTDB taxonomy): Bacteria > Chloroflexota > Dehalococcoidia > Dehalococcoidales > Fen-1064 > W589. The sequence continues at coordinate 65,278 of DUFD01000017.1, read as the reverse complement.
GTGCTTACCTTGCTCTTGAGGCGGTCTGATAGTCCCACCAATTCCAGTAACTGTTTCATGCGTTCTTCTCTTACGCTCCTGGGGACGCCGTAAGCGTAGGCATGAAAGCGCAGGTTCTGCTCGGCGGACAGGTAATCATCAAGGGTTGGGTCCTGGAAGACCAGACCGATTACCCGTTGTACCTGCCTTCGCTGCTTCAGGATATCGTACCCGTTTACGGTTGCCTTACCGTCAGTGGGAGCTAGCAATGTGCACAGCATGTTTATCGTGGTCGTCTTGCCGGCCCCGTTAGGACCGAGGAAGCCGAATATCTCCCCTTTGTACACGTCAAAGGAAATTGAATCGACTGCCGTCAGTTGTTTGAATTTTCTGGTCAGGTCATGTATTTCGATAATTTTCGTCCCGTTTTCCATCTTAGAAATCCCTTGAACAGGCTTTGCTTGAATTAGTACGTAATGATATTTGTGGTCATTCCAGTTTTAAAAATATCTGGCGCAGCTTCCTCAATGAGGTCGATAGCTCTGCCAGTTCTTCATCGGTCAGCGAAGCAAGGCTCTTCTTGATAGCGTCCTCTATCATCCGGCGATGCTTTTTTAGGAGTGTTTTACCTTTGCTGGTAAGGGTAATATTGATTATTCTCCTGTCGTTTGCGTCTGGCTGTCTCTCTACCATTTCCAGAAAGACCAGTTTATCTATCAGGTGTGTCATCTGTGGTTTAGGTATCTGTAATCTCTCACCGATTTCAGTGACGTGCAACACCCCGGCTTCTTCCAGTGTCTTCATAATTTCAAAGTGGGGTGGTGAAATGTCCTCCTGGATGTGTGCCATAGCTATCCTTAGCAGCTTTCTCCGGATACTCCTGCCGATTAGGGGCGGGATGGTAAACAGGTCTTCGGCGATGCTGTCGAGTATTTCGGTATTCATTTCAGGCACTCCTTGAGCATAATTGGTTGCCAAAGAGAATAGTTTCCTATCAAAATAGTTAATTATATTAACTATTGTCCTATAGTTTTGCAGTATTGTCAATCACTGACGTAAGTAGCAGTCAGGACAGGCAGGAGACATCGATTTTATAGTCTTCTGTCCAGTCCGCGAGAGGAAAATCAAGCGAGACGCACTTGCGGACTACAAGAAACGGTGAGGGGGCAGTTTGGCGGAAGGGATTTCCAACATATAAAGAGAGTCACGTGGGCAAAGGTGAGCGTATTGTACCGGAAATATTGATTGAGGGGATACGATTTGCATTGGAAAAGTGGGACAGAGTTCCATATAAATATGCATTCCGACTTGCATTTCGTGTTTTCTCGTAGTATTATTTATCCGCTTCGTGCCTCTTCAGGGCTGGCGGTACATTGGCATATTGATGTACCAGCGTATACCGTGATAACGGAGAAGAGCGGATACAGTTGAGAATCTGTCTTTTATCCTATAGAGGCAATCCGTACAGCGGCGGGCAGGGCATATATATCTATTATCTCTCGAGAGAGCTCCAGAAACTGGGGCATGAGGTACATGTGTTGTCCGGTCCACCCTATCCTGAGGTCGCTGATGGTATCACGGTACACAAGCTGGAAAGCCTGAACCTGTATGAGTCGACGCGCAGGTGGTGGCAGGAGATTCCACGCCTGCGCAATCCCCTGCGCCTGTATGAATTCCTGGCGGTATCTCTGGGCACATTTCCTGAGCCATTTACCTTCAGCATCCGCGCTTATAACCATCTACGAGCTCTAATGCCAGAGGTGAAGTTCGATATCATCCACGATAACCAGTGTCTCGGCTGGGGAGTGCTTCTGATGAAGCGCCTCGGGGTACCAGTGGTGGCCACTATCCACCACCCGATACCTGTAGACCGTCGCCTGGCACTGTCCCAGGCAAAAAACCTCTGGGACAGGTTCCGGTTGATGAGGTTCTACTCATTTATCGGTATGCAAAACCGGGTATCCCGGAATCTGGACCGGATTATAACCGTCTCTGAGAACTCAGCCGAAGATATCCACCGTATCCTTAAGGTCAGACGTAACGTTCTCCGGGTCATCCTTAATGGCGTTGACTCTGACTTCTTTGACAATAATGGCAAATTCCCCAAGGAGCCTAATAGCCTGATAATGGTTAGTAGCGGTAACGGGCATATTAAGGGCCTCCCTTTCCTGCTGGAAGCCCTCCATAAGGTCAGACAGGAAATCCCGGCGAAGCTTACCGTGGTCGGTAACGGTTCGCCGGATGGTGAACCGACCCGCCTCATTCGGAAACACGGACTTGCGGATGCCGTAACATTTACCGGAAAGATAGATAAGGACGAACTGGCCCGGCTCTATGCCAGCACCGAGATAGCTGTTGTCCCGTCCCTCTACGAGGGATTTGGACTCCCCGCGGCAGAAGCGATGTCCTGTGGTCTACCGATAGTTTCGACAAATGCCGGTGCCCTGCCAGAAGTGGTGGGTAAAGATGGTAAAGCCGGTCTCCTGGTACCGCCGGCAGACCCGGATAACCTGGCAGCAGCCCTTAAGTGTCTGCTCCTTGATAAACAACTTGGCAGTAACATGGGGAATACCGGCAGGCAGCGTGTTCTGGAAAACTTCTCATGGCGTCAGACAGCCGTCAATACCGTCCGGGTATACGAGGAGCTTCTGGATGCTCACAGTTGACTATGACCTGCTGCGGCTCCAAGAGGGCGAACGGCTGCTCGATGTTGGCTGTGGTGAGGGGAGACACGCTTCGCAGGCGTGCAAGGAGACCGAATGCACCGTTTGTGCCCTGGACATTGACCCGGAAAACGTAGCCAAGACGCACTACCTCCTGAACCTTATGGAGCAGGCAGGAGAGTCCCGGGCTAACTGGTCTGTCTGTAGAGGGGATGCCCTGCGACTACCCTTCAAGGATACCCATTTCGATAAAGTCATCTGTTCCGAAGTGCTGGAGCACGTCCCTGATGACCAGCAGGCAATACGTGAGCTGACCCGTGTTCTCAAAGACGACGGTACCCTGGCCATCAGCGTGCCCACCTACTTCAGCGAGGCCATATACTGGAGAATATCACCGGAATACCGCAATCAGCCCGGGGGGCACGTCCGCAAATACCGTTTTCGGCAGCTTGTCACCCTGTTGCAGGAGAACGGACTCCATGTTTTTACCAGTCGCCGCAAACATGGCCTCCACTTCTTCTACTGGCTACTTCGCTGTATCTTCGGCATCAACCGGAGAGACGCACGTATTCCAGCTCTCTACCATCGCTTCCTCGTCTGGGATATCACGACCGGGACAAGGCCAGTTCGTTTGCTTGAGAAAATGCTCAATCCCCTTACTGCCAAGAGTGTCGTCCTCTATGCTCGCAAGAACCATTGGGGGGATACCGATGCTTAGCTCCAGGATGACGACTTCGCACCTGCGGCGTTTTATCGATAATATCGGTGAATTCATTGTTGCCCGCCAGCTGCCTTCCGGCGCTATCCCCTGGTATGAGAACGGCGTGACCGACCCCTGGGACCACGTCGAGTGTGCCATTGCTCTGGACATGTGCGGGATGCATGAGCCTGCCGTGAAGGCTTATCGCTGGTTGGCCGAAATACAGAACCCTGACGGGAGCTGGTGGTATACCTACCATGACGATCAACGGAAGGAGCCTGCCAAGGACACCAACCACAGCGCCTATGTAGCCAGCGGGGTGTGGCTCCACTATGTGGTAACCAGAGATAAACGATTTCTCCATGATATGTGGCCGGTGGTGGAAAAGGGCATCGATTTCACGCTGAGCCTGCAACAGCCGACCGGGGAAGTCTACTGGGCACTCGATTATCAGGACATACCCTGGCCGAGTGCACCGCTGACGGGCTCGAGTTGCATCTGTCAGAGCATCACCAGCGCGGTAAAGATTGCCGGGACGCTTGGGTCTGACCGCCCAGACTGGGAGAGGGCAACCACTAGGTTGGCCTGGGCTATCAGGGAACACCCCGAACTTTTCGATGTCCAAGGTGATAACCGGCGTGGTTATGCAATGAACTGGTACTATCCTGTACTCACGGGGATGGTCTCTGGCGAAGAGGCTGTCCAGCACCTTGCGGGACAGTGGCCGGAGTTTGTCGTCGATGGCTGGGGATGCAAATGTTCGCTTGACCAGCCTTGGGTTACCGTTGCCGAGACCTGTGAGCTGGCGATGGCACTGGTCGGTATTGGTGAAATCGAAGTAGCCGATACCCTGCTGGACTGGGTACTGCCGATGCAGGACACAGACGGCGGTTTCTGGACGGGAATCAGGCTACCGGAGGAAATAATATATCCCCCGGACGAAAAGACCACCTGGACAGCCGCCGGCGTAATACTGGCAGTACTTGCCGACTCCGAATCGACCATACTGAATCTTCTCTAAGATAGACCCAGATGCAGAGTCTACGCCAATTCCTACGAAATCTGTACCCCAGAAAAGCTCTAGCCATTGACTTCGTTGGCTATGAGGTACTACTTGATTTTATAGAGGCACGCTCGCTGCACAGGCTGGAGGGGGACCTGGTTGAAATCGGTTCCTTCGTGGGTGGCGGTACTGCCAAGCTGGCCAGGTATGCTCGTAAGCACGACAAACGCATTTTCGCCATTGACATCTTTAATCCCGACGTCGACGATACGGCAACGCCCGATGGTATCAGGATGTCCGATATTTACCTGGCTTTCCTCCAAGGGCGTTCACAGCTTGATGTCTATGAGGAAGCTGTCCGAGGTCTGGACAACATTGTCACTATCAGACAGGACTCGAAGGCGGTCTCCTTTCCTCCGGAGCAGAAGTTTATCTTCGGTTTTATTGATGGTAATCACCATCCGGACTACGTACGTAACGATTTTCATATTATCTGGCAAAATCTGGTCGAAGGCGGTGTCCTTGGTTTCCACGACTACAACACGGAGTTACCCGAGGTCACACTCACTATCGATAAAATCATGACGGAGCACACCGGCGAGATTGCGGAAACGCAGGAGATAGTACCGCAGCACATCATGCTGATTGTGAAGGGGCACAAGGCAAATAGCGCCTAAAGCTTATCGGACACGCACCGGCGGCAGACCTCGCAATCGGCGATTCTACCCTGGCCTATATCGTCACGCAGGCGTCGGTACTCCGGGGAGTTCCAGATAGACTGCAGTGACTCATCTTTTACGTTCCCGAGCGCCGTATAGCCAGCCCAGTCCTTGCAGCAAAGCACTACAGTACCATCAGATAGAATATAAGTGCGGTCCGTAACCTGGAAACAGCCGAGCCTTTGTGCATCCATAAAAGCCGGTAACCGGCCTTCGCCTCCACGGCCATCACACGGCAACACATCAACCATATCAACCAGCCCATCCCAGAAGCGGCGGAAGGCCGTTACCTCTCCTTCGTTATCGGGCGTCATGGTGAAGACCACACGCGTGGCTATCCGTTCCGGATGATGCCTGAGCCTGTCCAGGAAGCTCCTGACATTTGCGATTACACGCTCGTAGACAAGTCCACGACGGTGCTGTTCATAGACCTGCTTGGAGAAACCGTCGATGGAGAAGTGGACCTCGCGTACATTGCGACACCGCAGCAAAATCGAAGCCGTTGAATCATCAAGGAGATAGCCGTTAGTGTAAATGTGAACAGCTGCTTCTGGTAAATTTCGAGAAATATAATCGAGGGAATCTTCCAGGTAAGGGCTGGCCAGCGGCTCGCCGTTTATGAAGGGATGAAACTCTGTAACACCTTTTCCCCGGCAATCGTCAACTATCTTTGTGAACAGTTCCCAGGGCATATCTATGGGACGGTCGGTTATCTTCTTATTGGGACAGAAGATACAGTCGGCCGGACACCGCAGGGTAGTCTCTACCAGAACGCTTCTGGGGAAATCCAAAGGGGACATTGTGGTTGACCTCAGGCTCATTATACTTGGCTTGATTCCGGGGCGCAATAATGTATCTGATTAACATAATGATTAATATATACTGCGGGATTAAATGGCTGCTTGATGGCACTTGTATGAGTAATGGTAAAATAGGGCAGGTACATTATGAGGTAGGGGGGTGATAACCGTGGAGTGTAACCGTTGTCATCGCGAACTGACCGAGAACCAGAGCTACATATATCAGGGCAAGGTATTTTGTGAAGACTGCCTGATGGACACCGGACTGTCGATGAAGGAGTGTGACCCGTGGGCGACCTATGTCGACAAGCGTTCCGGAGTACAGCCGGGTATGAAGCGCGCTGAAAAACTCACCGAGCTCGAACGGAGTGTCTACGATTTTGTTAAGAGTAGGGGCAGGGTGACCAGGGAAGAGGTGATGGAAGGGCTGGGACTCTCTGAGACAGAGTTGAAGGTCCAGCTCGTACCCCTGATGCACTCGGAAATGGTCAAAGAGGCCGGTGAGGGCGGTAAGCTGTACCTGGTGCCCGTGGGCTAAGAAGCTTTTCAGGGTGAAAATATGGAAAAAGTGGTAAAAAGCGACGGCGAGTGGCGCCGGCAGCTAACGCCCGAGCAGTACGAGGTCGCCCGTTGTGGCGGTACCGAACCTGCTTTCTCCGGTAGGTACTACAATTCCAAGGACAAGGGTGTCTACACTTGTGTGTGCTGTGGCAACAGGCTGTTCAGCTCCGAGGCAAAGTATGATTCTGGTACCGGTTGGCCGAGTTTCCGCTTGCCAATTTCACCAGAGTCGGTGGAAACGGCACCGGATAATAGCCTTGGTATGGCCCGCACCGAGGTCAGGTGCGCGCGCTGTGATGCCCACCTTGGTCATGTATTCGATGACGGTCCACTGCCGGAAGGTCAGCGCTATTGCATGAACTCGATAGCGCTCGACTTCAGCACAGAGGAGAAGGAGAAAACATAGGTAATGAGCTGCTCGGCAGGTCTCTTATCAGGTAATCGACAGCGCCGGCATTACACCGGCGCTGTAATCGTAATCAGCAGTGTTCTGAGGCTGTTCTGGCTCTAGCCTTTGCCAATGCGGAACATCTTGGTGCCGCATCTTGGGCAGACGCCCTGAGTGGCTGGTTTACCATTCTTCATGGTAATGGCTTTGGTGTCTTTCATTTCTCTCTTAGCGCGACACTTCATGCAGTATGCTTCCATCGGTGCTCCCCCCTTAATGAGATAATCTTCATTAGGGTAAGCTATTCTCTGGCCGATGTCAAGGGTAAATTAGGTCAAAATCGGCATTTTCCTTCATATTACTCCGCTTTTTGTGCCTTGACATGGCTGAACTGGTGGTTTATGCTCTCTCTACTCTGGTGAGTGGAGGTGTGCTGATATGCCTGTGGTAAAGGTCGGCGATATCAATATGTATTATGAGATACATGGAAATGGAGAGCCGCTGGTCATGATAAATGGCGCTGCCGTGACCACCGAGATTTACACCGAGCTAATCCCGATATACTCTCCAGAATATCGTTTGGTTTTTTTTGATAATAGGGGGGCAGGCCGGACTGATGCCCCCGATATTCCCTATACCATGGAGATGATGGCCGGAGATGTTGCCGGATTACTTGATGCCATTGATATTAGTTCAGCGCATGTTTTTGGTGCATCGCTTGGGGGAGGCATAGCCCAGTTATTTGCCCTGTTTTATCCTGATAGGGTGAGAAGCCTCGTTTTATCCGTGACACATTGCGGGGGCCCGCACATGGTCGAGCCGGATGCTGAGGTTGCGAAGATTCTTTCCAGTCCGGCGATGGCAGACCCTGAAGAAAGGGCCGAAACCATGATGCGGTTGTGTGTGACACCGGAGTTCGCTGCCAGAAATCCGGGCGTCATACAAAGAATGAAGACCGAGCGGCTGAAACAGTATGCCTCTTCACAGGGTATCAGGAGACAACAGCAGGTGTCCTGTACTACCGATATTTACGAGCGCCTGCCGGAGATCAAAGCGCCTACTCTGATAATCCACGGGGATGCCGACCGGTTGGTCCCGGTAGAAAACGCTCGTATTATGGCGTCAAGGATACCGAACGCCGAACTGGTGATATTCCCGGGTGCGGGACATATACTCATCGAGGCAGGAGATGAACCAGACCGGATAACGCTGGACTTCCTGAGGCGACACCGAATGACTTAGGAGGGCAAAATGCCCACAGTTAAAGTAGGTGACGTTAACATCTACTACGAAACTCACGGAGAGGGCGAACCGCTAGTCCTGATTATGGGATATGGTGGTCATATAGGGCATTGGTTTCGGTTGATTCCTTTATTATCCCTAGAATACAGTGTAGTCGCTTTCGACAATCGGGGCACCGGTCAAAGTGGTAAGCCCGATATCCCCTATACAATGGAGATTATGGCAAATGATGTCGCCGGATTGCTTGATGCTGTCGGCATTAATACTGCTCATATCTTTGGCATCTCTATGGGCGGGTGCATCGCCCAACAGCTTGTTCTTCGCTACCCGGAGAGGGTATCGAGTCTTATCTTGGGGGGCACTCACTGCGGAATTCCCAACCTTGTTAAGTTGGATAAACCCGCTGGAAACTTCCTGCACGACTTTGAGCTTATCCAGCAGCAGACGCCTGAAGAGCATGAGAGGGAAATGCTTAATTTCTTGGTTAGTCAAGAGTTCATCAGAAGCGAAAAAGATATTGTTGACCAGTATATTACGAAGGTAACGGAATATATTACGCCTATCCATGCTCTGATAGCTCAGTACGAAGCTATAATAAACTATGATAACTATGGCCGTCTCCCCGAGATTAAAGCTCCCACCCTGGTTCTTTGCGGGGATACCGATAAGATGGTTTCTCCAGAGAATTCAAGGCTGCTTGCTTCGAGGATACCCAATGCCGAACTTGTTATGCTGGAGGGGATAGGTCACGGTTTTTTCCTTGAGGCGGTTGAACAGAGCGCTAATGTGATCATTGACTTCCTGAGGCGACATCCCTGTATCGAATAGCTATCTCTGTGGCTCGATGATGACCTTGATGGACTCATCCGCTTCATCGACCAGACGGAAACCTTCCTGAGTATCTGCCAGCCCGAAGCGGTGGGTTATCATCTGGCGCACCGGCACGGTACCGGCGGCAATCAGGTCAACGGCGGTCTGGTAATCGGCCGGGCTGCCGGCATAAGAGGTGGTGATGGTGATGTCGTTACGGAAGAGAAGGTCGTTTATCGATAGCGGGATGGTGACACCTGGGTCGGTGGGGGCAAAGAGTAGGACAGTCCCCCCGCGGTCCACACAGTGAAGTGCCTGCTCGATGGCGGGAGCGACACCGGTGCAGACGATAACGGTGTCGGCCAGGCGCCCGCCATTAATGTCGCGGAGTCGGGCCGGTACGTCTTCGCTGGCGTGAATGGTATCATTGGCCCCGAAACGTTTTGCTGCTTCCAGACGGTAATGACTGATATCGGTGGCTATTATCCGCCCCGCCCCCAGGCTGTGGGCCAGCATTACGTGGAGCAGTCCGGCAATCCCGCTGCCGATGACGAGCACGCTGCTGCCCGGAGCTACACGGGCAATCCTCTGCCCGCGCAGTACGCAGGCCAGTGGCTCAACAAAAGCAGCCTCTTCATAAGATATGTTATCGGGTAACAGGAACACCCCGCGGTCGACATTGATTTCCGGCAGGCGGACGTACTCGGCGAAGCCGCCCGGGTGGAAATTCGTCTGACGCAGGGTCTCGCAGGCGGTATGGTGGCCGGTCAGGCAGTAGTGGCAAACATTGCAGGGGACATGATGGGCTGCTGTGACACGGTCGCCCACCTGGTAATTGTACACACCCTCGCCCATCTCGACGACCTGTCCGCCGATCTCGTGGCCCAGCACCAGCGGGGCACGGTCGAGGCGGTACCACTCCATGACATCGCTGCCGCAGATACCGCTGGCCTCGATGCGTACCAGCAGCTCGCCGGGCCCGATTTCCGGGACAGGCACCTCCTCGATACGCACGTCCCGGTTGTTGTACCACATGGCCACCCGCATCGTATTGCTCATGGTATGTCAGCTTTCCTGTTTCCGGCCATTGTAAAGTTCTTCGGCCTCCTGCGGGGTCGCCTTGTCGTGGACGACCGCCCGTATCGCCCGAATCATAGCTATCGGGTGCTCGTTCTGCCAGACATTCCTCCCCAGGTTTACGCCGATAGCGCCCTTCTGGATACCGTCATAGACGAAGTCGAAGACCTCGCGCTCGGTATCGACTTGCGGGCCACCGGCCAGGATGACGGGGACAGGGCAACCCGTGGCCACCTTATCAAACTCCTCGCACCAGTAGGTCTTGACTACCCGCGCTCCCAGTTCGGCGGCGATGCGGCAGGCCATAGCCAGGTAGCGGGCGTCACGCTTCTCCAGCTCGCGTCCCACTGCGGTAACGGCCATCACCGGTATGCCGTATCTCTCTCCCTCGTTGACGAGCTTTGAGAGGTTGAGGAGGGACTCCTTCTCGTAGTCGCTACCGACGAAGATAGACAGGCCCACCGCCGAGACGTTAAGGCGGATTGCCTCCTCCATGCTGGTAGTGATGCCCTCGTTGGCGAGGTCTTTACCGACCATGCTGGTGCCGCCGGATACTCTTAGAATAACTGGCTTCGAGAATTCGGGGTCGACTGATGAGCGTAGCACGCCGCGGGTGATAAAAAGGCCGTCGGCGTATGGCAGGAGTGGCTCGATTGTTTTACCCGGCTCCTCCAGCTTGCGGGTGGGGCCCTGAAAGTAGCCGTGGTCTACCGGCAGGACAAGGACATGCCCGTCTTTCTGAATCAGTTGTGCTAAACGGTTTGCCATTCCCCATTCCATCGGTTAGTCCTCCTTTGTCAGCTTTGTCAGCGTTCACATTATACTACTATGTCGGGAATGCTTCACCCTCTTTTTGCCCGGCAGCCGGCGTGGATCCGTGAAACTGTACGATAAACCACCTGTCTCCCCGTCGCTCCAGCACGACAGTCAATCGGACCGGTAAATTAATTCTCCGGTCTCCGGTGTCTGTGTGGACAATGGCATCTGCTGCTACCCATGCCACTGAACCTGCCGCTGAAACTGAATGCCGGCCAACCTCCAAGGATGCGTCCTCGAACTGCGCAAAGTCGCGTTCGAAAAGGGCCTTGATATCAGCCGGTCCGATGCGCTTCTCATCACCCCCTGTGCCAATGGCAACTACATCAGGGTCTGGGGCATACAGCGCCATCATTGCTTTGAGGTCGCGCCTGGCGAATGCTTCGGCGAACTGGTTTATGACATTCATCGCCGCAATTTCTGTCTCTTGATTTGCTTTCATAGCCTTGTAGGATTCCTTTCGTCTACCTTCGATTCCCCTGACAAGAGAGCCGAGGCACACCGTTTACACTTAGCGAGATTCTTTGAGGACCGGGCTATCTTGGTTACCCTCGACACTATCAGAACGAACACATTCTATAATAGAGGTTGCTTTGTGGCAATAATGACGCCATATAAAGTCAATGGGTGCCCATGGTTTTATGTAGCAAAGTCGGTATAAAAAGGCTTTGGCAGGCGGGGTAAAGGGCCAACACCAGTAAACCACTTCTACCTAACAGATATTGGCTCTTATTTGATTATGGGGCCGTTTGTTTTTTATAATCACATAGAACGGGTCGATAAGACCTGTTCTGTTTGCCCGATTTAAAAATAGTGTGGAGGTTAAGATGAAGGTCGTTGCTATCGGAGGTAGCCCGAGACTTCATGGTAACACCAACTACCTTATCGACCAGGCACTCGGTGAGCTGGCTTCCCGCGGAATTGAAACCGAGAAAATAGTATTGAACGAGTACAAGGTCGGTCCCTGCCAGGCACACGAGAATTGTGCTTCATTTCCTGAGTGTCAGCAGAAGGATGATGGCCAGTGGATTCTGGAGAAATTCAGCCAGGCGGACGGGGTTATTCTGGCCAGTCCGGTCTATTTCGGTACCATATCGGCACAGATGAAAGCCTTTATGGATAGAAGCTTTTTCCTTTTCAGGCATGATATGGGATTAAGTGCCAAGTGTGCTGGTCTGATTGCCATTGCCGGGCGACGCGGGGCTGACCAGACTGTTGAAGAGCTAAAGAAACTGGTGAGACGGGCGGATGCCGAGTTACTTACTTTGAGTGGAAATTCCGGTGCGCCTGATGTTGACCCCAAGACCCAGACTGAGTTGATTGAGGAATCCAGGAAAATGGGCAGGCAAATGGCTGAGATACTGGCTGCCGGAAGCAGTTAGCCCGGGCAATATTGGCTACGATAGATATTATAGTAGAGAGCGCTGTAGAGGTTGAAATTCATGCCTTATATTGAAGTTAATCACGTGTCAAAGATTTACGGTGACAGGACCGTGGTCAATGATGTCTCCTTTGACGTCGGTGAGGGCGAGATATTCGGCCTTATCGGCCCAAACGGTGCCGGTAAGACAACGACCATTCGCATAATCATGGATCTTATCAAGCCTGACTCCGGAGAGGCTAAAGTACTCGGCGAACGCTCCGGTGAAGTCGTTAAGGACAGCATCGGCTACCTGCCTGAGGAAAGGGGCCTGTACCTGAACCTGACGGTGGTCGAGTCACTTGTCTATCTGGCTACACTGAAAGGCATGGATAGTCGTCTGGCTGCGGAGAGGGCTGACGAGCTACTCCGGCAGGCAGACCTCTTTTCTCACAGACAGAAAAAGGTGAAGGAACTGAGCCGGGGCATGGGACAGTTTGTCCAGTTCCTGGTCACCATTATCCACGAACCCAGGGTGGTTATCCTCGATGAACCCTTTGCCAATCTGGACCCAGTCAATACCGAGCGTATCAAGGATATGGTGCTCGAATTGCGGAATCGGGGTACGGCTATCGTGCTCAGCACCCACCGGATGAACGACATCGAGGAGCTCTGCGACCGCATTGTGATGATAGACGAGGGTCGTACCGTCCTCTATGGCAATCTGGCCGAGATTAAATCGCGTTATCGGAACAACTCTGTCCTGCTGGAGTATGAAGGGGAGCTGGGAGAGGTGAGTGGCATCACCAGGAGGCAGGACCACGATGGCCGCACCGAACTCTTTCTGGACAGCGGCACGACTCCGCAGCAAGTGCTGGCGCAACTGCTACAGAAGGGGATTACCATAAGTCGTTTCGAGGTAGCCACCCCACCCCTGCATGACATCTTCCTTCAGGTTGTCGCTGAAAACTGAGGGATGCTTGTTGAAATCTGCCTAACCTAGCTGTGAGTTTGAATCTCGGTTCTTTCTATCGAAAATCCTGATCGGCCTGCGCTCTATCGGCAGTCACCAGCCAAAGTCATCCTCGTCATCTTCGTCAATAAACCCCTTATCAAGCTCTTCTACATGTAGCTCTATCCCGTCCAGTATCTGGTTATAAAGCTCATCCTCTTCTCGTTCCTGTTTCAGCTGGGCAAACCAGTCCCTTAGCTTCTGAACCTCCAACGACTCATTATTTCTTTTTAGCCTGACTCTATCGATTAACTCCTGCGCACCTTCTGCATTCAGGTAAATATCGTACCTGATACGGACACTGGTTTCATTCTCCTGCTCCGCAAGCTCGACAGCAAATGTATGAGGCGGATTTCCTACCTCGGATAAGGAGGGTCTTAACTCGTCTAGCTGTTCAGCCAATTCCTTCATTTCGGCCATTTTGATTTCCTTTGTGATGTGATTACTATGATGTGATTATATCAGAAAGACAATCGTATCTTCATCAGACTGATAAATATCATTGTGGCATGCCCAGCGACCACTTATTTAAAGTAAGTAGTACGGCATGCTCCTTGACTATGGGGAAGTAATTTAAGATACTATTCATGGACGAAAACCGATGAACAAGACGCTGCTGATTTTCAGACACGAATTTTTCACGCTGGTGAAGCGAAAAGGCTTCATTATCATGACCGTGGTTTTTCCATTAATTGGTTTTACTGCTATTGGCATCTACATGATTGTCCAGGGTGTTGGCACCGGTGAGCAGGAATTTCCCACGATTGGCTATGTGGATGAGGTCGGCGGGTTCAGTGAGTATACGCTTCAGGACGACCTTACTTTTATCCCGTTCAATTCGCAGGATGAGGCCACAAGTGCTCTGCTTGTTGAGGAGATAGATGAGTATTTTGTCATTCCGCCGGACTATCTGACGCAGGGGATAGTCAGCAGGTATGTCTTGGAAAAGGAGCTCGAGGTCCCGGAGGCAACCCGTTCGGCCATGACAAAGTTCCTGCAGAGTAACCTTCTTGAAGGACAGGCAAGTCCGGAGATAGCCGAGCGGGTGAAAATACCAATGCTGCTGGCTAATATCAGGCTTGATGAGACCGGCAATATAGCCGAAGACCAGGGCGGATTCGAGTCCTTCCTTGTCCCTATGATATTCGCTTTCCTGCTGATAATGTCCATCGGCAGTTCATCGGGTTACCTGCTTCAGGGACTGGGTGAGGAGAAGGAGAACCGGGTCATGGAGGTCCTGCTCTCTTCCGTCTCTCCGCGGCAATTGCTCACCGGGAAGATTCTCGGACTCGGTGCGGCTGGACTGATTCAGGTGATTGTCTGGCTGGTCTCGCTGATTACACTAACGCAGCTGGCCTCGGACGTTGTCGGTGGGTTAATGGCAGGGCTCAAGATACCGGAAAACATGTTGCTTCTCGGGATAGTCTATTTTATCCTGGGCTATCTGTTGTTCGCCGTTATTGAGGCCGGTATGGGTGCCATCGGCGCTAATGCCAAGGAGAGCCAGCAAATGGTGGTAGCCCTGATGCTACCGGCTGTTCTGCCTTTCTACATTTTCATCATTTTCCTCCGGGACAACCCTGACCACGTGGTCGGCACGGTACTCACCCTGATTCCGGTTACCGCCCCGATGTCTGTCTTCGTTCGCCTCGGTATGTCAGAAATCCCGCTATGGGAGTTGCTGTTAAGCATCGGTTTGATGATAGCGGGTATTGTGGGCGGTATCTTCCTGGCGGCCAAGGCCTTCCGTGTCTTCCTGCTGATGTACGGTAAAACACCCGGTCCGCGTGAGATAATCCGCTATCTCAGGGAAGGGTAGCACGGACGGGGTTTTGCTACCCTTACCATGTTTCCCTTTTCTCCTCGGGGAGAGGAATCTAGAAGATGGGACTTCCGCCGCCAGATAGTGGTGGGGTGCTTTATGAATACTCTGTTACCAATCACACTGGTAAGCACATTGCCTTGAGCCACAGTTCCAATGGGAGTAAAATACCTAAAAGTATCCGTCTTCCCGGCGTTATCAGTAGTGGTATAGGCCAGGTATGAATATTGAAATCGGCATAATCGGACTTCCCCAGAGTGGCCGGACAACGCTTTTTAATGCCCTGACGGCAGGTGAAGCAGACACGTCAAAGCACCCGCAGGAAGGCGTAGCGCATGTGGGGGTGGCCAGGGTAGCCGACTCGCGACTTAACGTACTGACCGATGTCCTTAAGCCCCAGAAGACTGTCCCAATCACGGTATCATACATCGATATCGGCGCTTCCGTTAAGGGTTTGGTTGAGGGCAAGGGTATCGGAGGCCAGCTGCTGGCCCAGTTGAGCAAGGTTGACGCTCTGATTAACGTTGTCCGTGAGTTTCAGGATGACAGCATCCCTGCTACTGAAGGCAGTCTGGACGTTGCCCGGGACGTTTCCACGATGAACCTGGAGTTGACCTTCTCCGACCTGGCTATCATCGAGCGCAGGTTGGGCAGAATTGAGGAATCTCTGAAAGGGGCTAAACCGACGGAGCGCCAGCTTGTCCTGCGAGAGCAGCAACTGCTGACGAAGATAAAATCTGGCCTGGAGGATGAGATACCTATCCGCGAGCAGACATTGACCCCGGAGGAGATAAAGGCCATCAGTAATTTCCAGTTCCTCACTGCCAAGCCGCTGCTGATTGTTGTCAACATCGGCGAAAACAGCCTGCCGGATGCCAGGAATATGGAGGCAGAGCTGGGTTCGACTTTCTCGCAACCGAAGTGCCGTGTTATTGCCCTGTGTGGTAAGCTGGAGATGGAGCTGGCCCAGCTTGATAGCGATACCGCCGCCACCTGGCGCGGTGAGTTTGGCCTGACCGAATCCGGCTTTGACCGGGTTATCAGTGCCTCCTACGAACTGCTGGGACTGGTCACTTTCTTCACCATCGCCTCGGCTGAGGTCAGGGCCTGGCCGGTGACGGACAGCACGGAAGCGCCAGTTGCTGCCGGGAAGATACACACGGACATGGAGCGTGGTTTTATCCGGGCAGAAGTCATCAGTTTTGACGACCTCGTCAAGTGCGGCAGTCTCGCCGAAGCTCGCAAGAGAGGATTGCTACGGACGGAGGGCAAGACTTATACTGTTCAGGACGGTGATGTAATCACCTTCCTGTTTAATGTATAGCGGTCTGTACTGTATTTACGCCAGAAGTGTGATATGCCGGTTGCTTCAGTAATTATTGCTGCTTTCGCCATCCTGGCTGCATCCACGGCATTTTCGATGGTAGGTATTGGTGGTGGCGTTATCTATGTGCCGATACTCCTTGCACTTGGGATGAGCATCCACGATGCGGTCACCACCAGTCTCTTTGTTATCCTGGGCACGTCAATATCGGCGTTCATCAGGTACAGTCAGCGTAGCTATGTTGACTGGAAGCTAGCACTAGTAATCGAGCCCCCGACCTTCGTCATGGCTTTCATTGGTGGTCTGGTGGCAAACTATATCGATGCACTGGCGCTGAAAATGGTGTTTGCGGCAGCGCTTGTCCTGGTGAGTTTCTTCATGGTCAGGGATATTGTAGAGAGGGAGAGTATCCCGGTAC
The DNA here is from genome assembly GCA_011171075.1 of Dehalococcoidia bacterium. Classification (GTDB taxonomy): domain Bacteria; phylum Chloroflexota; class Dehalococcoidia; order Dehalococcoidales; family Fen-1064; genus W589. Next base: position 48,584 of record DUFD01000017.1, on the reverse strand, counting down.
GCCGATGGGGCTACTGGCAGCGGACCCTGGGCGATTCCAACTATATGGTACGGTTGCCCTGGCTTATGCCCATTACCACTATCGCCGGCTTTATGGCAGGTATGATTGGTATATCGGGGGGTGTTTTTAAAGTGCCGGCGATGGTATTACTGGGAAGCGTGCCTGTACGGATAGCTATCGGTACTTCAGCTCTCATGGTAGGTTTTACGGCAATTGCCGGTCTTTGCGGGCATATCGTCGGAGGGTCATTCGATATCCTTATCGCCCTGCCCCTGGCGGCGGCTGCGTTCGTAGGGGGGTGGCTCGGCTCCGGTCTCTCTATACAGACGAGAACGGGCTTGCTCAGAAGGTTATTTGCAGTGCTGTTACTCTTTATCGCAATCTGGTTAATAGTTAGTGAGCTCGTTGGCGAATTTGTGATGTGGCCGTAGTGCATCTTGCCTGATGGATAGTCCTGGTGGCCATATCCCTGAGTGGCATCCAGGCATATGGCCACCTTTACCTATTTTAATCAGTGGTTGTCTTCTTTTTTAGCGACTTCTTTTCTGGTGGTTTTATCCCCACACTTTTTGACGAGTGGTCTTTACCCAGGGCAAAGTTCAGCCAGGAGGGGGTCTCAAACAGTTCCCAGTTGCATGGCGGAACGATATGGTCGCCTATTTCGTCCTCTTCCCTGTAAGCCTTCAGCCTTTCGTAGGCCTTCACCCAGACACATTTCCTCTCGTTCGGGTAGACCTCACACCAGCCGTCATAGCTTCCCCCGCATGGTGCATTCCTCTGGTTCTTGGGGCACTGCGACATGGGACACAGGTAAGCGACATCGGTCAGGGCGCAGTCGCCACAGTTCATACAGCCGAAGAGCGCTACCTTGGCAAGATGTTCGAAGTAACCGAATGTCCTCTTCATTCGTGGTGAGGAGTCTATACGCGGTGCGATGCGCTGAAATGCCTTGAGAATGATACTCTTCGGGTTGAAGAGGAGTTTATGTGCCAACCGTGAGAAGCGGTACATCAGTGGCTTCGAGGGCTTCAGGGGTCGCATGGCCGGGTTATTGGTGTTCAGTCCTGTTCTGGGGTCGCGCTCAAAGAAGTAGAAGCCGTTTTCCTGAGGGAAGTCAAACTCAGCTACCAGCTCCTGCCAGTGCGGCGCTAGCTCCTCGCCCTTGTCGATGATATATTCGACCATCTTGTAGGTTACACCGTGTCCCCCGATGTGGGCACCGGCGAAGCCCATGCCCTTGGCGATGGCATACATTTTGGCTGCCCTGAGAAGTCGGCTGGCCCTGCCTTTGTCATCTGCCTTTGCTTCTTCGGCCAGCTCGGCCACTAGTTTATCGGTGACCACGCATCCGGGAATGCCGTTGGAGTTCATCAACCTGGCTGTGCCGAGGGGCAGGATGTAGATATTGGCCAGCACCGGGATGTCGTAGCCGTTTACCTTAAGCCACTGCAGGATTTCATGGAACTTTCTGGCGTCATAACCGACCTGTATGATAATAAACTTCGCGCCGGCCTCTATTTTCTTTTTGAGCTTGTAGTACTGCCCCATCAGTTCGGCCTCGGTCTTCTTGAAGGGCGAAACGCAGGCCCCGGCAAAGAACTCCGTGGGTGTCAGTGTCATCGTTCGGCGCATAACCTCGTGTTCCAGCCCGGCATTCATTTTTTCTATCAGTTGCAGGACATGTATCGGGTCCAGGTCAAATACGGGCTTGGACTTTCCCCCGAAGGCCTCGTTTGCCGGAAAGTCGCCGGTCAATATAAGCAGGTTCCTTACCTGGGCAGCCGTCAGACCGTGGAGCATACTCTCGATTTCATTTCGGTTCTTGTCACGACAGGCCAGGTGGACGAGGGGTTCAATTCCCAGCTTCTTTATCTCAGTACACAGCATTTCGGTTGAGAGGGCCGGGTTACCGCCGGGGTTATCGGTGACGCTCATACCGTGGATTTTACCGCTCTTGGCTGCCTTTCGGGCATTATCAATGAGTTCACCCTGCTGTGTTTCCAGGGCTCCCCTTCCCGGTATCTGCTCCCAGGTAACGCAGAACGTACTGGGGTCCAGGATGGCCTGGCTGAGCGTGTTTACCCTCTCCTTGAGGCGCCCGTTAACTCTTTCTCTTATCCTGACGGGGTCCAGCAAGCGGGCAACGGGGATGGATTCCTGTCCGGAGATAGCAATGTAGTTCTCCGCATCCATCATCATCCCCTCTTCTCGCCGCCACCCTTTACGTGTATGCTCATCGGAGTTAATATCGACCACGAGTAAAGGTATATTCTTGGTCAGCCAACCCTCTCGAAGCTCGCTGTGAAGTTTGAAGGCAGAACCGCGGGGTTCCATATAACCCAGGATAATGGCATCGGGGGCTTCCTCCCGTGCCTTCTTCAGGGCTTCTTCTTCGTCCGATGTCAGGCTGACATCATATTCGGCCTCGTCGAGCGATTCTTTCGCTTTCTCCAGAAATTCAGCCTCGTTGCCTATCACGAGGATTTTCGGTTTTCCGTTTCCGTTTCCCTCTGCCATATCTTTCATTACGTCCTCCATACTGCTTACGTTATAAGGAGTTCTTCTATCTTGTTAATACGCTCCAGTGCCTTCTCCAGTTGCTCCGACGCCTCTCTCAATCCCATAGGTTCTACAGAGGTCCTGCGGATTATGCCTTCTATCGAACTGGTGAGTTCGGCAAGCTCGACTGGCCGTGAGATATAGTCCTCCGCGTTCATTTTCAATCCCTCAAACATCCTCCACCCTTTCCGGGAGTGCTCCTCGGGGCGGACATCAACTATCAGGAGGGGGATATCCCGCGTCGACGGTCTACTGCGAAGCTCTGTGTGGACCTTGAAAGAAGTGCCGCGTGGTTTCAGATATCCCAGTATGATTGCATCGGGACTTTCGCGCTCTGCCTTGTCCAGTCCTTCATCTGCCTTGGTCGCCGTAATTACCGTGTAAAAGTCGCTTAAAGCCGCCCCCGTGTCTTTCAGGAAATCAGGCTCGCTATCAATTATCAGAATCCTCTTATCCTTCCCCATTTTTCGCCTCCATGATTACCAATAGTGGTGGTTAGATTACGCCAATTGCCTCATTGAGTGCAGCGACATCATCTACAACCTTTGCCAGCTCAGATGGACTGACCGGCATGCAAAGATAATGCTCTGCATCCATCCTCAGGCCGTCAGCCTTACGCCATCCCTTTTGTAGTTGCTCATCGGGAGCGACGTCTATCACTACCTGTGGGATGCTCTCGGTCTTCGCGTTTTCCCTGAGCTGCTTGTGTAGACGAAAAGCCTCACCCTGAGGTTCAAGGTATCCCAGGATGATGATTCCCGGATTCTTGGTTGCTGCCAGTTCCCGTGCTTGCTTGGTATCAGTTGCAATTGCTAACTCCCACGATGAGAGCTCGGCAGCCTTTTGTGCAATCTTGGTCAGTTCTGTTCCCTTATCGACTACTATGACTTTCTTACCTCCTGACATTACATGCCTCCTTACATTCCATTAGTGTGTACACTTTTATACTAACTTACGTAGAGACTACCGATAAGCGCCAAATTGCGTATGCCATTTGAGGGATGGTGAGATAAGCCCTGTGGTATAATTATGTAGAGATGGAGAATATTACAGTTTTTCTGGCGGAAGACCACTCGGTAGTGCGAGAGGGGCTTCGCGAACTCATCTCACGGGAAGTGGACATGGAGGTCGTTGGTGAGGCTGAGGACGGCGAAGAGACAGTGCGCCAGGTGCTGGAACTGAAGCCGGACGTTGTGCTGATGGACATCGCCATGCCCCGGATGAACGGCATTCAGGCCACGCAGCAAATAAAGGAAGCCCTTCCCCGTATCTGCATTCTGGTACTGACGGCCTATGATAACCCGGAGTTTGTCTCTGCGGTTATCGGGGCCGGGGCAGAAGGCTATTTGCTGAAGAATGTGCGGGGGAAGGAGTTGACCAACGCGATCCGTACTGCTCACGCCGGTGAATCCGTACTCCATCCGGCCATCGCCAAGGCGTTGTTTAATCAATTAGTGCATTCGCAGACCAAACCCAGTCGTGAGAAGGTTGACCTGCTGAGTGAAAGAGAACGCCAGGTTGTTCGGCTGGGTGCTGACGGAATGAGCAACAAGCAGATAGCGGCGTCTTTATCAATCGGGCCTCGCACTGTCCAGACACACTGGCGTAATATCTTCGATAAACTCGGGGTATACTCACGCACTGAAGCAATAGTCCATTGCCTGAAAAAAGGCTGGCTGACTCTGGAAGAGCAGGGGAGTCGTGAAGCATGAGATACCTGGCGGTACTGCGTAATCCCCTTTTCTGGGTACTCATCGTTCTCTTTATTTTCTGTGTCATTCTGCATTACGCAGAGAAGATGCCTTTCCTGGACGTGGAAGTTAATTCTATCCTGGGCCTTGGACGCCATAGCGTGGAGCGTATCCTGTTCCTGGCTCTGGTCGTCTTTGCCGGTCTGGTATTCGGGTTGAGGGGTGGGTTCATCTGCCTGGCACTCGCTATTGCCGCCATGCTGCCCCGGGCACTCATTATTTCCCCTCAAGTTGCGGATGCCCTTTTCGAAACGATAGGAGTGTCCGTTATCGGCGGCGGTGTCATCTGGTGGCTGGAGTCCCGTCATCTTGAGATAGGCCGGCGAGAGCAGGCGCTCCTTAAGCTTGAGGCCGTACGCAGGGAGTTGCAATCTTATATCCAGACTATCCGGGAAAATGAGAAGCGTCTCTCTGTTCTTCACTCCATCACCACTGCCATCAACCAGTTGAGCAGTCTAGACGAGATAATCAACACGGCAGCGGACAAGATAATGGAGGCTGTTGACGTCGACGGTCTACTTGTCTTCTTGCTCCAGGAGGAGACCACTGAACTGGTGGTAAAAACGTATCGGGGTGTTTCTGACAATTTTGCCAGAAAAGTAGACAAACTGAAGGTAGGCGAGGGGTTCAACGGATGGGTTGCCCAGACAGGGGAACCTGCCGTAATAGAAGATTCGTCAAATGACCCCAGGCTGTCGCGGGAAATAGTGAGAAACGAAGGTGTAGTGTCTCAATTCATTGTGCCCCTGGTTTCCAGGGACAAGGTGGTGGGGACACTCAGTGTCATTTCACGGAGCGCCAGGCACTTTGTGCGAGAAGAACAGCAGCTCCTTCAGCTAATCGGGACAGAGCTCGGCGTGGCTGTGGAGAAAGCTGAGCTCGACGAGCAATCGAAACGCGCCGGAAAGAGGTTCCAGGAACTGTTCGAGAAGGCGCATGATGCCATCTGGGTACAGGATTCTGAAGGGATAATACAGACGGCCAATCAGGCAACTGCTGAATACACCGGGTATTCACTCGGTGAACTGGTCGGTATGAATGTCTCCGAGTTCCTTCGGCCTGAAGGCATGCAGTTGGCAAGAGAGATACGCCGCAAGCTGCTCTCCGGGGAAGAAGTAAAGCAACCATACGAGCAGAAAGTGATAAGAAAGGATGGCAGCGAAGCGATTATTATGCTGACCACCTCGCTTATCGGCGATGAAGGTGGCCCGCCGGTTTTTCAGCATATCTCGCGTGATGTTACCCAGGAAAAGCTACTGCAGGAGAACCTTCGTCTCTACGCGCGCCAGATAACCCGAGCACAGGAAGAGGAGCGGAAGCGGATTGCCCGGGAACTGCATGACGACCCCATACAGGCAATGGTTGTCTTATCCAGGAAGATAGATGACATCACTTCCAGTGAGAATTTGGATTCAAAGTGCGAAGCCCGCCTGGAAGGCATCCGTGGGGAAGTGGACGAGATTATGGATAAGATACGCCACTTCACGCAGGACCTGCGTCCACCTACGATTGACTATCTGGGACTTCTACCAGCTCTAAGAGAGCTGGTGTCTCAATGGGAATCACAGAGTGGCATTCAATGCAAATTGCAGACCATCGGAACCGAGCGGCACTTTGCGGAAGGGGATGAGCTCCTGATATATCGTCTTGTTCAGGAAGCTTTGCGTAACGTCTGGAGGCACTCAGGAGCGAAGAAAGCTCGGGTAGTCGTCAGGTTTTCCGAAGAAAAGACAAGAGTGGAAATCAGCGATGACGGTAGGGGATTCGAGATGGAAGAGGGCCTGAAGTTTGTTCAGGGCGGTAAGATAGGCCTGGCGGGTATGCAGGAGCGGGCGGACTTGCTCGGTGGTACTCTTAATATCTACTCGAGTCTAGGTAAGGGCACGAAGGTAATCCTGGAGGTACCGGGCGAACGTTGGAAATTGTAGATATAGCCTTCCCTGGTATCGGTTATGATTTTGGAAGGCCGGGTCGGTTGGACTCAGGGCTAGAATCTGCTGACTCCTCCTGCTCGTTCTATCTTTATCAGCGAGAGTACAGCAGTGCAGAGGGCAGTCGATACACTGGTGTCAATACCCAGAGCAGTGGCGTGGACTGAATCCTCTTCGCATTCTTCGTGTTTTTCTTCGAGTTCGAACAGGTTGATGAATGCCCCGCATTTACCGACGGTAATGTCTACCCCGTACCCCCTTTTCTGTAGGGTCGGGACTATCCAGTTGAAGCAGTCGGTTTCTGAGTTCATGAAGTCAGGACATTGAGCGTACGGGTAGCCATCATATTCCCACCAGCTTGATTGTGTGCCCGGGGTCAGCCTCTCCTTGAATCCGACCCACTCGGCAATGACCTCATTGACAATCTGCTCTTTGCTGTTCATCTTTTCCCCCTCTGCTAATCTTCAGGGTAGCTCGTTACTGCTTTATCCTCTCTATAATCAGACTAACACTCATATTATTCGGTGCCATCGAGTTATTTACTCTTTCCGCAATGTTGGCAGTACCTGAGAAGACCTGATTGGAGCGAGTGTTTTAACTTGTCCTGCGGTGAGCCAAATTGCTTATCTCTTTCTATCCCTTTCAAATAATTTTTCAATAGCCTTGAGAATTTCTTGATATTTGACTATATTTTGAGTATAACCCTCTGGGGTTAAAAGGAGATTAATCACAGGTAGTCTGGGTAAAATCGTGGTTACAGTCTGGTTACAATTGGTAAAGCGAAGCCGTATATTGTGAGGTAATATGATTCTGTGGTGGGATTACACGCATTTATGGAACAACATGAAAGAGGCATTACCTGGAAAAAACGACAGGCACGTGTCAAGTAACACGTGCCTGTACTTCGATAAGGGTATCGATTGTATTTCTTAAGATAGCACTACTACTTGCCGGGCATGGTCTGGCTGCGTACCCAAGGCATCCGCCAGTCACCCACTGTGTGGAGCACCTCCCGCACGTTATCTTCGCTGTAGCTCTTGACGGGGTATGCCAGGGGTAGCTTCTTGCCGAATCGCGGACCAGTATGCGCGAACTCGTTAGGCATGGTGCCTGTTGGGCAGACCGAGCGACACCCCATATTGCCGCCTTCACAGGTGGGACACATTTCAATGGCACGTTCGGGGTAGATGACTATCTGACGCTCTGCGCCTCTGCCTACGAAGCCAAGGCAGTTTGCCTTCTTGACCTCGGTGCAGTACCGTACGCACAGGCCACACAGAATACAGAAGTCTGTCTTTTCCTCAAACCGGCCTGGCTGGGCACCGTACTTTTCGAGTAATTCCTTATCCACCCATGGCCACCGGGCCTGAATTAGCTCCAGTATTATCTTGCGGTGCTTTGCGACCTTCTCTGATTCGGTCAGTACTTCTATCCCGTCCTCGACCGGATAGATACAGGATGCCACTATTCGTGATCTTCTTCCCCTTATCACTTCCACGCTGCAAAGTCGGCAGGCACCGTAGGTGGAGAGCTCTTTGTGATGACAGAGGGTGGGGATAGAGATGCCAACACTCTGGGCTGCCTGAAGTAGGGTCATTCCCTCCCAGGCTTCGACCGCCTGACCATTGATGGTCAGTTCGACCTGCCTGGCTGCTTCGACAGCGGGTGCAATCGGCTGGGTGACACCCTCTACTCTTCGGTCGCTTACGGCTCTTCTGGTCTGTCTTTCGCTGCTGTTTTGCTTTTCTCTCTCTTCTGTTGACATTGTTCGCCTCCCTACCTTACTTTTATACCACCCGCGGCAGCTTCAGGAATTTCTACTCCGGAAAGCTTGCTCACCGCACCAAAACGTGGTGGGCAGACCTCCAGACACGTACCGCACTTGGTACACTTTTCCTGGATGACCACGTGTACTATATTCTTGCCGCCATCTATGGCACCCACGGGGCAATTCCTCATGCATATCATGCACGCCTGGCATTTCTCAGGGTCGATATAGTAGTTAATCAGTTCTTTGCAGACTCCGGCAGGACAGCGGTGATTCTGAATGTGCTCCTCATATTCCTCTTTGAAGTACTGTATCGTACTTAGCACCGGGTTCGGCGCCGATTGTCCGAGGGCACACAGGGCACAGTCACGCATCATATCGCCAAGGTCTGCCAGCGTGTCCAGGTCTTCTTCTCTGCCGGTCCCCTCACATATCCTGTTCAGCACGACCAGCATTTGCTGGATGCCTTCACGGCAGGGTATGCATTTACCACATGACTCGTCGGCGAGGAAGTCCAGGAAATACCGGGCGACATCAACCACGCAGGTGTCCTCGTCCATTACAATCATGCCGCCGGAACCCATCATAGAGCCTGCCTTGGAGAGCTCGTCGAAATCAACAGGCAGGTTAAGGAGGCTTTCGGGGATTACCCCGCCTGAGGGACCACCGGTCTGCACGGCCTTGAATTTCTTATCACCGCGGATGCCGCCGCCGATGTTATATATAATGTCGCGGAGCGGCATTCCCATGGGTACTTCCACAAGACCGGTATTGTTCACCTTGCCTACCAGTGAAAATATCTTGGTCCCCTTACTGCCTTCGGTACCAATGCCGCCGAACCACTTGGCGCCATGTTTTATTATCAGGGGCACGTTAGACCAGGTCTCAACGTTATTCAAATTACTCGGCCTACCGTGTATACCGCTGACGGCGGTGCGGATGTACTTGGGTCTTGGCTCACCGACCCTTCCTTCGATGGCAGTCATCAGGGCGCTCGATTCGCCTGAGACAAAGGCACCGGCACCGCGGTGAACGATGACATCGAAATCAAAGCCGGTCCCGAGGATTTTTTCGCCAAGGAGTCCGTATTCCCGCATCTGTTCTATGGCAACACCGACATTCTCCACGGCCAGAGGATATTCCTGGCGTACGTAGATATAGCCCTGGTTAGCACCGATAGCATAGGCACCAATCATTAGCCCTTCGAGCACACTGTGTGGATTGCCCTCAAGGAGGCTCCTGTCCATATAGGCGCCGGGGTCGCCTTCATCGGCATTAACTATTACATACTTGGCATCGCCAGGGGCGTTTCTGGTTGTCTCCCACTTAATCCCCGCGGGGAAACCGCCGCCGCCCCGCCCCCTCAGGTTGGCCTTCTTGACGACTTCAATTACGTCCTCAGGCGTCATCTCGAAGAGTACCTTGCCCAGTGCCTCGTATCCACCGAGGCCAATATAGTCCTCGATGCTCTGCGGATTTATCAGGCGGTTGTCCCCGAACACGAGGCGAATCTGGTGTTTGTAGAACGGGATATCATTCTCGTGCGTTATTGGCTTACCGTCATCGCCCACGTAGAGCAAACGCTCAATGATTTTCTTCCCTACGAGGGTTTCGGATACAATCTCCGAGACGTCATCAGGCTTGACGCTGAGGTAGCATATCTCGTCCGGGAAGATAACGACGATGGGCCCTCTCTCACAGAAACCGTGGCATCCGGTCCGTCGCAGGTCTATTTTTTCACTGAGACCTTGCTGCTCCAGTTCCGAGGCGAAGGTGTCGGCTACTTTCTCGCTGGCATAGGCGTGGCAACCGGTACCCGAGCATATCGTGATACATTGCTTGGAGGGGTCCTTACTGGCAATGATACCCTTACGCAGTTCTTCAAGGTCAAGAAGTGATTTTAACTTCGGCATGCTATTCTCCTTCTCCGGTTAGTCGGCACTGGCGACGATATCGGCGAGCTCCTTGGCGTTCAGATTGCTGCGGTATTCTCCGTCAACGACCAGGGCTGGCCCCAGCGCGCAGCACCCCAGGCAGTTTACCGTGTTCAGCGTAAACTTCTCATCAGGTGTTGTCTGTCCCGGCTCAATGCCGATTGCCTGGACAACGCGGTCAAGCAGGCGCGTTGCACCGCGAACATGACAGGCTGTGCCAAGGCAGACCGATATCGGGTGGCGACCCTGCGGTAGCAGGCTGAAATGCTTGTAGAACGTCGCTATATGATATGCGTGGGTCATGGGTATGTCCAGTCGCTCACATACCTGGGACAGGATTGGTCTTGAGAGCCAGCGATACTCGTTCTGGACATCAAGCAGAATCTGTATGAGTGATTCACTATTGCTCTCGTACTTGTCAATAATCTCATCTACTTTGCTCAGGTCCTGTTGTTCCATGGTATAGACCCCCTTTCCCTTCTCCGGTATTTATCATCATACAAGGCTATTGTCAGAAACATCTCAAAGCAGAGTATATTTTTATCAATAAAATCTCAGGATAATGTCAAGGAAAAGTCAACGAATGGAACTAAAATAGAAGGGGGAGTCTGTGTGAGGACTCCCCCTTCTATTTTAGTACGTATCTTATTCTATTTCTCAGGCCTCTTTCCTCATCATGTAGCCTATCCCGCTCCTGGTCAGTATGTACTTGGGCCTTCTGGCACTGTCACCCAGCTTGTTCCTGAGGTTTGCCATGGTCGATTGCAGCAGGTGTACGTCTCCGTAGTATCCCTCTCCCCAGACCACGTTCAGGATTGCATCGGCCGTCAGCACCCGCCCGGCATTCCGCGCTAGGTAGGAGAGTAACCGGTACTCAGTGGCTGTAGGACATATTTCTTTTCCACCCTGCTGTACCCGGTGATTATCAAAATCAACGGTCAGGTCGTCGAGCTGGAAGGGTGGTGATGGGCGTTCGTCCCATAGTCTGGTACGGCGCAATGAGGCCCTTATTCTTGCCAGCAGCTCCCTTGCCAGGAAGGGCTTGGTGACATAGTCATCGGCACCTACATCGAGGCCTTCAATCATGTCCTGTTCGCTGTCCTTGGCGGTGAGCATGATAATGGGCACCTGTGAAAACTCGCGAAGGCGCTGGCACAGGTCGTAGCCGTTAATTTCAGGCATCATGATATCGAGGAGGACAAGGTCGGGTATTTCGTGGTTGAAATGCTCAAGCGCTTCGTGTCCGTCGTTGGCCGTAATCACCTGGTAACCATCGAGGCGCAGCATACTGCTCAGCATATGCTGAGTGCGCTCGTCATCATCCACCACGAGTATCGTTGCCTTGTTGTTATTAAGCAGTGTTATTCTATTCCTCCTGCACCCCGTTGTAAGATGGGTGATTCTCTCATATTACGTGACTGTTCTCAAAAATAACTCAATAATTAATGGAGAGATGTCAAAAAATACTCAATATCGTGGATAATGGTGCTATAAGCTGTCCGGTTACCGAATAAAGGGAGCCTTCAAGTGAAGGCTCCCTTTGTAACATCGATTGTCTGTTAACAGATTACCGTTCAGGACTCTTTTCTCATCATATAGCCTATGCCACTTCTCGTTACAATATACTGGGGATTCCTGGCGTTATCACCCAGTTTACTCCTCAGATTGGTCATGGTCGATTGCAGCAGGTGTACGTCTCCATAGTATCTGTCACCCCAGACCACGTTCAGGATTGCATCCGCCGTCAGCACGCGCCCGGCATTCCGCGCCAAATAGGAAAGCAGACGGTACTCGGTTGCCGTGAGACGTATTTCTCTCCCTTTCTGAAGCACCTGGTGATTATCAAAATCAACGGTCAGGTCATTGAGATGGAAGGGTGGTGAAGGGCGTTCATCCCATAGTCTAGTGCGACGCAAGGCAGCCCTTATTCTGGCCAGAAGTTCTTTTGACAGGAAGGGTTTGGTGATATAGTCATCGGCACCCACGTCGAGGCCATCAATGGTGTCCTGTTCGCTGTCCTTGGCGGTGAGCATGATGATGGGCACCTGTGAAAACTCACGAATGCGCTGGCACAGGTCGTAGCCATCAATCTCCGGCATCATGATATCGAGGAGGATGAGGTCAGGGGATTCGTAGTTGAACTGCTTGAGTGCCTCATCAGCATTGCTGGCTGTAATCACACGGTAGCCCTCAAGGCGTAGCATGCTGCCCAGCATATGCTGTGTACGCTCATCGTCATCTACTACGAGTATTGTTGGATTTTTGGTAGACATAACTATCCAATCAGAGTTATGAAAGCCTTTTCTATATATTCCCGGTAGCAAGTGGCAGGGTGAACCAGCAGGTGCTCCCTTTCCCGAGTTCGCTCTCCATCCAGATACGACCACCGTGCGAATCAATCAGTCCTTTACAGACGGATAGACCCAGGCCAATACCGGGGATTTTTTCAGAACCCTCATGTTTGATACGATACATGGGGTCGAATACCTTCTCAAGGTTTTCGGTTGCGATACCGATACCCTGGTCGCTGACGCCTAACAATATCTCGTTCCCTGTCTGGCTTGCGGAGACTTTTACCCTGGTGCCATCCGCCGAATACTTGCAGGCGTTATCAATCAGATTATCAAGCACCTGCCTGATTCTCCTTGTGTCCATTCTTACCCTGGGTAATCTGCCGGTTTCCTTGCATGTAATCAGGTGGTGCGGATGACGAATCTGGGCCTCACTGACAACCTCTTTTACCAACCGATTAATACTACGCAGCTTTTTATCCACACTGAGCAGACCTGCCTCCAGTCGCGAAAGATTAAGCAGGTCGTTCACAAAAATGGTCAACCGGTCGGTATCCTTATCAATGCCACGAACAAAGTCCAGCCAGTCATCTTCATTCAGCTTGTGCTGGTGTTCGAGAAGCAGGTTGGCATAGCCCTTGACGTTGCTTAAAGGGGTTCGCAGTTCATGAGAAACGGTAGATAGCAGGGTCTTCTTCAAGTCATCGAGCTCTTTGTACTTGGCGACGTCCCATTCGAGCTTCTTCCTGTCATCGATGTCCATATAGTAGCCAAGTACCGACCTTTTACCTTCGTAGATTATGGAGGTAGTCTTTTCGACTATCCAGCGGATTTGACCGTCCTTGCTGACCACTCTGCATTCGTAAGGTGAGAACATCTGCCCTTTCAGCGTGTTTACCGTGTTTTGCTTTACCTGGGCACGGTCTTCGTGGTAGACGAGGTTTAGCGAGTTCTTTCCCATCAATTCTTCGGCTGTATAACCTGTGTACCTCTGAAATTCCGGGTTGACGTAGAGGAACCTCCCATCGCGCACAATGTATATTCCAATCGGCGAACTATCCAGAAGCACCCGCGATAGTTCCCTGGCACGCATTCGCACTACCACATCTGCGGCTGTCCTGGTGATGCTGCTAATCAAGGGCTTCTCTTCTTCGAGGATGGCTTTATCGGTGATTTCCTCGAGGTGGTGTACCTCAACGCGACCGACCCTTACTCCTCTTACTCTGATGTGTGATGCCTGCTGCCACGGGGTTTCCCTGAAGTTGGGGGTCTTATACTCGTCGGTATTGACCACCATCCTGACAGATGTCTTCTCAGGCAGTGGGCAGGCGTTCTGCAGGAGAGTGCACAATTCCCTGAATATCTCATCGAAGGAGATATCTGTCCTTGAGGCCATCCTGGCTACGTCGTAGTTCCACTGTAAAAGCTCTGACTTCTTCTTTGTTTTGTGTTCGACCTTTTTACTACCGGTAATATCAATCCAGGTCTGGAAGTAGTGCTTGAGAGTACCATTTTCTCTTACTGGCACCACGGTTATCTCGGTCCAGCATTCGTGTCCGTTTCTCTTACGGATAAGCTTTTCTGTCCTTTTCCAGCCGCGGCGTCCGGCTTCACGCAGGTTCTTCAGGCACTCGCCCCTCTCTTCATTGGGTAACCACGGATAGGGCGCTCGAAGTGCCGCCAGTTCCTCGGCTGAAAACTGTGTCAGTTCCTGGAAGGCCAGGTTGGCGTATTCGATGGTGCTGTCTGGCCCGACAACCAGGGTAGCTACGGGCGATGCTTCGAATATTTGGAATGCAGACTCCACCGTGTCGCCGGCTGTCTGGCTGGCTCTTTCCTCATTCAGCGTTTGTCTTACCATATTTTCGGGTTCTAGTGATAGTACAGTTTCACTGCTTGTATAGATAAAATTATATACTATTGTGCCAGTCGGTTATTGTCAAACTTTACTCAATTTTCCATGCATCAGCCACGTTGAAAATAGGAACAGACAACTAAAGCCATTACAGTCAGGGGCTGGTTGTGGTGTTTCGGGTAATGAAGAGCTACCATGGCGTAATCCGGGCTCTTGGGCACGGCCACCAGCGCCCGGTCCTGGTTATTTCTTGGTGAGAAAGCCCATGATGGCCTTCCGGTGACGCTGGTAGAGATAGGCGCTTGTGAGGAGCAGAATGCCCAGACCTATGAAAGCGATGATGCGGTATACCTGCTCCAGGGCGAAGACGTCGTAGATAAACACCTTTACAATGGGTATCACCAGTAGTCCCAGAGCGGCCAGTCGCACTAATCGCCAGCCTCTCGTCAGGCCCACCACGAGCAGTATCACGGCGTAAACTGCCCAGACAGCTGTCAGGGAGAGATTGCGGGCGCTGCGGAGGCCATCCCTGGCGGCCCAGTCTGTCGTTGCATAGATTCGCTCAGAAAAGAGGTCCCAGACCTCAAAACTTATCACCCAGATGGTGAAGAAATTGGCCACGGCGAAGAAGAACGGGTAGACCGACCAGGCCGTTTTCTCCTGTGGCCGCAATGACTCCCTTTCTCTCCACAGGAGGTAGCCGGTAAGGTATACGGCGGCGATACTCACAATGAAAGCCAGGAAGCGTTCATTGAGGAACGGCGTGAAGTCACGCAGGCTCAACTGTGTATCAAAGGACAGTAACCGTATGGACATCACCACGAAAACAATGTAGCTGGAGATACGCAGTAGTGGCATCCGGAATTTTAATGAGAGCCACATCAGTATAGTACCCTGGGCAGCCCAGGCAATAGTTGTCCACGCCGTGTCTTTAAGCTGGACCGGAATGGCTACTGTGAGGAAGAGTAGAGTGATACCCAGCGCAAAAAAGGCGAGAGTGATATTCTCGGGGCCTTTCTTGATAAACGCGTAGGCCAGACCACCGTAAAAAAGGGCAAGCAGGAAGGAAAAGCCCCCAACCCACCCGGGTAGCTCGTTCCACATCAGTGCGCAACCTATACTGAAGTAGGCGGTGGCATTGAGCGCCATTAGTATATAGTCAAAGTCCCGTGGAGCTCTACGCCAGATGACGTGATAAAGCGTGGTGGCGGCCACGAAGATGAGGAAGATGATGGTTAGACTACCCATGGAGGTCAGCAGACTTACATCGTCACCGAAGCGGTTATACCACACTCCGAATACTATTAAAGAGCCGAAGAGTGCCAGGAGAGTGAACCAGCGCCAGTTGCGGAAGGTAGATAGCCAGAGGACACCCAGGTCTACTACCATGACGTATACCAGTAACCAGAAGCTCTGGTCGGTCTCGACAGTGCCCCCGGTACCGGACGCCCCGCCGGTGGATACCGAAAGCACAAAGGGTGCCAGGAAGGCACCAACGATGCTGAGGATAGCCAGTGCCATGGAGTCGTAGCGCAGTGCCAGCAGCGCCGAACCTACACTAATCAGCAGCAATAGAGCTACTGCCGGGAAGAAGCCAATCAGGCCGAATATACTGTATGCAGCAAAGACGGAAAGGTATAGAAGAGCAATGCCGCCGCCGCTTATAGCCTGAGCAAAGGTGGGGTATTTCTTTCTCCAGTAATGACCGCCACCGAGCATGGCCAGACCGGCGACAGCACCCATAATGACCCGCGCCGTAGGACCGAGCCAGTTCTGGTCAAAGGCGTATTTTAGGAAAAAGCCCACGCCAATGATAATTGCCAGGACACCTATTCTGGCGAGCCAGCTGCCGCCCAGAATCTGCTCCCACTCACGTTCTATGGCTGTGGGAGTGCGTGGTTTCGGGGGAGGTGGTGTTACTGCCGGGGTAACCTTCGCTGGCTCGGGTGGTGGGATGGCTTCTTTAACCGGCGTCACTGCTGGAGGAGCAGGTCGGGACTCCCGTTGTGGGGCAGAGATTCCCTGCACACGTTCAAGGATTACCAGCCGCTCCTGCATCAGGGCAACTAGCTTTCCCAGACGGCCAATCTCCTCACGCAGTGCCTGTGCTTCTCCGGGAGTTACATCTTTATCACCCGGTACTGTCTCCGGAGTCGGTTCGACGTCAGGCGTCTTTAAAACAGAGCCGCAGAAGATGCAGTAACTGTTCTCAGGGTCATTCTCTTTCTTACAGTTGGGGCACTGCAACGTATGCTCTCCCTCTCTATTCTTTGGGTTCTACCTTGACGACGTGGGTATTGGCGATGCTATCGTGCCAGCCTCGTTTCTCTTCATCGATGGCAATCCACAGGTAGCCCAGACAGAAAACGGCGCCGGAGATGAATTTGCCCAGTATCTCTCGTACGGCGGCAAGAAAGAGTTCCGGTTTTTCACCCCGGACGTTTACCACTTTGATGCCCACCACCATCTTGCCCGGTGTCTGTCCCTTCAAGCCGGTGAAGAGCCAGAAATACAGCCAGGACAGTAAGAATAATGAGAAACGTAGAGGGGGGAATAACATCAGGTCTAGGAAAACTGGTATGGACAATATAGCGTAAACAGCTCCCAGTATTATGGCATCTATGATTGCAGCCACAAAGCGTACCCAGAAGCCTATGTATTCGGCCTGTACCTCCGGAGTTACGGTTGGGGGAGTGGGAATAGCTTCTGGCGTAGCTGGCTCCGCTGTGGTAGCCAGAACAGCACCGCAGTTGCCACAAAAGCCCGCTTCCGGGGGATTGTCCTGTCCGCAGACCTTGCACTGCAACGTTTATTACCCTCCAGGCGAACGTCCAAGTACCGAATGGCTAAAGTGTATGCGAGAGCCACGCAGATGTCAAGCAGTAAAAATAGCAGATTTGGCGCAATTGTTTGACACAGTCAGGGCTAAACGGCTAAGGTATTGGTCAATAGTAGTGGTATAGACATACTGACAGGGAGGTACCCAGTCGTGGACGTGTATAGCGCAATCCAAAAGCGGAGAAGTATCAGGAGCTACAAACCCGATGGAATCCCTGATGAGATAATGGAGAAGTTGCTGGAGGCAATACGGCTGGCCCCATCGGGCGGTAATCGCCAGCCGTACCGGTTCATCATCGTGCGGGAGCAGGATACAAAAGAAAAGATTGCCGCGGCCTGCAGGTGGTATCCGGGAAGGCCGCAGGGCCAGGGATTCATTGCTGAAGCCCCTGTCGTGATTGTCGCCTGTGGTTCGGTGAATAATGCGGTTGTCCGCTATTATACTGACGAGGGGGTTACCCTGACAACCGGGTGGGATGTTCCACCTGAGGTTGACAGAAATCAGGCCGACTACCAGAGTGTCATGGATATTGACCTGGCGATTGCACTGGACCACCTCACGCTTGTGGCGACTGCCGAAGGCCTGGGCACCTGCTGGATTGCTGCCCTTGATGAACACGAGATAAAGAGATTGCTCTCGGTGCCGGAGGACAAAAAGGTGCTGGTGGTGATGCCCGTTGGTTACACTGATTCCTGGCCGGAGCCGAGGCCCAGAAAGCCTCTTGAAAAAATCATTTGCTACGAGAAGTACAGCTGAGAGCAATTAGATTACTACCGCTTATCATTCCGATACGTTCATAACAGTCGGCAATGCTGCTTTTCTTTCTGGCTGTCACTTAAACTAGACCTTTGAAATGACCCCTGTCTCGCATAATCCCTCTGGACTAAATATCATGTCACCATTCTGATATTTGGTATCGCCCTATACTATCTTGTTACAGGTTAAAGCCTGTTTAAGTCCAATCGGGTCATATTATCCGACTGCCTATTCATCCGAACGGCACTGAGGGGTCATGACAATGGCCTCTATATCTCACGAAGTGTGCCCGCGTAGTTCAGAAGACTTGGTCCCCAGTGGCTTGTTGTAAGAGTACCGTGATGCAAGAATGAACTAAGTTGGTGATAGCCTCAGAGTATATGCCAAAACGGCGGGCTACTGGACGGATTGTTGTAGGCTACGGTGCTACCGCATCGGACCTGGGGTCCGCTTTGGTGGTAGCTCAGGTTGGAGGTCTTACACATGGACAAGAAAGTCCTGGTGATTGAGGATGACCCGGCTTCATTGAAGCTGATGCAATATGCCCTGACCCAACACGGCTACGAGGTACTGATTGCATCCAATGGGTCAGATGGATTGAACAAAGCAAGGACGGAAGGACCTGACCTTGTTATATTGAGCGTCATGCTTCCTGGAATGGATGGCTTTGAAGTTTGCCACAGACTAAGGACAGAGGGTGACAGCTTGCCGATAGTAATGCTTTCTGACAAAGCGCGAGAAGCGGACATGGCGACCGGATTTAAGCTTGGAGCTAATGACTATCTTATTAAGCCGGTCTCTCCTTCGACGGTTATCAACGTGGTTGATAGCCTCATGGTACTGAGTCCTGTAAAGGTGGAGTCCGCTAGACTGGAGAAGTACATTGGCTATTGAGAGATTGAAGTCTTCTACCGAGAACATGATGCATAAGCCCATCGGGCAGTTGCTGCTTGAGGAGGAACTGATAACTCCCGAGCAACTGAAAGAAGCCTTGCAGGTTCAGCAGGAGAAGGGTGGTAAACTCGGTGAGATACTGGTGAAGCAAGGGGTGGTTACGGCTGAAGACGTGGCTGCAGTGTACGGCGTCCAGCTTAATGTACCACTGGTTGACCTGCAGAAACATGTCGTGCAAGCTGATTCGTTGCGAATGATACCGGAGGATATGGCACGGAAATATACGCTTATACCGCTGGAGGTGGTTAATGATTCGCTGACGGTGGTTATGGCTTACCCTGATGATATCCGGGCTATCCGCGACATTAGAGCGCAGACGGGAATGCGGATTGAGGTGGCGCTGGGAGTTCCTTCCGATATCGAGCGGGCGATAGACATTAATTACAGGTCCAGTGGTGAGATAGAGAAACAGGTCAGCCAGTTTTCCAAGCCTCTAGACGAAGAAGTCGATATCACTTCCAAAGTAATTGCCAAGACACCGATTGCTCAAAGCTTGGATTTGCTGATACAGCAGGCGGTTCGTGACCGGGCTTCTGATGTTCATCTGGAACCGAATGAGAAGAACCTGCGTGTCCGCTACCGTATCGATGGTATCTTGCAGGAGATGTTCTCGCTGCCACTGAATGCTCATGTGCCCCTGTTGTCCCGTATCAAAATCCTGGCCGAGATGAATATTGCGGAGCAGAGACGTCCCCAGGATGGCCAGTTTTCGGTCAAGGTGGGTAGTCGGGATGTTGACATTCGGGCGGCTACCATGGCTACTGCCTATGGTGAGCGAGTGACCCTGCGAATTCTTGATAAGTCACTCTCCCTGTTCACTCTTTCCGAGCTTGGTTTTCGTTCGGACACTCTGAAGGAATACAAAGCGCTGTTGAAGAGTCCTTTCGGGATGATACTGGTGGGTGGACCTACAGGTTCGGGTAAAACGACTACCCTCTACGCGTCGATTAATGAACTGGACCGCGATGCCAACAACATCCTTACTATTGAGGACCCTATCGAATACCGTTTTCCGGACATAAGTCAGACTCAGGTTAATTTCAAGGCTGGCATTACCTACGCCAGCGGTCTACGGGCTATTGTTCGACACGATCCTGATGTCATTCTGGTCGGCGAGATACGTGATAAAGATACAGCCTCGACGGCGGTACAGGCAGCTCTTACCGGACATCTGGTGCTTGCCTCGATTCATGCTAACGATGCTATTAGCATGGTCTTCCGGCTGATGGATCTGGGTATCGAGTCGTATCTGATTACCTCAACACTGGCCGGACTGATTTCTCAGCGGATGGTACGTCGGATTTGTCCCTATTGCCGTACCACGGTTGAGCCGACAATGGACGAGCGTGTGATTTACTCTGCTGAAATGGGGAATGAGACGCCTGCCTTCTACAGAGGTACCGGCTGCAAGCTGTGTGCCAATACCGGCTACCGCGGACGGACTGGCCTTTTTGAGATGCTGGTGATGAACGAGGAGATTCGAAGAGCGATGCTTACCAAGGTCAGTGCTGACGATATCAAGGCCGAGGCAATCAAACAGGGAATGGTAACAATGCAGCGCGACGGCATGCTGAAAGTGAAAGAGGGCGTCACGACGGCGAGTGAAGTGCTACGCAGCGTATTGTCTATTTCCTGACGCGAGGCAGCTAACCGGGAGGAGATTGTGATATTCGAGTATACAGCTTATACGGCGGATGGAAAGACAGTAAAAGGTACGATTGACGGCACTTCTGAAACTATGGCTGAAGACGCCCTGTATCAGGCAGGGTATCAGCGTATCCTCAGCCTGACAGAAGTGCGTCCCCAAAAAAGTATCCGAGAGCTGATGCCAAGCTTCTTCGGGATAAAGGGCGGTGACGTTGTTGACTTTTCGCGTGAATTGGCCACCCTGATTGAATCCGGTGTAAATATCCTCAACGCACTGCAGCTACTGCAGGAACAGAACACAAACTCCGCCTTCAAAAAGGTCATCGCTGACCTGATAAATGACCTTCGGGGTGGCAGTTCTTTCTCTGTGGCGATAAGTAAATATCCACAGGTATTTTCGCGCACCTATTGCCAGGTGATGAAGGCGAGCGAGCGGTCGGGGAGCCTCGAGGCTGGGCTGAGGCATATAGCAGAATATATTGACAAGCAGGCGGCTGCAAGGAAAAAGATACAGGGTGCGCTTGCGTATCCTATTTTGCTGGGCTTGATGGGGATTGGGGTATCCGTCATACTGCTTACCGTAGCTCTGCCACCACTGGTGGAAATGTTCTCGACACTTAATGCCACTCTGCCTCTGCAGACAAGAATACTTATCGGTGTTTCAAATTTCCTGACAGACTATAAAATACACATTCTGGTAGGTCTGGTTGCATTAGCCGGACTGGGTATTGCTTGCCTCAGGTTTCCGGAAGGAAAACTGGCCTTTGATAAATTCCTGTTGAGAATGCCGGTTATAGGCCCAATTGTCCTGCAGCGTAACATGTACCACTTCTGCCATACGACGGCAATGTTGCTGAAAGCCGGACTTCACCTGCCAGAGATAATGGATATCGTGGTTCCGTCCATCGGTAACGGAGTTGTCCATCAGGCTCTGGTAGAACTCAGGGAAAAACTGGTTCAGGGCCAGGGTCTGTCACGCCCGATGGCAGAAATTGGGCTGTTCCCCAGCCTGATGGTTGAGATGGTGGCTGTGGGTGAGAAAACCGGTGACTTGGAATCTATGGTTGCCAATATTGCTGACCGATATGAGTACGCTGTTGACCAGCGAATTGCTGGTCTGGTGAGGATGATAGAGCCTGCCATGACGGTGCTTTCTGGGTTATTGGTTGGTTTCATTGCTCTTTCCTTCATCGGGCCATTGTATTCCATTGTGGGGACTATGGGGTGACCGTATTGTGAAGCGAATACAGGTCTGCGAGAAATAAGAAAGAGGGGATGTTTTAATGAACAAGCTGGCTATTATACTTATAGGCATTGTCCTGCTGGTAGTTTATGGTCTTCTGGCCATGGACTACATGAAGCAAGGTCCGGAGCATGAGAGGTTGCTATCGGAAATCGAAGAGATTAACCAGTCACGGGAGGCGCTACCGGAACCTTCGACATATTTCTCTGAGCAGTTGGTGGTAATTCAGGCTGCTCTGGACGCCGAGAGCGTGACGATACCCGGTGAGATTAATAGTACTGATGTCCTTGATACCATCCTTAGCCTGGCCGATGATATTGGTGTAAAGGCTATTCCACTGATTACCCAACCGTGGATGGAGGTACATATTGGCGTGAATACATACAGCATCCTCCGAATTAATGTAGATATTACAGGATTATTCTCATCAGTGAAAAACTATGTTAGCCGTCTCGAAAGTGGCGATTTTAAAACCCTCATTGTCGAGAGTTTGATTGTTAATGTGGACTATGGAGATGGTGAAGAGGTCTATGCCGGTGGGTCTACACCAGTTGTGGCTAGCCTGGATGTGGCCGTCTTTGCCAAACCGTAAGGAGATAGATAATGCTTAACGGACTTTTTAGCCGAACATATGTCACGCTGAACATCAATGCTGGTGATATCCGGGCATTTTCGATGAAAGGTGGCCGGGTGAAGAAATGGGGGAGCACTCCTCTGGCCCCGGGATTGGTCAGGGACGGTCTCATTTTGCAGCCGAATGCCGTAGCCGAAGCCATTCATCTCCTTTTCGAGACAATGGGAATCCCCAAGAAGAGGGTCATCGTAAGCGTGACCGGTCTATCCTTCACCTACCGTATCCTGAGCTTGCCGCATGTGGACTCGGAGGTTCTGGATGAGGCCATAAAGCGTGCCGCGAAGCGTGAGATGCCACTACCTGTGGACGAACTGTACCTGTCGTGGCAGGTTATTGCGCAAAGAGACGATGAAAGCGATTTCTTCGTTCTGGGCGTGCCGCGCAACCTTGTTACCGCTGTGGTGGAGACACTGACTGGGGCTGGTATAAAACCCTATATAATGGACCTGAAACCTCTGGCTCTGGCCAGGGCACCTGCCAAAAACGATGCCATAGTAGTATCCATGGAGCCGGAGTGCTTTGATATCGTTTTATCAGTCAATGGCATTACCGAGGTAATGCATGCGGTAACCCCAAAGACCGAAGGCGCGACTATACACGACCATGTCCGACAGTTGACTGATGAGTTATCCAGGACAGTTAAGTACTACAATAGCGGTCATTCGGAAGACCCGCTTAGTGCTGATACACCACTGCTGCTGACGGGACAGCTAGCGACCAACAGTGCTACCACTGAGCTTATTCAGGCTGAGATGGAGTATCCGGTCAAGCCTCTAGTCCCCCCTCTGCACTTCCAGCCTGAATTACCGGTAGCTCTTTATGCAACCAATATGGGCCTGGCTCTCCGGAAAATCAGGGCCACTAACGGTTTCCATGATACACAGCTGAATATACTGGCTGGAACGTACCAAACCAAGCATGTCCATATATCGCTTAAAAATGTGATACCTTATTGTGTCTTGGCAGTCATTGCCGGTCTATTAATTCCGTTTTTCCAGTTCAAGAATGATGCTGTAGCCGAGACAGCTCGTCTGGAGTCTGAGTTAAACACGGTAACCCACGAGCTGAATCTAGCTGAACTCGCTCTCAGCCGGGCGGCCGCAGGCGAAGCCGATGCTGAGGTACTTGTGAACCAAATGGCTGCCGTTCTACAGGCGTTGCAACAGGAACATATGATGATGCTTGCCGGAGCAGGTGACTTCGCAGGCAATCTAGGACTGGTTACAGGGCTTCTGCCATCACAGGCCTCCTTCACCGCGGTCGAAATGGACAGGTATAGCATCATGATAGAGGGTATTGTGGATAATCCCTTTACAGTCTTGAGCTATGCACGGGCTCTTGAAGCCGAGGCATTTGTGGAGACCCGTATTGCTGAGATTGATGAGGTTGTAGTTCCAGGAGAGGATTCATTAATTTACTACTTCATCGATATTACCAGGTGATTTGCTGACTAAAAGCCCTGATTTAATCAGTCGTTAATACAGGAGAAGGGCATAATGAAGAACCAGGCAGGGTTCGCTATGCTTGAAGTGCTGGTGTCGCTGGCACTTATTGGCATAGTTGTTGCGGGTATTCTCAGTGCGCTGGCTACTTCCTCCAGGGCTACCATTACCAATGACGTACAGACTACCGCGCAGAATCTGGCGGAGGGTCAGATAGAATTTATACGGAGCCAGCCATATGATGATGACATAGATAATGACCCTCCACAATATCTGTTACTTGCGGATATTCCTGGTGGCTACAGCGTGAGCTATGATGCCGTCCGACTTGACCTGGAGGGAGATGGGCCCGGTGATGATGACGGCCTTCAGAAAATAACAGTCTCTGTTGTTTATCATAATATAACAGCAACTAAAATCGAGGCCTATCGGGCAAAGTGACCATGTCCAATAAGATAAAAGCGATTTTCAGAGGGCAGAAGGGTTTCACTGCGGCTGAGATGCTCATAGCCGTTACTATTGCCAGTATCATTGGTGGTGGCGTGGTCATGAGTATTTCTCAGGTGTTCACTACCAGCGCCCAGAATAGCGACCATACCGTGGCTACCAAACAGGTTCGCAATGTCATCTACTGGGTACGACGCGATGCCAAGATGGCGCAAATGGTACAGGTGGATTCCGGCGCCTCGGGTCTGCCACTGGTGCTGTCATGGGATGAATGGGATAATACTCAGCATGAGATTACTTACTCTCTCGTGGGTGACAAATTGATACGTAATCACGTTATCAATGGGGGCACACCGATATCGCTCATGGTAGCGGAGAGCATTAATGCTGACCCAACCCTGACCAACTGTACGTATGACGGGAATAAGCTGTCCTTTGAGGTAACTGTGACCGTGGGTCAGGGCTCACGAGTAATAAATGAAAGTCAACAGTTCACGGTTGACCCGAGAGCAAGTTAGTGGTCAAAGATAGCTATGAGCATCAACTATTTTAAAAATGTCCTGAAACAGGTGAAGTCAGAGAGCGGCCAGGTGCTTATGCTGGTATTGCTGCTGCTGCTCGTTAGTGGTCTCTTGCTGCCTCCTCTTTTATCGTTATCAATGACGGGTATTCAGGCTGGCCAAATGTATGAGAGCAAGGCACATGAGGCGTATGCTGCCGATAGCGGCCTGGAACATGCTCTGTGGCAGATAAAATATGGCGACCTTGAGTCTGTGTTGACCAGTCCTGTCTATGATATCTATGATTACAACACCACCTGGAGCTATGACCTCTCCGAACAGCTTAATACCAGGGATGTCAATGTATCTATGGAGCATGTATGGATTCCATTTGGCATATCAGTGCCTAATAAGATGACGGCCAGGAATATTATTGAATCTGGCAGGCTGATTACGTACGGCAGCACGCCCAACGCATCTACCTGTCAGGTAGACATAATATTCTATCCGGAATCAGGGGACGACCTGAAAATTGAGATAGTGGGTATCTGGTTATCACCTGGCTTTCATTATGTGACTGACTCAAGTAGCTTCGGTGTTCCTATAACTCAGCCTCATGCCGGTGGTGAGGCGGTTATCTGGGACTTTAACTCAACTCCCTTCACTGATTTTCCGGGGGTGGGTGCCGGAATATCTGAGCAGAGGAGTACTATTACTTTTCAGTATACCGCCCACCAACCAGGAACTAACCCTGCAACCGTGTCCTGGGTGACAACAAGCGGGGTTACAGGCGTCTCTTATACGTGGGATGCTGACAGCCGGGTCTACCACATCACCTCGGTCGCCGACGGCACCATGGTCGAGTCCTATAACATAAAGAGCGAGATACGTAAACTGGGCTCGGCGTTTTCAGGTGATTACCGTGCTATTGGAAACAGCCTGATGCTGGATTTGAATTGGGATTGGGGAGGTCCCCAGCGGGATACCCTGCTTGCCGAGAGCTCGGCGACGATTTCTAATATCCCGGCAAATGCCCAGGTGGCGGCTGCCTATCTCTACTGGTCAGGCTGGTATGAGGGAGGCGATGAGGACGTTGCCAGCGGGCAGATATTGTGGGAGGAAGACTGCTCCAACATGTCTGATTGGAATGGCGCCGGGCCTGACTGGAGTGTCGACTCGGGTGAATTCCGGGGGCACCATAATGGCGGCGAGTCTGACCGGTATCTCACCAAGAAGACCAGCCTGGACCTGAGCGCCTACGCCGGTGATGAAGTAACCCTGTCCTGGGAGCAGGACGAGAGTGGATGGCTGGAGAGTGATGACCGGTTGTATTTCTCTTTGTCGTCTGACGGTGGTAATACCTGGAGCAGCAATATCGAGGTCTTTCGTGATGACAATCCCCCGGCCAGCTTCAGCTATACAATCCCGGCAATGTACCTGACGGCGGACTTCAAGTTGCGGTTCTACCTTTACGGCTTTGCTGACATCGGAGAGTATTGCTCCCTGGACAATATGACCATCTTCGCCACGTCTAATGCCTTTTTGGACCCCTGCAATAACTTGAATAACTGGGATGCCGGCGCTGACTGGAGTGTTTCTTCCGGGGAGTTCGAGGGGCACCACGTTGGTAGTGAGTCTGACCGGTATCTCACTATGCAGTCCAGCTTGGACCTGAGCGGCTACTCCAGTGGAGAGCTGGCAGTCGGCTGGGAGCAGCGTGAAAACGGGTCGTTGGAATCCGATGACCGGCTCTACTTCGCTTTCTCTGCCGATGGTGGTAGTACCTGGAGTAGTAGTTATCAAGCTTTTAGAGATGATAACCCGCCGGCTGATTTCAGTGAGGTCATTCCGGATGAGTATTTGACAGCTGACTTTAAAATACGGTTCTACCTCTACGGCTTTGCTGGCAGTGGAGAATATTGTTACCTTGATGATATCGCTGTCTACGAACGTGCTCTGCCAGCCGCCGATACTACGGCTATTTTCAAGATAGATGGCGTCCAGGTCTACCTTGATGGGGCGACTCCCATGCAGGGTGCCGGGGAGCTGGTTGCAGACTCATCGCAGGTAATCGACAACATGCACTATGGCAATCCTCACGGCTATTCCTATGCTAGCTTCAAGGACGTCACCGAACTGGTTCGGGAATACTCTGCCGAGGGTGATGGTGGAAAACACCCGGGCAACGGGACCTACACTGTGGGTGGGGTGGATGCCGATATTGAGGACGAGTGGGCTTATGCCGGGTGGTCATTGGTAATCATCTACACTAGTCCCGAGACTCAGGGGCACCAGTTGTACCTCTATGATAATTTCCTCTACTGTAATCACGATGAAAATCTAGACTTTGATGGTGACGGCGAGGAGGGGGGTCTTCTGAGTGGTTTCCTGGTACCAGCACCGATTACAGGCGAGGTCAATGCAGCAACCATGTCATGTTTCGTTACCGAAGGCGATGATTATTACGATGGCGATTATATTGCTCTTAACGGCCAGAAACTCTGGGATGGTACTGAGGCTGAGAGTCTTGAAGATGTCTGGAACGGCCAGTCTCTCGGTATGACTGCCGATGGTGTGGATGTTGATACCTTTTATATTACCTGGGCAAGCGGGCTGCTGGCGACAGGTGATACCTCAGCCCAGATAGACATACAAACTGATATGGATATCTGGAATCTGGTTTATATCATCCTGTCATTTCGTAGTGAAATCACCACCAGTGATGCTATCAGCTACTCCATTGGCTATGTCTCAGGGTCTTAGCAAATGGCCGTTCTGGTATGACAGGACGGCCAGCACAGTGCGTCTTTGCCTCTGGACGCGAGACAAGACACATACTATCCCTTTGGAAATCCGGGATTATTGGCCGAATTTTTCAGAAGTACCATGAGGGTGTGGCGTCAGGAGGTCGGACTACCACACCCTCGTCTGGTTTGGGCGAGAAGCGTGCTTCTGTTTAGGCCCCGGTAATATTGAAGCAGGTATGGAGGGGTTTAACTGCTGCCTGCCCGGACAGGCGTTTTTTTACGCTCTGTTTCTTTGTATGCTTCTTTGTCGGGCACGCCCCTGATATCAGTGAGTATCTCCATGATGTCTTCGCGATGGAAACGTCGGTCGCGGCGGGGTCCCACGCGGCAAGATCTTAAAAAGCCACGATTGCTCCATCTTCTGGCCGTGTTGATGTGTATGTGGAGCATACGGGCTACTTCGCTGGTCGTCAGCAGGTTCCCGTTACTTTTTCGAGTTCTCATTAATATTACTCCTCCATCCTTTAAGTGTACTATTAACACCACAGGTTACCTTAGTCAGCGCCGTACTGCATCACCTGAAGGAGGTAAATCTCCTGGTAAGTTTTGACCATGTGAAAATAGGTAGGTTGACATATCTTACTAGGTCATTAGAATTACAGTCGTTGGTGCTGTGGTAGTATATAGCTGGTGAGCTGGTGGCTTAATGGATAGAGAGAGATTTCAGGAACTGGTGGTCAGGGCGGTCAACGAGTTGCCCGAGGAGTTCCTGTCGCAGATGCACAACCTGGACATTGTCGTTGAGGACCGTCCCACTATCAGCCAGCGACGAAAAGCAGGACTGGGTTCTGGGTATACCCTGCTCGGCCTCTACGAAGGTGTGCCGCAGACCCGGCGTGGTCGTGGGTACGGGATGGTTCTTCCGGATAAAATAACCATATTCCAGGGGCCGATTGAAGCCCGTTGCCGTTCTGAGGATGAGATTGAGGCTGAGGTGAGACGGGTGGTCAGGCACGAGATAGCCCATCATTTCGGGATAAGCGATACCAGATTGAGGGAGCTTGAGCAAGGTGAGGACTGAAGAGGAGTTAAAGAGGGGCGCAGCCCCTTGTACCATAACTTTCCCTTCCCCATTGGGGAAGGGAACTAAGGGGATGGGGCCACCACTGCCAGAAGGGTATGTGAGTTAGAAAATCGAGGCACGCTAGTAGCGTAAAGCTGCATAAGTGATTGCCACCACCATGTGTGAGTGTTATACTTTGGCAGAAGTTGGCAGGAAGGAAGGAGCCACGTGAAAAGGGCCGATGGTCGTGCTTATGACGAGTTGAGGCCAGTACGTATCACACCGGGGTATCAGAGTTTTGCCGAAGGCTCGGCGCTGATAGAGCAGGGAAAGACACGGGTGCTCTGCTCCGCCACTATTGAAGACAGGGTGCCGGCTTTTCTCAAAGGTTCGGGTACCGGCTGGATTACCGCCGAGTATTCGATGTTACCGCGGGCAACGTTGACACGTTCCGCCCGTGATATCTCTGTGGGCAGGATAGCCGGACGGAGCCAGGAAATACAGAGGCTTATCGGGCGCTCAATGAGAGCGGCGGTAGACTTGGCGGTGCTGGGTGAACGCAGCCTGATAATTGACTGCGATGTGCTCCAGGCTGACGGTGGTACCAGGACGGCGGCTATCACTGGTGGTTATGTTGCTCTGCACCAGGCGCTGGAGACCGCCGCCGGCATGGGGATGATACCATCACTGCCACTGCGGTGCGCTGTCGCGGCCACCAGTGTTGGCGTGGCGCACCAACAGCGTCTCCTCGACCTGTGTTACGATGAGGACTTCAATGCCGAGGTCGATTTCAACGTGGTGATGACCAGTCAGGGCGAGTTCGTCGAGGTACAGGGCACGGCTGAAGGCCGAACCTTCAATAAGGAGACGATAGATTTCCTGCTCGAACTGGCCGAAAAGGGCATCAGGGAGTTGTTCCAGATACAAAAGGAAGCGCTCGATGCCTTAAGGGGTAAGCAGTCAGAGCTCTAGGGTCGGACGTGCCCGTCACCGAAGATAATCCACTTGTAGCTCGTTAATTCCTTCAGACCTAGTGGCCCACGGGCGTGCATTTTCTGGGTGCTGATAGCCACCTCAGCCCCAAGCCCGAATTGCCCGCCATCGGTGAAGCGGGTGCTGGCGTTTACATATACGGAGGCAGCGTCCACTTCATTAAGAAAGCGCATGGCAGAGCTGTAGTCTTCGGTTACAATAGCCTCGTCGGCCTGTGAGCTGTAGAGTTCGATGTGTTTCAGGGCTTCGTCCAGCGAGTCTACCACTTTTACTGCTGCCACCAGTGCCAGGAATTCCTTGCCCCAGTCTTCCTCGGTAGCCGGTGCCAGTTTCAGGGAGGAGTCTGCTTTCAGGATAGCCATCGACATTTCGTCACAGTGCATCTCGACCCCTGCCTTTGCCCACTCGGACGCTATCCGGGGGAGACAGCTCTGGGCGATATCGGCGTGAATCAGCAGGGTGTCCAGGGCGTTGCACACGGAAGGACGCTGCACCTTGGCGTTGTAGGTTATGGCCACTGCCTTTTCTATATCAGCGGTACGGTCGACATAGGTATGACAGACACTGACGCCGGCACCGATGACCGGCATGGTGGCGTTTTCCCTGACAAACGTAATCAACTCGGCACCGCCGCGGGGTATAAACAGGTCAATATAGTCGCTCATCTTGAGCAGGTGGCTTACGAGGGCGCGGTCGGTGTTGTCAACGAACTGCACGGCGCCTTCGGGCATTCCGGCACGCGCAATGGCTGCCTGCACCAGCCCGGCCAGGGCAGAGTTGGAGTTGATTGCCTCCTTGCCGCCACGGAGGACAACCGCGTTTCCGGACTTCAGGCAGAGGACGGAGATATCGATGGTGACGTTGGGACGGCTTTCGTACATGGTACCGATGACGCCCAGGGGTGTCCGCTTGCGGCCGATAAGCATGCCGTTGGGCAGGGTGCGCATGTCAAACACCTCGCCGACCGGGTCGGGGAGCCCTGCCACCGTTCGTACGTCGTCGGATATGCTTTTCAGCCTGCTTTCGTCGAGCATAAGGCGGTCGAGCATGGCGGCGCCCATACCGGATGCCTTGGCCTCCTGGCAGTCCTTCCGGTTGGCGGCCAGTATCTCGTCTTTCTTGGCCAGCAGGTCATCGGCGATGTTGCTTAGTGCCTGGTTCTTTACCTCGGTGGAGAGGTAGGCCAGCCGCCGCGAGGCCTCCCTGGCGACCTTGCCTTTGGCCCGCAGTTCATCGATTGCTTTCTCCATGTTGATTACTCCTCTGGTTCAGGGTTAGTTATTATCTATTCTACATTGAATTGGGGCTAAATGTAATCCCATCCGTATTACCAAGGGGGACACCCCCTTGGTATCCCCCGCCAAGAGGGGTTACACCCCTCTGGACTCCCCAAAAGGGGAAAAGGGGATAGGTTTTTGTAAGAGGGGCTACGCCCCTCTTTGACTGCCCATTTTGCGTATAGGTTATTGGTTAGCTAAGACGAATATTGTCAAGTAAATGTTTAAGTTCCTTGCTAAGCGTGACGCTAGGATTGCATGTGTAATAAGGAAATACTTCTCGCCATTGAGGGATATTAAATTCATCTACCGTTATTAACAGAATGCCATTTAGTCTAGCAAGTCCTGGGCATTTGCCGGAATTAACATCTTCGTTAATCATATCAATTGCTGAAGGTATTTCTGTATCTTCGATACAGCTACTGCTACTCTCAATGACCAGCATATTAGGGGCGTGTTCTTTATATTGGTTTATCTTCTTTATAGCTACTTCATAAACTTGTTCCCAGGCGTGTTTACCTTCGAGCGAATACGTATTGCCATATGGCACTAATTCATCTTCGTCACCAAGCCCTCTCATCTTAGCATCGTCGAGTCTATCTTGTTCCTTCTTTCTAAAGTGTGTAACTTCTGCATAGAGTTGTTTATTGTTGAATTGGAGGGCTAAGTCGGGAGATTCCCGCAAGGTCACGTCAAAACCTGCTTGACTGAACATAAGGGCTGCCCTGCCCTCAAGATGGAAGTCCTCAAACTTCTCACTTTTACGATTATCATGTAGTCGTTTTATGTACTCTGGAATACCTTTTACATGTGCTTTTTCCAAGTTAATGCGCATGCGTTCGATAATGTTATCCATTTCTCTTTCTTTTCGAGTTGGTGCTTCCACTAAAGGCCACCTCACAATATCGTCCTGCCGGGAGTGTTGTAGAGAGGGTGAAAACCTCTCTAACCTAGTCTTCCCCCTTCCCTCTTATCAAGGGAAGGGGGTCAGGGGGATGGGTTACCCTTATAAAACCACCAGGTTATTCTTATGGACTACCTCGGAGCCGTAGTCGTGGCCGAGGAGCTCGGCAATCTTGCCGGAGTGCGCTCCTTTGAGCACCTCGATATCCGCCGAGCCGTAGTTGGTAATGCCGCAGCCGATACGCACCCCCTCGGGGTCATGGATTTCGACGATGTCCCCCCGCTGGAAGCGCCCCTCGCTGCGCTCGATACCGGCGGCGAGGAGACTGCGGTTCTGCTTCCTGAGGGCGTTGGCTGCCCCGGCGTCCACCACCAGCTTTCCCCTGGTGGAGAGCCCACTCAGCATCCAGCGCTGTCGACTTTCCAGCCTGGTGGTCTTCGTGACAAAGCGGGTACCGATAGCCTCACAGGCGGCCAATCTCATGACTACGTCCGGCTCGCGGCCGTCGGCGATAACAACAGTTACTCCTGAGGCAGTCGCCAGTCTGGCGGCCTCTATCTTGGTTATCATGCCGCCCGTGCCAGACTCGCTGGCCGTACCCTAGGCCAGCCTCTCAATTTCCCTGTCTATCCGCTCTACCTGCGGTATGAGGCGCGCATCCGTACGCCGATGCGGGTCCGCGGTGTAGAGCCCCCCGATGTCGCCCAGGAGCAGCAACAGGTCGGCATCAATTAAGTTGGCCACCATTGCCGAGAGGTTATCGTTATCGCCGAAGCTGGCCTCCTGTATCTCGTCGACAGCAACGACGTCGTTCTCGTTGACAATCGGGACAACACCGAGCTCCAGCAGAGCGAGCAGGGTATTACGGGTGTTCAGGTATCCGGCGCGGTCGGAGAGGTCGTGTCTGGTGAGCAACGCCTGCGCCACTCTGATACCGTGTTTATCGAAAAGCTGCTCGTAGATGTTCATCAAGCGACTCTGCCCCGCCGAGGCCATTACCTGCCGGAAAGGGATACCCCGAATCTTCCTGGTCAGCCCCAGCTTCTGGCGTCCAGCGGCAATGGCTCCGGATGAGACTATCAGTAGCTCGCTGCCCTGCTGGTGAAGACGTGCTATCTGGTCGACCAGCCCTGTCATGGCCGACTGGTCAAGCTGATTTGTACCGCCCGTAATAAGGCTGGTGCCGAACTTGGCCACGATTCGTCGATAGGCTAGACTTGATTTGCTCTTCTTTGTCACGGAAATTGGCCTCCACGGAGTTTCCCCATTATAACATAACAACTTGCCGTTTGAATGGGTGAGGGCTTCCTGCTACCATTTGAGTGTTATGGCTACAACAGAAACTAGCCAGCCCCGCCGTATATGGCCAGTAATATCTGCCGTTACCTTTACTGGTTTCCTTGACACCACTTTGCTTGTCCCGATAATAGCTCTGTATGCAGAGGAGCTTGGCGCCGGTGTCGGGATAACGGGGCTCATCGTTGGCCTGTACTCGATAGTCAATACCCCGGTCAACGTGCTCTTTGGTCGTCTGATTGACCGGTTAGGCCACAAGCTCCCCTTAATCTTCGGGCTGCTGGGTGATGCCCTGGCGATGGTCTTTTATTCGCTATGTCGCCTGCCCCTGCACCTGGCGCTGGTGAGGGTATTTCACGGAATAACGGGAGCGGTGGTCGGTCCGGCCACGATGTCGGCGATTGCTGGCTATGCCACCGCAGAGCGGGAGGGCAGGGCAATGAGCATCTACGGCATCTCGATTGCGGCCGCCCACCTTGTGGGATTCGGGGTTGGCGGTGTCATGTTCTCCCGGCTGGGCCCTGAATGGTTGTTCTTCTTCGGGGCGGCAATGCTTCTCGGTGGTGCTGGCCTCAGCCTGTTACTGCCCGCAGCGAGGAAAGAGATTCAAGTTTCACCAACAACATCTGGCGGGGGCCTCCCCATGGTGAAAGCCCTGATAAGAAGGAAGGGTTTGGCAGTTGCCTATGGTTCAACATTTGCCCAGTACTTCAGCTTCGGGGGTGTGGTAACGCTGCTGCCCGTCTATGTGAGTGATGTCGGCATGGACGCTTTTCATGTGGGGATGCTTCTGACTGTTTTCTCCGGGGTGTTTATTATCTCCCAGTTTCCGAGCGGGGCCTTATCTGACAGGAAGGGGAGGCGGCTGCCGATAGTCGCTGGTTTGTGTCTCGGCATTGCTTCTCTGGTGCTGTTACCGACCCAGACAACGTTCCCACTGTTAGCCGTGATGATGGTGGTTTATGGCCTGGCCTACGGGCTGCTTTTTCCTTCAATCTCGGCGCTGGTCGCTGACCACAGCAACCCTGATGAGCGAGGTGTGGCCACTGGCATCTTTCATGCTCTGCTTACTGCAGGGGTAGCCATCGGTGCCCCGGTGATGGGCTGGGTTGGGGAGGCGGTGGGTGTGGGCACCGGTCTCATGCTGACCTCGGTGGTCATGGCGCTGGCGCTGGTAATGGTCGTGGTGATATTCCCGAAGAGGGGGATATGATGCCACGGGTTGCTGACCAGCTTTCCTAATGCTCTTTCCTGTGTTAGAATCTTTATATCGAGGGCTAGTCCGCTATGGCTAGCCCTAAGGGTGTTTGAGGAGAAAATGGAGACCCTGGACCTGAGCCAGCTGCTGCATCTTTTTGATGAAGTGCCTGAATATCGACAGCTTGCTGAGGAACTGGAACGCGCCGACGGAAGCACGCAGGTAACGGTACTCGAAGCCGCAAAACCCTTTCTCGTTGCAGCCCTGTACCGGAGGCTGCAACGTCCGCTGGTAATGATAACAGCGCAACCAGATAATGCCCGTAAGCTCTACGACCAGCTGATGATATGGTGTGGGTGTGATGAGGTCAGACTCCTCCCCGAACCTGATGCCCTGCCTTACGAACGTGTCATCTCGGATACACCGTCGGAGCACGAAAGGCTCCGGGTATTATCGGCGTTAGTTGGCCTGGCGGAAGGTACTGGGGAGCCACCGCTTGTAGTTGCCTCTACACCTGCCTTTATCCAGAAGGCAGCCTCATATGAGGATTTCGCTGGGAGTTTCCATACTATAAAGGTTGGTATGGAGGTCGAGCCTGTTAAATTGCTCGAACGCTGGCAATCGATAGGCTATCGGGTAGAAAGTATCGTCGAGGTGCCGGGGACGGCCGGCCGCCGCGGTGGCATTTTAGACATCTTCCCGGCGACCGCCGAAATACCGGTCAGACTCGAGTTCTTCGGAAATACCGTGGAGAGCATACGTCTCTTCGACCCAACCAGCCAGCGTTCTTTACGGGATGTGCCGTCTGTTACCGTTGGCCCGGCGACCGAGCTACTGACTCCCCTGCTCGGTGAACAGTCGGAAATAGGAGCCCTACTGAGCGACGTTGACCTGAGCGGGTGCAACAACGAGGCCAGGGAGCAGTATCAGCGCGACCTGGCGATGCTTGCCCAGAAGCAGCGGCCGATGAACTTCCAGTTCTACGCACCGCTGTTTAATAAGGATAGCTTACTAGACTACTTGCCAGATAGTACTTTGTTCGTGCTTGATGAGCCACGACGAATTGAACTATCGGTAGCCGACTTCGATACCAAGTCAGAGGAACTGCGTGCCGGGAAGCGTGAGCGGGGAGAGTTGCCTGTCACTTTCCCGAAACCACATTTAACCTGGGATGAACTAAGAGAGGATGTAGAGAGTCGACAGCGCCTGGCGATTACTGCCTGGGGTACTTCTGATGACGGCAAATACCGGCTGGTGTTTACGCCTGCCCCGAGCTATGCTGGCCAGCTACCGGACTTTATCAACCGGGTAAAGCAGATGCTGGCCCGAAAGCAGCGTATCATTGTAGTCAGTCATCAGGCAAGCCGGCTCTCGGAGCTATTTGCTGAGGAGGATATTATTGCCCCACCCTTAAATGAGGTTAAACAACCTCCTCTGGCTGGTTCACTGATGCTGGTGCAGGGTCTGCTTGATGGAGGCTGGGTGCTGAAGGGCAGTACGGCCCTACTCGCAGATTCCGAGATCTTTGGCTTTATCAAGCAGCAACGTCTGCTGAAGAAACGCCCTGTGCCACGGCGAAAGCTGGCGGTTGACATAAAACCGGGTGATTATGTGGTGCACATTGAGCACGGCATCGCCGAGTTTACCGGCTTCCGCATGATGAAGACTGAGCACGGCGAGAAGGAGTTCTTGGTACTGCGATATGCCGCCGGTGACCGGCTCTACGTGCCGTCCGACCAGATTGACCGGGTGGCCCGCTATGTTGGTGGCAGCGGTGACCATACCCCGGTGCTGAGTCGACTCGGTACGCAGGAGTGGGCGCGGACAAAGCAGAAGGTCAAGGAATCGGTGGAGGAGATGGAGGAGGAGCTACTGGCACTCTACGCCGCCCGCGATGTTGTGCCTGGTTTCTCTTTCTCACCGGATGCACTCTGGCAGAGGGAGCTTGAGGCCTCCTTCCCCTATGTGGAGACGCCGGACCAGATTGAGGTGCAGGGCCATGTTAAAGAGGATATGGAGCAGGGCAAGCCGATGGACCGGCTCGTCTGCGGGGACGTCGGCTATGGTAAGACCGAGGTAGCCCTCCGCGCTGCCTTCAAAGCGGTACTTGACGGTAAGCAGGTGGCGGTACTGGTGCCTACCACTGTGCTTGCCCAGCAGCATTACACCACGTTCAAAGAGAGACTCGAAGCGTTCCCGGTGGTAGTCGAGGTGCTGAGCCGGTTCCGTTCGCCCAGAGAGCAACAGGTAATTATCGACGGTCTGGCCAGCGGCCGGGTGGATATCTGCATCGGGACACACCGCCTGATACAGAAGGATGTCAGCTTCAAGGATCTGGGATTGTTGGTTATCGACGAAGAGCAGCGCTTCGGCGTGGCCCACAAGGAATACCTGAAGCAGATGCGTCAGGAAGTGGATGTACTCACCCTGAGTGCTACACCAATCCCGCGAACGCTCCACATGGCCCTGACCGGTGTGCGGGACATGAGCACTATGGAGACCCCGCCTGAGGAACGCCTGCCCATCAAGACCTACGTCGCTGAGTATGACGAACGTTTAATCCGTGAGGCGATATTACGCGAGATGGAGCGTAATGGTCAGGTCTTCTTCGTGCATAACCGTGTCCAGTCCATTCCCATCGTCGCCGAGAAGCTGGAGCAGCTTGTGCCCGAAGCAAGAATAGCCATCGCCCACGGCCAGATGCCGGAGTATGAGCTTGAACAGGTGACTACCGACTTCGTTGATGGCAAGAGCGACATTCTGCTCTGCACCACTATTATTGAGTCGGGTCTTGATATGCCCAACGTCAATACCCTGATTGTTAACCGCGCCGACAAATTCGGGCTGACCCAGCTCTACCAGCTTCGGGGCCGGGTGGGACGCGGTGCCAAACTGGCCTATGCCTATTTCCTTTTCGACAAAGGGCAGAACCTGACGCCGGTGGCGGAGAAGCGCCTGCGCACGATTTACGAGGCCACCGAACTAGGGGCTGGTTTCGGTATTGCCATGAAGGACCTGGAGATACGCGGTGCCGGAACGCTGCTCGGCACGAGGCAGAGCGGCCACATCACCGCCGTCGGCTTTCACCTCTATACCCAGCTCCTGGCATCGGCGGTTGAGAAACTCAAGGCAAAGCAGGCTGGCATCCCCGAGACCGAGCTGGTGCCATCACACCTGCCATCTCCTTCGATAGATTTGCCTCTGGTGGCCTTTATCCCGGAGGAATACGTACCCGACCTCATTACCCGACTCGACCTGTACCAGGAAATGGTCAAGCTGGAAAGCCCCGAGCAGGTCGACAACCTGGCGGCCGATTTCAAAGACAGGTTCGGACCACTGCCGCCCGAGGTGGAAAACCTGCTCTATGCAGCCAAAGCCAAGGTACTGGCTGCCCGTGCCTATATTGAGTCTATCATTACCGAGCGTGGTGAGATAGTCCTGCGATTGGTGGAGGGACTACGCTTCAACAGGCAAAAGCTAGAGCCAGTACTACGCGATGGTATTCGATTGGGGAAGAATCAGATTGGCCTCAGCCGGAGGAGACTGGGCAGGGAGTGGCGTGAAGTGCTGGTGGATGTGTTAAGGCGGGCCGGATGATATAATGCTGGTGAATCAGTTACGAGGTTAGTTATTTCATGGGTGACACAGCTATAGAGGTATTGAAGTGGGTTGGTATAGTCTTCGCCGCCGGGTTTATCGGGTATTTCGGGCGGCACCTGGCGATGATGCTGATTGAAAAAATGCGTCATAAAAAGTCTGAGCCTCCGGCACCCGAAGCCCCTGCTACTCCACCACCTTCGCCCTCTGAGATAGCCGCCACTACTCAGGCCAAGGTAGACAAGAAACGCGCCAAAGCCGAGGCCAAGAGAGCTAAGAAAGAGAAGGCGTAGGGAGCTTAGCATAAAGATAGAGGAGAGTTTGAGAGAGGGCGCCAGCCCTCTCTTTTCTTCAACAGGGCCACAGGACTACCACTGGTAAAAATCCTGTGGCCTATCCCGGTAGCTCTTGAAGTACCTTACTGATTGAATGAAGTATCAGTCAACAACTTCAACCCCTCTTTCACGGAGCTGGGGAATATAGATATTTACTGATGTCTCATTCAGGGGATTATCTCTAAGCCAGAGACCGCCCAGGTTGGGGAGGAAAATCAGTGGAGAGATGTCGTTTATCTGGTTCGTGGCGAGAGCGAGCCCGGTCAAATTTGTAAGCGAAGCCAGTGGAGAGATGTCGTTTATCTGGTTCCCATCAAGTGTGAGTCTGGTCAGGCTAGTTAGAGAAGCCAGTGGAGAGAGGTCACTTATCTGGTTCATCGCTAGATTGAGCACACTCAGGTTGGTCAAGGACACCAGAAACGAGGTGTCGCTTATCTGGTTCTCGCTGAGCCTGAGGCTAGTTAGATTGGTGAGGGAAGTCAGCGGCGAGAGGTCGCTTATCTGGTTCGTGGCTAGGGCAAGCTTGGTCAGGTTGGTTAGAGAAGCCAGTGGTGAGATATTGCTTATCTGGTTCGTATTAAGCCAGAGTTCGGTCAAATTGGTAAGGGAAGCCAGTGGAGAGAGGTCGCTTATCTGGTTCTCGTCAAGCACGAGTTTAGTCAGGCTGGTCAGTGAAGCCAGTGGCGAAATATCGCTTATCTGGTTTGTGTTAAGCCAGAGTTCTGAAAGATTAGTGCAATATTCCAATCCGGTGAGGTCGGTGATATCTCTTTCTTGCGCATTAAGAAAGGTTATTTCTTTGAGGTCAGAAACAAGTATGGTACCTTCGGGCTTATTGATTGCTTCCCTTATAGCTGAGTCAAGTTTTGAATCGGGAAAAGTTATCTCTTGCGGGTCACAGGCTATAGAGGTACTACAAATCAGAAAAATGGCTGTCGTTAAGAGGCATAATATAACCCGGTGCATCACCTAGCTCGCCTCTCGAATTTAAGTGTGACGTACATATCGTGCCAAGGATAGCATCGTGAATCTGGAAAGTCAAAGTGGAGAGAGAAACGATTTTGCCGGGTACTGCTGGTGGCAGGGTTCCCACATGAAAATATAGTATAATCTAATCCAAGTCTGTCATTCAGGAGGGTTAGTATTATGGACTGGGCTACTGCATGGGACTGGTTTCTGTCGCACGGGATACGTATCCTTGCCATACTGGCAGTGGGGGCTGTCCTCTGGTTCCTTTTAAGGAAAATACTGAGACCAATTGTCCGACGCTTCATGGTCAGGACAAAAGGTGAAAGTGCCAGGGGTGTCGCCAAAAGGCACGATACACTGGTCGGCATTCTTACGGGGACAGGCCGGGTGGTTATCGTGGTGATTGTGCTGTTACTCATTTTATCAGAGCTTGGGGTAGATATCGGGCCGATACTGGCTGGCTTTGGTATTGCCGGTATTGCCGTTGGCTTCGGCGCGCAGTACCTGATAAGAGACCTCATAGCCGGCATCTTCATCATCATGGAGAACCAGTACCGGGTTGGTGATGTGGCCAGGATAGCTGATGTCCCAGGTCTGGTGGAGGACATCACACTCCGCAAGACGGTCCTACGTGATCTGGACGGTATCGTGCATCACATACCCAACGGCGAGATAAGAGTGGCCAGCAACTTCACCAGGCACTTCGCCAGGGTAAACCTTGATTTCTCGGTAGCCTATGGTACCAATTTAGACCACGCTATCAGGGTGATGAATCGCGTGGGCCAGGAACTGGCCGAGGACGAAAAGTGGAGGAGTTTAATCGTAACACCACCCCAGGTGTTGAGGGTGAATAACCTGGGAGATTCGGGGATAGACATCAAGATGCTCGGTGATGTTAAGCCCAGTGAGCAGTGGGGTGTTATGGGAGAACTGAGACTCCGCATGAAGAAGGCGTTTGATAGCGAGGGTATCGAGATTCCGTGGCCGCACACCAAGGTCTATTTCGGCAATGCACCGGTGGAACCAGTGGTCTAGTTCGAACGGGAGAGTTGAGGGGAGGGTTTCAGCCCGATATTTACTCTATTTTGACCTCTCTAACAAGTGAGAGGGGCAGGGCATACGTCGAAAGAATTGAATGCATCTGGGCAAACCGAAGAGGCTTGCTAAACAAAGAGGGGGATCAGCGAATAACTTTTACCCCTCTTTCTTCAAGCTGGGGGACGTGTATATTTGTTGCGATCTCATCCAGGGGATTATTTGAAAGCCAGAGCTCAATCAGTTTGGAAAGGTAAGCCAGTGGTGAGATATCGCTTATCTGGTTACTGGTGAGGTAGAGAGTGGTCAGGTTGGTAAGTGAAGCCAGTGGTGAGATATCGCTTATCTGGTTGCTGGTGAGGTAGAGAGTGGTCAGGTTGGTAAGTGAAGCCAGTGGTGAGATATCGCTTATCTGGTTGCTGCTAAGGTGTAGAGTGGTCAGGTTGGTCAATGAAGCCAATGATGAAATGTCGTTTATCTGGTTTACGTAGAGCCAGAGATCGGTTAGGCTCGTGAGGGAAGCCAGCGGTGAGGGATCACTTATCTGGTTCCAGTTAAGGTAGAGGGTAGTCAGGTTGGTGAGTGAAGCCAGTGGTGAGAGGTCGCTTATCTGGTTCCTGATAAGGTCAAGCATGCTCAGGTTGGTGAGTGAAGCCAGTGGTGAGAGGTCGCTTATCTGGTTCCCGCTAAGGTATAGGATGGTCAGGTTAGTACAATATTCCAATCCAGTGAGGTCGGTAACGCCTCTTTCTTGCGCGTCAAGAAAGGTCAGTTCTGTGAGATCAGAAACGAAGATGGCGTCTATGGGCTTGCTAATAACCTCTCTTACAGCTGC
The DNA here is from genome assembly GCA_011171075.1 of Dehalococcoidia bacterium. Taxonomy (GTDB): domain Bacteria; phylum Chloroflexota; class Dehalococcoidia; order Dehalococcoidales; family Fen-1064; genus W589. Next base: position 7,784 of record DUFD01000017.1, on the reverse strand, counting down.
GTCAAGGTTTGGGTCGGTGAAGATAACCTCTACCACTTCCTCCTCTTCTTCCTGTTCCCCGTCCACGGGTGTCGTTTCATCGCAAGACCATGTCACCAGAGTCAACACCAGCAGAAAACCAAAAAATATCGCCAGGAATTTTCTCATCGCTACCCACCTTTAGAAATAAAGGGCCCTTATCACCGGATGCCGCAGCGCGTGTGGTTGACTTTGGTATCTATACCAGAAAACTACCGCCATCTATCAGAATAGTCTCGCCGGTCATGTAACTCGAGGCGTCAGATGCTAGGTATATCATGGCACCGGCTATCTCATCCGGCTGTCCGATATGGCCCACCGGTATTCTCTTGGCAATCTCTGCTTTGTCCTTTTTCATCTGCTCTTCAGAGACGTTAAACCAGTGGGAATCATAGATACGGGTCTCCACCGCACCCGGTGCGATGCAGTTAACACGGATATTATACTGTGCCAGTTCCACGGCCATAACCTTGGTCACCATGACAACGGCCGCTTTGCTGATTGAGTACGCTCCGACGTGATATTCAGGCTTATAGGCATCGATTGAAGCAACGTTGATGATTCTGCCACCGCCGTGCTCTTTCATTACCCTGCCCGCTGCCTGGCTGAGGAAGAACAGTCCTTTCAGATTGAGGTTCATCACCACATCCCAGGCCCTTTCCTCTAGGTCTAGCGATGAGGCCAGGACAGGACTGGTGCCGGCATTGTTTACCAGTATATCAATCGTGCCGAATTCGCCTACTGCCGTTTTGACCAGTTCCTGTATCTGGTCCATCCGCCCTACATGACAGGCTACTGGCAAAGATTTTCGCCCTAACTCTCTAATTTCTTCGGCCACCAGTTCCAGGTCCGGCAGCTTGCGGCTGGTCACCACTACGTCAGCGCCGGCGTTGGCAAACCCGAGCGCTGTAGCTTTACCGATACCACGGCTGGCGCCGGTTACCAGGGCTACCTTACCCTCAAGTGAGAACCGTGATAAATCCATAATTTGCTCTCCTTCCCTTTATTGCGGACTACCCGGTAGCAGCGGTGGGTTTCTTTCATCATAGACAAGCCGCCGTACCGGGTAGTTGATGGTAATACCCTCTTGCCCAAAGCGGGCGTGGAGTTGTCTGATAAGCTCACTTTTTAATCGGAATGAAGCCAGCCGGTCTATTGCCTGGACCCAGACCCAGAAGTTTATGTTGGAATCACCGAACTCTTCATAATAGAATCTGGGCTCGAAGTCTTTAGCTGCTTCGTCCATTTCAGCGACTACCTTTCGGGCAACATCCAGGGCTACTTCCTGGACCTTTGTGAGGTCGCTGCTGTAGCTGATGCCACAGTTGACGATAACGCCTATCTCCATGGTGGGGCCGTAGAAATTGGTGATGACACTCGCTGCCAGGTTCGAGTTGGGAATGATGACCATATTATTTTGCTGGGTGCGGATTCGGGTACTACGCCAGCCTATATCGGTGACATAACCCCTGGTGCCATCGTTCAGCTCAATATAGTCCCCAACCCGCACAACGCGGTCGGATACTATCTGTGTACCGGCGAAGAAATTGCCCAGTGTGGGCTGGAGTGCCAGGGCTACGGCCAGACCACCAACACCAAGACCGGCTATAATGGGCGTGATATCAACGTCATAATATGCCAGCAAAATTAGAAGACCAACTAGGTAGAATGAGATGAGTAAAATCCTGCGAACAAAGCGGATCAGGCCTTCGTCAATCTGTGCCTTGCGTCGGATGCCACGCGAGCGCATGTACCATTCGACGATAGCGGCGACAACCAGTCCCACACCGTAGGCGGCAATAGCAATCGCTACGCCGATACTTATTTCCTGTAACACGGGATGCCACGAAAACAGGTAGGACGGCGTGGCTAGTGCCCAGATAATGCCCTGGGTGACTATCAGCAGAAAGACGGGCTTGTGGAGACTTGATATTAATTGGCGGATTAGTCTGGTTCTTCTTCTTCGACCCTCCAGCTTTCGCTCTACGTAACGCATTAACAGGTAAATCAACGAGGCAGCCAGCAGGTATACCAGGAATACACCTATTGACCACAAGGATTCCCAGAGTGGTGAACCTTCTGCGAATTCGGGTAGCACTGTCCACCTCAAAAAGCTTGAGTAGTTGTCTGGCTCTGCATTGACGGGTAGTAATATCTAGAATATGTATGCCCTTGAGCAATTAACTTTACGCGTCCAGATTGATACATGTCAAGCCCTTGTGTTCGGTATAGAGGTCAGAGGTGTTGATGATTCGCTAGTCTAAACAAGGTGGCAGGCGACCTCGTGCCCTTCTTGGTCAGTTTCCCTCAGCTCAGGTACTGACTGATTGCACCTATTGACAGCGACGTTACATCTTGGGTGGAAACGACAGCCGGAGGGTGGGTCGACAGGACTGGGTGGCTCTCCTGGTAGCAGGAGCACTTTGCGGTCACGCTCGGCCGGGTCCGGTACCGGCACGGCTGATATTAAGGCCTGGGTGTATGGATGCAATGGATTATCAAACAACTCATCGGTCTCAGCGCTCTCTACAATCTGTCCCAGGTACATTACCGCAACACGGTGGCTGATTCTCCGTACCAAAGCGAGGTCATGGGCGATAAACAGGTAAGCAAGCTGCCGCCAGTCGCGGAGCCAGGTGAGCATCTGTGTAAGCTGAGCCTGCATGGAGACATCTAGATGTGCCAGCGGATTGTCACAGACGATAAAACTCGGTCTCAGGGCAAGTGCTCGTGCCAGCTCAACACGCTGCCGTTGGCCACCGCTGAGCTCACTCGGATAACGTTCCACCATATCTGCGTCGAGTCCCACCAGGACCAGCAGTTCCCGGGCCCGGTCATCTAGTTCGTCCTTACCGGCCAGGTTATGAATCTGTAGCGGTTCGGTGATTATCCCGCCGACCCTCATCCCGGGGTCAATCGAGCTGTAAGGATTCTCGAATATCATCTGCATATCCTGTCGCTTGCTGCGTAACTCGCCATCGCTAAGCTTATCAAGGTCAACGCCATCGAAGTATACCCGTCCGCTGGTGGGCTTCTGCAGCCAGAGGATAGAACGCCCGAGTGTTGTCTTGCCACAGCCGGTCTCGCCAACCAGCCCCACTGTTTCACCTTTACGAATGGTGAGACTGACGCCATCCACCGCTCTGACGTAAGCTACCGTTTTCTTGAAGACGCCAGTTTTTATGGGAAAGTGAGTACAGAGGTTTTCGACTACTACGAGAGGTCTGTCTTTATCCGCCATCAGCAGGGTCCCTTCACTTCACCATTATCGTTGCTGATTCGGTGCTATTTATCGGACTGCGGTCCACGGGAGATGAAATCCCGGATTCGGCGCTCGAAAACACTGCGTGCCAGGAGAACGCGGTGCTGGCATCCCTGGCACCTGATACCGATGTCGGCCCCGAGTCTTACCACCTCCCACTGGTCACTGCCGCAGGGGTGTTTTTTCTTGAGGCGAACCACATCTCCCAGCCTTATCTCGGTAACCATTGGCTGTCCTTAGGCAAGGCCGGACCGGTGCCGATTTATTTCGTCGCGTAGTTCTGTGGCAGCCTGTCGGGCGGCGCTGTTGAAATCATTCCCTGTCGAGGCGTATAGAATCTGTCGTGACGAGTTGATAATCATACCCCGGCCGTTCGCATCAATACCATGACGGACTGCCTGTGCAAGGTCTCCGCCCTGTGCACCCACTCCAGGCACAAGGAATGGTATCTCCGGGTGCTGTCGCCGGATGATACTCAGTTCCTCCGGGTAGGTTGCCCCGATGACCAACCCGATATTGCCGTGGATATTCCACTGGCTGGCCTTGAGGGCGACTATCTCGTACAGAGGGCGGTACCCGTCTCCGTACTGGCAGAGCAGGTCCTGGAAGTCGGTTGCGCCTGCATTCGATGTTCGGCAGAGGATAATCACCCCCCGCTCCTCGTAGGATAGGAATGGCTCTACCGCATCAAAACCCAGGTACGGATTAACGGTGGTAGCATCGAAACCCAGGTTGTCGAAGATAGCCCTAGCATAGGCGGTAGCTGTGTTACCAATGTCACCTCGCTTGGCATCGGCGATTACGGGGATATTGTCAGGTATATTTTTCACGGTCTCCTTCAAGGCAGACCACCCCTCGTCCCCCATGGCTTCGTAGAAGGCCAGGTTAGGTTTGTAGGCACAGACGAGGTCCGACGTAGCCCTAATTATTGCCCGGTTGAAGTCCACGATGCTGATACCCTCCGGCATCCGTTTAGGGTCGGTGTCCAGGCCGACGCAAAGCAGGCTATCGTTAGTTTGCATTGCCCTGGTTAGCTTCTCGACAAACTTCATGTCACGGTTTCCTATTCAAATCGGGTACGGTGTACCTGATGATAGCAGTACCATTGAATAGCGTCAAGGATGAGGTGACAGGTAGAGGTAGCCAAAAAGGTGCACAGCCTTCGTATGATTACCTTCCCCTTCTCCAGAGGGGAAGGAGAGGTAGGGGATAGGGCCAGTACCCGTATACAGAGTGCAACGCCCCATATAAATCACCCTAACTACAATATTACGCATCATAATTTGCACAGTCCTCACTCACGTAGTAAAATAGGCTGGTCTGGATACGGAGAACTGTCTTGTCTGTACTAAACCTTCCCGTACTGGTGCTAAATCAAAACTACGAGCCGCTGAACGTCTGCCGGGCCCGCCGTGCGGTGGTACTGCTCTACCAGAGAAAGGCCGAGATGCTGGAGGACGGTAGGGGATTTATTCATGGGGCGAATCAGGACTTCCAGATACCTTCGGTAATCCGGCTGCCCTACCTGGTTAAGCGCCCCTTCCGTGCCGGAAGAAAGCTTAGTCGACTCGAGATTTTTACCCGCGACCGCTTTACGTGTCAGTACTGCGGTAAACAGACCCGGCAGCTTACTCTGGATCACGTCATTCCGCGATATCGGGGTGGTCCGCACACCTGGGAAAACCTGGTCAGTGCCTGTGTACCCTGTAACCGGCGTAAGGCCGGCAAAACACCTGAGGAAGCCAGGATGAAACTCAAGCAGGCCCCGATCGCACCACGCAGCAACCGCTACTCATATATTCCCAGTCAATATCTTGAAACCCGCGAGGAGTGGCAGCGGTACCTCCCCCACTAACTACGCGACTGGTTCTTTCGCTGCCCCCGCTTCCGCCCCGACTTCGCAGGAGATGGCTTCACATCATTAGTCTCTTCAGCCTGCTCCTCAGTCTTGTTTTCCGTGTCAACCTCAGTCTTGCCGTCGCCAAACTTAACCTCACTAAGAGGCAGTTCGACGCTCACTTTGCTCTCCAGTTCAACCAGCACGCTTTCCTTTAACGGGTTACTCCCGACCACCCGGGCTTTCCCCATAGACGTACTTACCTGCTGGCCTTCCTGCGGCATTTTCTCCTTTAGCTCGCGGTACTGCTCGTTCTCATAAGCGAGACAGCACAGCAAACGACCGCACAGGCCGGATATCTTCATCGGATTAAGCGGCAGGCTTTGCTCCTTGGCCATCCTGATAGATATGGGGGCAAATTCGGACAAAAAGCTGGCACAGCACAGGGGGCGACCACAGCGCCCATATCCACCCAGCAGCTTTGTCTCATCCCTGGCACCCACCTGCCTCAACTCGACCCTCATCTTGAAATGCCCGGCCAGCTCCCGGACCAATTGCCGGAAATCGACTCTCTCGGCGGCACTGAAATAGAACGTAAGGTGTTTCCCATCAAGGCTATACTCCGCAGAGAGTAGCTTCATCGGCAGGTCCAGTTCAGCGATTAAATCACTGCAGGTTGACAGTGCCTCTTTTTTCTTCTCCTCGAATTGCTCGGCATTACTGATTTCTTCCGGTTCGGCCTTACGCACTACCGGCTTCAGCGTTGCGGTAATGTCATCATCCGATACTTCCTTCGGAGCGATAGCAACCAGCCCCACCTCATGCCCGTGGGCCGTCTCAACCACTACATAGTCATCGGTCTCAAGTTCGATACCTGCCGGGTCAAAGTAGTATATCTTACCGGCCTTTTTAAAACGTACTCCTACAATCTCAGTCATTGTTTACCTCGGTCCGGGTGCCGGGTTGTTAACTTTACCCTTTTCCGGGATGTTCAACATCAGCACCTCCAGCGCTAACTGGGGATTTGCATTAAGCTGGAGCTGCTCCCCGGCTGCCCGAATACTATCAATAAACACTCTTATCTGGTCCAGTGTATAACCAGCATTCATACCGGATAGCTGGGCTGAACGGTCGACATTCGTGATAGCATCACTACAGCCCACCTTGACCAGCATCAGGTCACGCCACCAGTCCTGCCACAGCCCCAGAACATCAAGGACTGTGCCTCGATTCTGGTTAAAACTGACCACCAGCTGGGCAGCGTATTGAAAGCGTTGTTCGTATCCGGCGTCGCTGATATCAAGCAGCTTATCAAGAGTCTCAGCCCGCTGCTGGAGCAACTGCCCGTCCCTGGCAGCCGATACCGCCCAACCCAGGCAACCGTTGGCCAGTCGTGACAACAACGTAGCTCTCCCAAGTTCGACTCCCCAGCGGTTGATGAGCGCATTCTCAACCTCCGTTATGCCTAGCGGGGCCAGTTCGACACGCTGACATCGAGATACAATCGTCGCTGGCAACAGCTTGTCGTTAACAGTAAGCAGTACAAATATTACGTTACCCACCGGCTCTTCAAGTGTCTTGAGCAGACGATTGGCGGCGCCAATAGAGAGAAGCTCGGCACCATCCAGGATAAATACCTTGCAACGCCCCTCGAAGGGCGGTAGAGAGGCTGAGTGCTGCATCTGCTCAATCTGCTCGACACTGATTTTTACCCTTGACTCAGACTCAGTCGGGTCGCCGTCGGCACTGCCCAGGTCGATTACCTGGATGTCCGCATGCTTGCCGTCGGCGATTCTCTGGCAGGAAGCGCACTCACCACAGGGAGGCCCGGTACCCTCGCAGTTCACCGCCTGGGCCAGGTTCAGGGCCAGTGTCATCTTGCCGACATGTGCCGGCCCCACAAGGAGATAGGCGTGGGCCAGCGATCCCGTCTCCAGGCTGCGCTGGAGCAGAGATACCACTCTGTCCTGTCCGACTAAATCCCACACCCGACAGTCCTCTCCTCACGAGTCTCTAGACGACGTCACAACGGGTCAGGTCGTCCAGCGTCTCCCGACGCCGGATGAGGCGTGCTTTACCGTCTTTGACCATCACTATCGGCAGCTTGAACGAGGCATTATAGTTCGTTGACTGCGGGATGCAATATGCACCACATCCGGCAACAGCGATAATGTCATCGGCAGCCACCGGTGGCAGGCCAATGTCCCAGATAAGAATATCGCCGGATTCACAGAACCTGCCAGCGATGGTAACCGTTTCAGCCTCCGGTTCCGTCATCTTGTTGGCCACTACGGCTTCATGTCGTGCCTGATACAAAGCGGGACGAATGTTGTCCGCCATGCCACCATCGATGGAGACATACCGTCTGACGTTCGGGATGTCCTTGACCACCCCGGCGGTGTACACCGTGATTCCCGACCGCGCCACCATCGACCTGCCCGGCTCAATCACGAGGCGCGGAAGTTCAAGTCCATGTTCCCGGCACCCGGCGATGATACTTGATGTGATTGCCTCGGCGTAGAAGGAGATGGGCGGTGCCGGGGCATCGAGGGTGTACTGTACAGCAAAGCCACCGCCGATATCCAGTTCTTTAAATTCAAACCTGTGTCTCTGCTTCATTTCGGCGGCCAGGCTTAACAGGTTTCTTATCGACTCCTGGTACGGCTC
>DUFD01000016.1 GCA_011171075.1 Dehalococcoidia bacterium | reverse complement strand
GGAAATAATAAGGACAACTGAAAAACCAAAAGAAAACGCCCGCGCTCCATTCATAGATTATCGCGGGCGTTGAGCCGTCTCGTTGGTAAGTTCAACACTAACGCGTTGTCAGCTGGCCGACAGCGGAATTGGACTACTCTTCAGGTACAAGCTCTCCTCCAGTAGCAACCGGCTGCCTGTCCAGTTCATCAGGAGTCGCCATCTCCTGCCGGTAGGAGCACTGAAGGCACTGGGCATACCAGGTATCCAGGTCCCTATCTATAAAGACATCGCCCCCGCAGCGAGGACAATTCTTCAGCTTCCACAGTACCATAGCCGTCCCTCCTTTCAGGACCGTAGTGCAGGTAGAAAATCAGTTCAATGCACCCACTATCTCACCTGGGCTGTTCATATGTAAGAACCAAAAAGACGACATGTATGAGCCAAATGGATTATCTTTTTCTACCCGTATAGAACCATCCGATGGCACTGTGCCAGGCTTCAGTCTGGCGTAAACCACGACGGTCGGGGATTGGGGACAGCGGCATTAAGGCTGTGTAGGTCACTTATCCTGGCAAAGTAACCCTTTGGGGTCACCCGAATGAGCCAAACGTATCTTACAAAAGAACCCCTCCGGTACCAGAATAGACAAAATGGAAACAGGCCCGGGGGAAACAATGGGTATTGCAGACCAGAAAAAGGTCCAGGAGCAGAGGCAGAATTCACAGCTCCTCGCGACCCTGGGGGAGATGTTGACCGGCATTGCCAATGAGGTAAATAACCCCCTGGGCAGCATCCTGCTCTATTCCGAACTACTCATGGCGGGTGATTTATCACCGCAGACCAAAGAGGACCTGAAGGTAATACACGATGAGGCCAGGCGTGCCGCCAGAACCATGTCAGACCTGCTTAACTACCACCGACAGGAAAAGTCGGATATACAGCAGCTCGAAATAAACAGGGTACTTGGTGACCTTTTTCGTACGCGCCGCTATAAGGACGGAGCCTGCGACATTACCGTAACCCTCAACCTGCATGACAGACCACTCCTTGTGGAGGGCGACTTATCACAGCTTAATCGGGTCTTCATGAACCTCATGTCAAACGCCGAAGAAGCCCTGACAAAGATCGGCGGTGGCAATATCACCGTCACCACCCGAAAAGCAGGGGAATGGGTCCAGATTTCATTCACCGACGATGGACCGGGGATTCCCCAAGAAAACCTGCAGAGGATTTTCTACCCGTTCTTTACCACCAAGCAGGCTGTTTTTGGCTCTGGCCTCGGCCTGAGCACCTGTTACAGCATCATCACCCGCTATAAGGGACTGATACACGCCAGGAACAATGAAGAAGATGGTGCCACTATTATCGTGGAACTACCCCTTACCGATACCTGCGAAAAAACACCGTCGCCTAGAGAGGCTGGAATAACAGGCTCGCTGGTAGCCTGATTGGAGAGAATAAGGCAGGGAGATTACTGTAATGACAAGGCGTCCACAAATCCTCATAGTAGATGACGAGGCACATCTGCGTAATGGCTTACGTCGCATCCTGAATGAGGAGGGTTACGAGGCAATAACTGCACCGGATGGTGAAACGGCACTAATGCTCGCCGCAGAGAAAAAGCCCGATATAGTGCTTCTGGACATCATGATGCCCGGAATGGATGGCAGGGAGGTATGCCACAGGCTTCGTAAGGTTGCTGCGGAAGCGCAGATAATCTACCTTACAGCCAAAGTGGAAACGACAGGTCCACTTCAGAGTAAACACCTCCGCGGCGAGGCAGATGCCTTCATTGCCAAGCCAGCCACGAGCAAACGGATACTTTCGAAGATAGAAAGCATGTTACACAGCACTGAGGAGCAACCGGACTGTTAAAAGGTGACAGCTAGCCAGTTAGTTGACTATAAATGTCAGCAGGAGTATATTTTTAGCAAATCAAACCGGTATTCTCCGAAGGGAACAAAGGCAGGACAGGCAGGGACTCACCGAATTGCCGCCTGAGGCTGAAATAGAATGAGAAGCGGTAAAATTATAATGCTGGAGGCTGATGGAAGTCTCCGAATCAACAGGGTTCGTACCCTCTCGCGGGAAGGCTATAATGTGACCGGCGTTGCCTGTATCGAAGAGGCTATCGAGGCAACGCGACAGCAGCCATATGACCTGTTGATTGTGGGTGCCGGAGAGCCGGAGCAACTCGATTCCCTGCTCACCCCACTTCCCCCCGAAATAAGTGTGCTGGTGCTGGCCGCTTTTAACACCATTGGTAAGGTCGTGGAGCACGCCGGAACGGGGATACACACTTTCCTGCTCGAACCGGTCAGTCTGAGCAAGCTCAGGTCGACAGTCGCCCGGATAATTACCAGCACCCGGCTTGTCAAGGGAGGTATCCGCAGCGAAATCCTGACTTCCCTGGCGCGCACTAACTGGTCACTCGCCTCCGAGTCAGAGACAGAGCAGTTCTTCAAACGCGTTGTGGAAATCAGTGCCGCCGATACTGAAGCGGACAACGTCGTGCTGTTAGTCAAAGATGAAGCGACCGATACGCTCGTTACAAGAGCTCACGCTGGCAAGCACCCACCGGATATGCAGGCAATATGCAACCGGGTAACAGACACAGGCGAACCGGTCCTGATTGATGAGAAGACCCGAGACCCCGAGCTTCATCGACTGATGACTGACGCAGGCGCCGCGGCCATAATGTGCGTACCCCTGTTGATTAAGGGAAACGTTGTCGGGGCAATAGGCCACACCAAGGTTACTAAAGGGGCAAAGTTCAGTGCTAACGACCTGAGCTTTGCCTCGCTTATTGCCTGGTGGTGTAGCATGGCGCTGGAAAACGCCCGTCTGTTCAGCAGGATACAGAGGCAGTACCTCCATATGGAAAGACTCCTGGAGGAAATAAGAGTAGCGCAGGAGAATGAACGCCGTCGGGTTGCTGTCGAGATTCACGATGGTGTCGCTCAGTGGATGGTCGGTGCTTCCTACGGCATAAAGGCAATCGGCAACCTTATCTCAGAGCAAAGGCTGGCTGAACTGGAGCTTGAGCTGACCAAGATAAGTGACACCGTACAAACAAGCATCAGGGAACTCCGTCGCGCCATATCCAATCTCCGTCCGCTGCCGCTCGAAGAACTGGGCTTGACCCAGGCCCTCCAGCAGGCAGTAGAGTCTCTCAAGGAAGACGGTATAAAGTGTAACGTTGAAATCGATGGAGACCTGCCCCAGCTAACGCCCGCCGAAGAAAGCACAACATACTGGATAGTACAGGAAATCCTGTCTAATATCAGAAAACACGCCGGAGCAAGCGAGGTTACTGCCCGTATTCGATGTCACGACAATATGTTCTCGGTTGAGGTCAGCGACAATGGACAGGGCTTCAGCCCGGAGCGAGTGATAAACAGTGAGTCGCGACTTGTACACCTAGGACTTCTTGGTATGAAGGAAAGAGCAGAGTTAATCGGTGGTAATCTTAATATAAAAAGCAAACAAGGAAAGGGAACCACAGTAAGCTTCGCCTTCCCAGTTTCCTCCCTGGAAACTGTTGAAGCAGCTACATCAGGTTGAAAGGTGCAGACATGAGAGAATCACCAACTATTAAGGTACTCATCGTTGATGACCATCATGTTGTTAGGGAGGGGCTGCGGCGGATTATGGAAACAGACGAGGACATAGAGGTTATCGGAGAAGCCCGAAACGGAGAGGAGGCCATCGCCAAGGCAGTGGCGCTCAGGCCGGATGTCATCATCATGGACCTCCGGATGCCCGGTATTGACGGCATAGCTGCCACCCGGGAGATAAAGGAGAAATTACCCGATGTCAACGTACTGGTGTTGACCCTTTACGCTGAAGACCTCGTCAGCCAGGCGGTCGAGGCTGGTGTATCCGGTTACCTGCTCAAAGACAGCGACTCCGACCAGATTACCAAGGGAGTGCACCAGGTATATGATGGCCTGTCACCAATCGCGCCTTCCCTTACCCGGGGGCTGGTATCGGAGTTCGCCAAACTGAGCCGGAGTAACCGGTCTTCGATACTTACCAGCCGGCAGGTTGAGATACTGAAACTGGTTGCTGAAGGTGAGAGCGGCAAACAGATTGGGGAAAAGCTGTTCCTCAGTACGTCTACGGTAAAGCGGGAAGTGCGGCATATCTTTGATAAGCTCGGGGTTAACGACCGTGCTCACGCCGTTTCCGAAGCGATGAAGCGAAATCTGATTTAATCCCGCTAGAAAAGCTGCTTTCGGCGTCAACTGAATATCTTCGACCAAAGGCATGACCCTGGGCGGTCAATGAACATGCCCCAACGGGATTACCCCTGTGTCCCATCAAGCCACACAACTTTGTCTCTCAGGCCCTCTTTTGCTGCCTCTTTGGGCCTTTTCGGTGATTTAGGCACGTGAGACAATGAGTTCAGGGAACAGCACGGAATGCTAGTTTGGAGAGAACGTGATGACAGGTGCACTGCTTTCTGAGACGATGCCCGAAGTTATAATACCCGAAAGACCCCCCACTATCCGGGTCCTTATTGTCGATGACCACCACGTAGTCCGTGAGGGACTGCGTCGTATGCTGGAGCTGGAAAACGGCATCCAGGTAATTGGAGAGGCCAGAAGTGGTGAAGAGGCCATTGCCAAGGCAGTTTCACTCTCACCGGACGTTATCGTTATGGACCTCAAGATGCCGGTAATGGACGGCATCACCGCCACCCGTGAGATAAAGCAGCGATTACCAGATGTCGGTATTCTGGTACTCACCCTCTACGCTGAGGACTTTGTCAAACAGGCCGTAGAAGCCGGGGTGTCTGGTTACCTGCTTAAAGACAGTGACTGTGAGCAGATAACCAAGGCGATACGCCAGGTGCACGAAGGGCTATGCCCGATAGCACCATCCCTTACCCGGGAACTGGTAATGGAGTATGCCGAACTCAGCCGGAGCAGCCGGGCCTCGATATTGACCAAGCGTCAACTGGAAATACTGAGACTAATTGCTGAAGGTGAAAGCGGAAAGGAAATCGGCAACCGACTTTACATCAGCACCTCCACCGTAAAGCGCGAAATCCGGCAGATTCTGAGCAAGCTCAAGGTCAACGACCGCGCGCAGGCTGTTTCCGAAGCTATTAAAAGGAATCTAATCTAGTCACCTCATTAACTCATCATACCAATTGTCAGACCAGCAGCCCTGACCCACCAAGGTCAGGGTTTTGTCTTTTAAGGCTATTTTCATGCCCCTTAAGGGTCGTCAAAGGTGCTTTTTGCGGTTCTTGTTTAGTATCTGTTTAGACCTTACGCACGGCCAACGAGCATGGGACAATGATGACAGATACACGGAGACTCTGCATGTCGGAGGGGACTACTTGGAGCAAGAGGTAATTAAACTCCAGGACATCATTGACTCTCAGGACGATATCATTCTGATAGTCGACCGTGACTATCAAATCGAGAATGTCAACCGAAGCGCACGGGCGCTGTTTGGTACGGGCAGGAAAAAAGTGAAGGGGAAGAAGTGCTACCAGGTCGTGCACACCGGGACGCACCCATGCGAGCACTGTCCCTTTACACAAACCCTGAAGACCAAAAAGGTTGAATCAGTCGAGCAATATGATGAAAAGCTCTCGAGGCATCTTCGCATTAAGAGCACCCCGATAACGAATGAGAAGGGTAACGTCATCAGAGCCATCTGCTCAATGAGAGACATTACCGAACTGGTCGACATCGAAGCGAAACAGAAGAGGATGCGTCAGGAACTCAGTCTCAACAGGCGCCTGGTGGCGATTGGCCAGGTAGCCGCCGGCATCACCCACGAGATAAATAATCCGCTCACAGGTGTCATTGCCTTCGCCCAGATGCTGATGCAGATGGACATCCCGGAGAACATGAAAGAGGCTGTCGAGGTTATCCATGAGGGCGCTATTCGGGTCGTCGGAATTGTCGACAGGCTGCGTACCTTCGCCCGCAGTGACAGACAGCAGAGTGAATATACCGATATTAATACCGTTATCACTAATACCCTGACGATGCGGTCGTACGAGATGCGCAGCAACGATATCGAAGTAACGACTCACCTTGCCGAAAATCTACCAAAAACGATGGCAAATCCGGGTCAGCTTCAGCAGGTGTTCCTCAATATCATCATTAACGCTGAACAGGCAATGGCGACCAGCCCCCGGCGGGGTAAACTGACCGTCACGACCGAGCAATTTGCCGACAGGATTATCGTCAGCATCCGCGACAACGGCCCAGGCATACCCGAAGAGACCATAAATGAGATTTTCGACCCCTTCTTCACCACAAAGGACAACTACAGTGGGATGGGACTAGGCCTTAATGTCTCACGAGACATTATTACAGAGCACGGCGGCGAGATACGTGTCTGGAGCAAGCCCGGTCTCGGTGCAACTTTTATAATCGACCTCCCCATTGTTACCGATAGCGGTGAGGGTGAATCCAGTGAGCCTGCCGACGCTGAGCAAGAAGAACCGGTCGGGGCAAAGATACTGGTCGTGGATGACGAGCCACATATTTGCCGTGCCCTGGACAGGTTACTGACGGACAAAGGGCATCTGGTAGATACCACCCCCAGCCCGCTGACGGCCCTTGAGATGCTGCGCGATAAAAGATACGACCTCATACTGCTTGACCTGAGGATGCCGGACATGTCCGGCATCGAGCTCTACGAGCGTATTGGCATAATATCCCCGTCTTTACAGCGGAAGGTAATCTGCGTGACCGGGGATGTCGTCAGTTCCCAGAACGAGGCTTTTCTACATGAAACCGGAATACCATGTGTTGCTAAACCATTTGGCGTAAATGAGTTGATGCGCCAAGTAAAACAAGTGCTGGAGGGTGAAGACAAAGATGCGCAAGTCACGTATTCTCATAGTTGACGACGATATTGCGGTAGTAAAGTCCGTGCGGGCCAACCTGCAGGCAAGGGACTGTGAGACATTAACGGCCATGGATGGTATTGAAGCTCTCCAAGTCGTTGAAAAAGAGCTCCCCGACCTGATAATCCTGGATATCACCATGCCCAAGATGAACGGCTTCGAGGTCTGCCGCAAGATACGCGAGTGGTCAAGGGTGCCGATAATAATGCTCAGTGCAAAGCATGACGTTGAAGAGAAAGTGAAATGCCTGAACATCGGTGCCGACGATTACATCACAAAACCTTTCGGAGTGAACGAACTGGCGGCGCGGGTGCGGGCAGTGCTGCGCCGTGCCCAGGGCAGCGAAGAAGAGCAGACCACGCCTAACTTCAACTGCGGCGACCTCAGCATCAACTTCGTGGAGAGACGGGTAACCGTTGGCGACCGTGAGGTCAGGCTGACACCAACAGAATATAACCTCCTGCAGGAGCTGGCACTCGGGGCAGGCAAGGTATTCCCTCATTCTTCTTTACTCGGCAGGGTATGGGGACCGGAATACGTTAATGAGCGAGAGTACCTGCACGTTTTTGTGGGTCGCCTGCGAAAGGAAATCGAAGCCGACCCAGCACATCCCAAGTACATAGTCACTATACCCGGCGTCGGCTATAAGTTTCAGATGTCAAAGTGAAACCGAGCCAGCGTATACGGACATAGAGAATAAAGGCACCCATGCTGGGTGCCTTTTTCATTTATCAGACAGGCACTGCCAGTAATCCCTCAGGTGGTTCTTCACCGTCTGGATAACGATGTCGATAGCCTCAGGAGAACGGTCAACCAGCCAATCGGTAAGGGTTTCCGGCTCCTCAATCTCAACGTCAATGCCGGTCAAGCCACAGATGAGTGCTAACCAGGCAGGGGGCAGGACACGCTGCGTGTAGCCGGAGGCAATGAGGTCAATCTCCCTGCCGTCACATATTTCAGCTATCTCCCTGACCTGCTCACCGAGCATCCGGAAGCCCTTTACACAGAGTCCGAGGTTTGTTAGCTCGTCAGCGGCATGCGGGTCAGAGCCACCGTTGCGGATAATTACCTGCGGGCCGAATTCTTCGGCCACCGGCCGGACGATTTCGTCAAAGACAAGTCGGTAGGCTTCTTCACCGGAGAAGAGCGGCATAGGCACGTTTATCGTGAAACCCCTGCCTTCACCTGTGCCAATCTGATGGGCAAAGCCGGTACCGGGATACAATGTCCTGGGGTCTTGATGAAGGTCAATTAGCAGGACGGATGGGTCTTCATAAAAATACTCGGCCGTACCGTTGCCGGCGTGGGCATCGGTATCCAGTATCAGTACCCTGTCCAGTCCGTGTACCTGTCGCAGGTACCGGGCACAGAAAGCAACGTCATTATAGATGCAGAAGCCTTCGCCATAGTCAGCCTTGGCATGATGCAAGCCGCCGCCCAGCACAACCACCTTCGGCGACTCGCCCGCTACCACCAGGTCGGCAGCAAGCTTAACCTGACCGATAATCAGCCTGGCCGCCTCCTCGACCTTGCCCGGACGGCCCCTAGGGATATTGTCCGGGCTGATGAAACGGGCGAAATCGCCGGCATAGTCCAGTCCCAGATTCGCAGCCCGGTAGAAGTCACGACAGAAATCGATGTAGTCCTGGCGGCAAATCAGGCGCAGGTCATCGTTGCTTGCCGGTTCGGCCTCAATAAATCGGTAGTCCTTGCCCTCAACCAGCTTTTGCCTCAGGTACTTCGGGAACACGTCATAACGGTCTCCGCGGAAGGGATGGCCGGGGCCGAAGTCATATTCCCGCAACTCCTCGCGATAAACAATCGGTATCGTCATGCCGCGTTTCCTCTCCGGTTTATTTTACCCGAATCCCTGCGCTCTGCCAATGAAAGATGGTCTTTGCTCCTCTTAACTTTGGTATCCTTCCTTCCCCGTTGGGGAAGGGGGACACAAGGGTTAGGTCCATCACAACCAAACAAGTAAGCGAGGGTAACAAGAGAATGCCAGAGCACCTTAATCACATGAACGAGCACACACTCTTGACAGCGTGCCTGAGGAAATGTATTATGACAAGACCTGTACACCTGCTCGGTTCTATTGGTAGACCTCCCCGTAACACGCTCCTAAGAGGTGAAGCTATTCACGAGCACAGGTGAATCCCGCTCTCTACCGAGTCTTTCAAGACTAAGAGGAGAAGGAGATGACTACAGAAATACATAAACTATCACTGGGAATATGCAACTGCTACCTGGTCAAAGAGGAAGGGCTCGTCATAGTTGATGCCGGTCCGCCCAACCAGGTCAGCAAGCTCCGCATGGAACTCCAGACCCTGTCAATTGACCCTCAAGATATTTCTCTCATGCTGATAACTCACGGGCACTACGACCACATTGGTTCCGTCAACGCGGTTAAGGCACTGACCAACTGCAAAGTAGCTATTAATCATCACGAAAAGGAATGGTTGGAGCAAGCGCTCCGTCCGATGCCACCGGGAATCGGTATCTGGGGCGCCGTTTTATCAGTATTGATGCATGGCATGACTCCGTTCATGAAGTTTCCAGCCTCATCGGTGGATATTTCACTAGAGGACAAGGAGTTCCCCCTGCATCCGTTTGGCATCAACGGCAAAGTCCTCTACACTCCTGGGCATACCTCCGGCTCCATGAGCTTACTGCTGGAGACAGGCGAGGCGTTTGTCGGTGACCTGGCAATGAATGGCCTGCCAATGCGAATCGGGCCGGGTATGCCGTCGGTCGGTGATAACAGAAATACCATCAAAGAAAGCTGGAAACTACTCCTCGATAGCGGCGCCAAGTGGATATACCCCGCCCACGGAAATCCCTTCCCGGCTGACGTCCTGAAAGAAGCTCTCTAGAGCGCACCACCCAGCGTCTTCAGGTGAACCAGTCATTTCACCGAGACTTTATCAATAAAGTCTTATCCTTCGCCGTCTGACATCGCCACGCTGTGCTATAATCTATAAAACATTGAGGGCAGCAGGTGGTGTCCGATGGACGAACTGAACCAGGTCAAGGAACGGATTAACCGGCTCAAGGAGCAAATTAACCACCACAACTATCGCTATCACGTACTCGATAGTCCCGAAATCAGCGATACCGAGTACGACCAGCTTGTCCGTGAGCTGAAACAACTGGAGGAGAAATATCCCCAGTTCCTCACCCCGGACTCGCCGACACAGCGAGTGGGTGCTGCACCGGTCGAGGCATTCGGGGTCGTCGAGCACCCTTATCCGCTACTCTCGCTGGGCAACGCTTTCTCCGGGGAAGAACTGGCCAACTGGTATACGCGAACAGCACGGATGCTCGGTGAAGAGCATTTCGACCTCGTTGGCGAGCACAAGATTGACGGACTGGCCGTGGCACTGACCTACGTCGATGGTCGGCTTGTTACCGGGGCGACCCGTGGTGATGGCTTCCGTGGTGAGAACATCACCCAGAACCTGCGGACCATACGGAGCGTACCGCTTTCCGTGTCCCGCGATGCACCGTCACGGTTTGAGGCGCGGGGGGAGGTCTTTCTGCCCGTGGCCGGTTTCCAACGACTGAACCAGGAAAGGGCACAGGAAGGACAACCAACATTCGCCAACCCGAGGAATGCCGCTGCCGGTTCGGTTCGACAGCTCGACCCGCGAATCACCGCCCGACGTCCGCTGGACATCTATATCTATATGCTCGGTTACGCCGAGGGCAGGGCCATCCCGGACACCCACTGGGAGAGGCTCGAGTACCTGAAATCGCTCGGTTTCAAGGTGAACCCGAAAAATGCCTTGCTTAAAAGCATCGAGGAGGTGGCAGACTACTACCAGCGTTGGGTCAACAACCGCGAGAGCCTGCCCTACGAAGCCGACGGTATCGTCGTCAAGGTGAACTCGGTCAGTCGACAGGACGTCCTGGGAAGTGTCGGCCACGAGCCAAGGTGGGCAATCGCCTACAAGTTCCCGGCGGTGGAGGGCACGACCCAACTCAAGGAGATAGCCATCAGTGTTGGACGGACGGGCACGATGAACCCATACGCCATCCTCGAACCGGTCAGGGTAGGCGGGGTTACCCTCAAGCAGGCAGCCCTGCATAATGAAGACGATATCCGGCGTAAGGATATCCGCGAGGGCGACTGGGTAACAGTGCGGCGGGCCGGGGAGGTAATACCAGAAGTCGTCGGGCCGATAGTGAGCAAGCGTACCGGACAGGAAAAGGTGTACAGCCTTGTCGACAAGCTGCCCAAGAACAAAGAGGGGCACCCGGCCTGCCCGGTCTGCGGTGCCGAGGTGGTCAGGCCGGAGGGCGAGGCAATGTACTACTGCACCAGCACCGCCTGCCCCGCCCAGGTACAGCACGGCATCGAGCTATTTGTCTCGCGGGGTGCGATGGACATCCGCGGCATCGGGGAGAGCCTGAGTGCTACCCTCCTGGCCGGGAGTCTGATACATGACGCCGCCGACCTCTACTCGATAAAGGAAAAACGAGACGAACTTTTGCAGTTGGATAAGATGGGGGAGAAAAGCGTCGATAACCTGCTGGCAGCGATAGAAACCAGCAAGGACAGACCACTAGTCCGGGTGATTCTTGCCCTGGGGATACGGCACGTCGGGGGTGAGATGGCACAGGTACTCGCTGATGAATTCACAGACCTTGACGACCTGAAAAATGCCTCCCGGGAGAGGCTCATGGAGGTCGAGGGTATCGGGCCGAAGATAGCTGATAGCATTATCAAGTTCTTCGCGCAGCCAGAAAACCTCAAAATCATAGAGAAACTGCGGAAAGCCGGTGTCTGGCCGAGAAGAACACCCACCGAAGCCGCCGGACTGCCGCTGGCCGGGATGGAGTTCGTCATTACCGGCCGACTGGACTCATTCAGCCGTGAGGTGGCTCAGGAGCAGGTGAAGGCCCTCGGTGGCACAGCCAAAGACAACGTAACCCGCAATACCAGCTACCTGGTGGTCGGGGAAGACCCCGGCGGCAGCAAGTTGAACCGTGCGCGGACGCTGGGCACCCGGCAAATCACTGAAGAGGAGTTCCTTGCTCTTCTGGAAGAAAAAAGGAGGTAATGATGAAAAACCTGCGCCGTCTGGTGCTGGCTGTGGGGATTGGGAGTATGGTTGTACTACTGCTATCTGGATGCGGCATTTCCAAGACCGAACACGAAGCCTTGCAGAGCGACTACGACGTGCTTAAAGCCGAGTTGGACGGAATCAAAGAAGTATGTCCACCCAGGGACTTTTCTTCAATCGCTGAACTCGAAGACTGGCTCAGCGCAAACGATGTTTCGGAAGAGCCGATAACAGAGTACGCCGATGAGTGGTATCGGAAAGCCCTGAAGATACAGGAGGATGCTCTCGAAGATGGATACATCATATCCGCTGACTATGATTTATCCGATGATGGTGAAAGTGCGTATGTGTGGTGTGTCACTATTGTACGCGGCAGGGTATTCTTCTGGGACCCGGAAACCGATGAGGTGACCGAGGAGATATTCTTTGGCACGGTAAAGTAGAGGAATGGCAATTGCTCTTCTGGAAGAAAAAGCGTGAGACAACACTGATTGTTGGCCTGGGCAATCCCGGGGAGAACTATGTCCGGAACCGCCACAATATCGGTTTCATGTGTATTGACCAGTTGGCCCGGAGCTACAATATTCGTCTCAATAAGAAAGAAGGGCAGGCACGGACAGGCTCAGGCGAGGTGGCCGGCAAGCAGTTGGTTCTCGCCAAGCCGCACACACTTATGAACCGTAGCGGGCAGGCAGTCAGCTACCTGGTGAGGAAATACAATGTCACCCGTGCCCGCCTGATTGTTATCCACGACGACCTTGACCTGCCACCGGGGAAAATCCGCATACGACAGGGAGGCAGTTCTGCCGGGCACCGTGGTGTTATGTCAATTAACGACTCGCTGGGCGGACGTGATTTCACCCGTATAAGGGTCGGTATCGGGCGACCGGCTGCCATAAGGGACAAGGATGCCGAGGTGGTCGATTACGTCCTCGGCGATTTGACATCTGAGGAGGAAAAGACCATCGAAGAGGTCCTACCGAGAGTCAGCGAAATCATCTCGTCCCTGCTCACCGAAGGGCCAGAAGTGACCATGAACAGGTTTAACTAGCGTCGTAATGCCCTCCCCCTCTCCTTTGAAGGAGAGGGGGACCGAGGGGGTGAGGTTGAATAAATACAGCTACCAGCCGGTTGAGTGGCTCGGTGACCGTATAAGGCTGCTTGACCAGACCAGACTCCCTGGCGAGGAGGTCTATCTCGATATTGCCGACTACCGTGAGCTGGCCTCGGCGATTCAGGAGCTTAAGGTCAGGGGTGCCCCGGCCATCGGGGTGGCGGGAGGCTACGGGGTCGCCCTCGGCGCTTTGAGCATTGAGTCGAATTCTGGAAATGAGTTTATCCAGAAGCTGCAGGCTGTCGTCGATACCCTGAAAAATGCCCGCCCCACCGCCCGGAACCTCCCACGGGCGGTCGAGCGTATGGAGCGGGTTGCTAACGAGGCAGTCGCTGCCGGAAAGAGCGTTGAACAGATTAAAGCAATACTGGTCGAAGAAGCCGAAAATATACACGCCTGGGAAGTAGAGGCCACCGAGAAGATTAGCCGGCTTGGTGCCGAGCTAATCCAGAGCGGTTTCACCGTGCTCACCCACTGCAACACCGGCCCGCTGGCAACCACCGGCTACGGCACGGCGCTGGGGGTGATTATCTATGCCCACGAGCAGGGCAAAGAGATAAAGGTGTTCGCCGACGAGACCCGTCGGTTGCTACAGGGAGCGCGCCTCACCACCTGGGAGCTTCAAAAAGTCGGCATCCCGGTGACCTTGATTACCGACTCGATGGCGGGGTACTTCATGGGCCGGGGCAAGGTCGATTGCGTAATCGTCGGGGCGGACCGCATCGCCGCCAACGGCGACACTGCCAACAAGATTGGCACCTACACGCTGGCGGTGCTGGCGAAAGAACACGGCATCCCGTTCTACGTGGCCGCCCCCACCACCACGATAGACGCGACGCTGGTAACTGGAGAGGATATACCGATTGAGGAGCGCCGCCCGGATGAGGTGACCGGCTTCCGGGGGGTGCGCACCGCCCCGGAGGACTGCGAGGCCGCCAACCCCTCCTTTGACGTGACCCCGCACGGCTACATCACCGCCATCATCACCGAGCGTGGTATAATACGGGAACCTTACGAGCAGGGGATTGGGGAGGTGGTTTAGGATGCGTGAAGTATTTCGAGACCACTTATACGTAAATCAATTACCTAAAAGAAACAGCCCCCTGTATAAACAGGGAGCCGTTGAACCAGTGCTACTCACACTGGTGCTGTAACCATGTTCTACAATTAAATTTTAACATATTTGTCAAGAGCTTTTCTATTACTATCTGTCAGGAATATGTAACACATAGCTAGGAGTCGAAAATGGTAAAGGTCATTACTTATGTAGATGGCTTTAACTTATACTTCGGGTTAAGGGATTCCGGATATAAACGATATTATTGGTTAAACATTAGAACATTAGCCCAGAAATTGCTTATGCTTAACCAAGAATTAATAATGACTAAATATTTCACTTCAAGAATCATAGATGCCCCTGAAAAGGAAAAGCGTCAGTCTACCTATATTGAAGCGCTTCAAACACTTTGTGATTTTAATGACTTTGAATTATATTATGGCCACTATAGAAGGGATCCGTTCAGGTGCCCAAGGTGTCGCAATACCAGTGAAATTCCTAATGAGAAAATGACAGATGTAAATATAGCGACAGAAATGCTCTTAGATGCTGTTAATAACCGGTTTGATATAGCATTACTAATATCTGCGGATAGTGATTTGGTCCCACCAATAAAAGCCATAAAAACACATTATCCCGAAAAAAGAGTTACTGTAGCTTTTCCACCAAGACGATACTCAGCAGACTTAGAACATGCTGCCAGTTCCTCTTTCCATATTAGCCGAGCAAAAATTGCCCAAAGCCGATTCCCTGAAAGGGTTATGAAGACAGATGGCTTTGTACTCGAACGCCCATCAGAATGGTCGTAATATACTCGACCTCATAACAGAAAACGACTGAATGGTACTGTTGAAAATAATAAAAGCGGCCCCTGCGAGTGGCTAGCTTACAGCTAGCTTATGCCACCGTCCGGTGACACACTTCACGCAGGTCTTACCCGCTAAGTAAAATGTAAAATAAACACTAAGACCTGTCAACTGAACAATGACACATAGAAAAAGGGAGGAACCGCTAGATGCCACAGGCTAAAATCGGGGTTATCGGGGGGAGTGGACTCTACGATATCCCCGGGATTGAGAATATCGAACAGGTAAACGTTGATACCCCGTTCGGGAAGCCGAGTGACGCCATCACCGTTGGCAGGCTGGGGGGAGTCGGGATGGCCTTCTTGCCGAGACACGGGCGGGGGCACACCATCCTCCCCACGGAGATACCCGTCCGCGCCAACATCTATGCACTGAAGTCACTCGGCGTGGAGCACATCATTGCCGTCAACGCCTGCGGCAGCTTCAAGGAGGACTTCAAGCCCGGCGACCTGCTTATCCCCGACCAGCTAATCGACCGCACCAAGGGACGGGTGAGCAGCTTCTTCGGTAACGGCATTGTCGCCCACATCATCTTCGCACAGCCCTTTTGCCCCGACCTCAGCCATATCCTGTATGAGACCGGCAAAGAAGTGGGGGCTTCCATCCACCAGCATGGCACCTACCTGGTGATGGAGGGGCCGGTCTTCTCCACCAGGGCGGAGTCGCTGCTGCACAAGTCGTGGGGGGCGGACGTCATCGGGATGACCGTCTCGCCGGAGGCCAAGCTGGCGCGTGAGGCCGAAATCTGCTACGCTAGTATCGCCGGTGTCACCGACTACGACTGCTGGCACGAGACCGACGAGCCAATCCCAATTGACGTTATTATCCAGACCCTGCGGCGTAATACCGACACCATCAGAGAGATTATAAAACGGGCCGTTACCAGGATACACGACAAACGTGATTGTGACTGCGCCAATGCCCTGCGGACGGCCATCGTGACCGCCCCGGAGGCGATAACACCGGAGATAAAGAAAAGGCTGGACCTGATAATCGGCAAATACGTGAAGTGAGGCAAGCGAAACCGTGGCAAACATAGAATTTGGCTGTCTACCGACCGCTATCGGCAGCATGCCCCAGACCGACCCGAAAGCAGCCTGCGAACAGGTACTGCATTACCTGAAGGACATCCCCGCCTGGCCGCAATTGCCAAACCGTTCCTATAACGAGAATATGTATGTCCAGTACAGTGAGGGTTTCCCCGGGGTGGTGGTTGGAAACGAGCGCATCTACGTTGACCTGGCCCAGGCCAACAAAGAGCTTGAGCAGTTTTATACCGATTTCCTCGCGGACGACTTCAACAAATACCCCATCGGTGCCGACTACGCCGCCGGCCTGCACACCTTTCTCAACTGGGATAACCTCTCGCCCTGGGCTGTTAAGGGGCAGGTAACCGGACCGGTCACCTGGGGAATGACCATCACCGACCAAAATCGCAAGTCGATAATCTATGACGACACCCTAAGTGAGGCCGTTCCCAAACTGCTGCGTATGAAGGCAAGGTGGATGGAAAAGGCTCTGAGCCAGATATCAAAGAATACTATCATCTTCCTTGATGAGCCATACATGGCCGCCTTCGGCTCGGTGGGCATGATGCTATCCCGAGAGACCGTAGTCAGCCTCCTCAACGAGACCTTCGAAGGCATCAGCGGTGTCAAGGGGGTACACTGCTGCGGCAACACCGATTGGGCAATCATACTCGAGACCACCACCGATATCGTCAACTTCGATACCTATAACTACGCAGAGTCGCTGGCCATCTATCCAAAAGAGGTCAAAAGGTTCCTCGAAAAAGGAGGGACTATCGCCTGGGGGATTGCCCCCAACGAGACTGAGAACCTAGCTAAGGAAACAGTCGCCAGCCTCAAAGACCGCCTTGAGGAGGCAATGGCGCCCTTCACCAGAGAAGGCATCCCCTTCAAACAACTTATCAGGCAGGGGCTGTTGACCCCGAGCTGTACGCTCACTCCTCTGGACACAGACGAAGCGGCAGGACGAGCCCTGGAGCTGCTGGCAGGACT
The DNA here is from genome assembly GCA_011171075.1 of Dehalococcoidia bacterium. GTDB lineage: Bacteria > Chloroflexota > Dehalococcoidia > Dehalococcoidales > Fen-1064 > W589. The sequence goes on along the minus strand of DUFD01000016.1, from coordinate 34,403 downwards.
TTCAGCAGACATCAGGAAAAGATACCTCTAAGAAGGATTATCAATCCTGTCATTGGAGGCATATTTCGATGGTGCCAGACCATATCCTGAAATACGACCCCGTACCGTGCATTTTCGAGAAAGGCAACTCCTATCATCACCTGAGAGCCCTGAGTTTCCTTGCGGAACGGGATGATAGCCGGCTCCTTGATGTACTGAAGAAAGTAAAGTCTTCCCAGAATGCTGACGGGGGTTGGTCGTGGCTGGGCCGATGGGAATCAAACGAAAAAATCCCCAGTAGCGTCACTGACACGGCCTACTACCTGCCACCGCTCGTAGATAGTGGTGTAGACATAGATTCTGAAGAAGTAAAAAGGGCTTCAGCCTTCTTGCTGGAAGCCCAGAGGGATGACGGTGGCTGGGCAGAAAACCCGGAGTTGCGTAAGACCATGTGGGAAAGCTGGACCTGGTTCAGCGTCGACCACAGTGTCACCTGGATTACCGGTCTGGTCATAAACGCATTGATAAAAGCAGGATATCCACACGATGCCCCACCTATAACCAGAGCCACGGGCTTTCTGAAAAGCATGCAAAATGAGGAGGGTGGCTGGCCTTCACATATTGGTGTGCCGCAGCCGGGCAATACAGACATGTGGACTATGGAGGACGTTATCTCGGCACTGCTGGGTTGCGGGGAAACGAGGGACTCGGACATAATCAGGAAAGCCGAAGATGCCATAGTGAAACACCGTGACAGATGGCAGGAGCCCGTGGAAAATCCCCTGGGCGTATTTTTGACGCTGGGGTATGACAGAGAGCACGAATACGTGGAGGAGTGTATCCTCCATCTCCTGGAAAATCAAAAGGAAGACGGCGGGTGGGGCTTTTATAATGAATGGAACTCCAGTCCCGACCAGACAGTCCGCTGGCTTGAGATTCTGCTGAAATACGGGGTAAGAATCAGGTAGTCCGATGGGAGACTCAAATATGAAGAAGCTCGTTTTGTATAGTGACCAGATACCGTCTATCTCAGAGAAAATCGATAATGAATTAGTAACCATGCTCGGTAAAACCAATCCGATAATAGGCTATATCCCATCTTGTGCCGACCCACAACGTAAATATTATCAAGAACGACAAGCATATTACGCTCGGCTGGGTATGGACTTGAAGGTATATTTTGAGCTTGATAAAGAATATCATCCAGAGCTACTGGAGCCACTTCTATCCTGTGACGCCATCCATCTTTCGGGAGGTAACACCTATTATTTCTTGCACTGGCTCCGTAGACGAAACATGATGGATACCTTGGTCCAATACGTCGCCCAGGGTGGAGTATTGATAGGTGTTAGTGCAGGTTCTATCTTGATGACACCAGATATAACTACCTCTTCATTATGTGGAGATGAAATTAATGAAGGAGAAACCGATTTTTCAGGAATGGGTCTTGTTAGCTTTGCTTTTGTGCCACATTTTGGAGATAGACCTACCAGTCTTGAAGACGTTAAAAAATACTCACAGGATAAACAAATGATCGTCTATGCTGCCCGAGATAGTGGGGGCGTTATTGTCACAGAAGACAAGGTGAACTGCATTGGGGATGTCATTAAAATAGATGAAAGATAATAGATGCGGAGATGAATAGCGGCAAGGAATTCTGGGAAAAGCGATTTGAAGAGGAGGGCAAGGTCTGGGGAGAGATGCCAAGCAAATCAGCCTACCAGGCACTGGAACTCTTTCGCAGGCATGGAGTCAACAGCGTCCTGGTGCTGGGCTCGGGCTACGGCAGGAACACCAGATTGTTTTCGTCATCGGGTTTTGACGTAACCGGTATCGAGATTTCCGCGACTGCCTGCGAACTAGCGAGGCAGTTCGACCCCGCTTCGAAGGTCTACGAAGGCTCGGTACTGGAAATGTCGTTTGTCCCCGGCACGTTTGACGCTATCTATTGCTTTAATACCCTCCACCTCTTCTGCAAAGATGATAGAGAATTATTTGTCAAGGGGTGCCTCGAAAAGCTGGGAGAGCCGGGACTGGCCTATTTCACCGTCTTTTCGGAAGAAGAACCGAGCTTCGGGCAGGGTAAAGAGGTTGAGAATAACACCTACGAAAGTCGACCCGGCAGGCCGACGCCCTATTTCACCGAGGACGACCTGAGAGAGCACTTCCGCGACTTCGAGATTATCGAGACGGGCATCATCAAAGAGCTGGAAGACCACGGCGGACAGGCGCATACCCACATCCTGCGGTATATCCTTGCGAAAAAGACAAAATAGTACGCAATACTTTCCAGACAACCCCATCTGAGAGCGACGAGAGGAGCAACATATAATGGAATGTAACATAGACGCCAATAAGGCCACCTGCAACTGCACCTACGAGCCCTGCCCGCGAAAAGGCAAGTGCTGTGAGTGTATTGCCTACCACCTGAAGTACGACGAGCTACCCGCTTGCGCCTTTCCCTCAGAGGTCGAGAAGACCTATGACCGCTCCTTTGGCAGGTTCGTACAGGTCTACGCCAGCAAAGCCAGGGGGTGACAACGGGATACGTTTGGGCTATATTGAGAATATGGCTATTCCAGCATTCATACAGGAGGCAGCAGTTTGAGTATTCTGGTGGTCGGCTCGGCAGCCCTGGACACGGTCGAGACACCAATGGGCAAGGTCCGGGACGAAATCGGTGGCTCCGCCATATATTTCTCGGCGATTGCCAGCCTCTATACCAAGGTCAATCTGGTGGCGGTAGTTGGCACCGACTTCCCCAGGGAGAAAATCCAGTTCCTCGAAGAGCGAGGGGTTGATACACGGGGACTGCAGGTGGTCGACGGCAACACCTTCCGCTGGTCAGGACGCTATGACTATATGTCTAATATCACGGAGACCCTTGACACTAAGTTGAACGTTTTTGCCGATTTTCACCCCGTCCTCCCCGAAGGATACGAGAAGAGCGATTTCGTTTTTCTGGCCAATATAGACCCCGACCTCCAGCGGGAGGTGCTGGAGCAAATACCGGGGGCAAGACTGACCATGATGGACACCATGGACTTCTGGATAGAGAACAAGCAGGAATCCCTCATCAGGACTATGAGTATGGTCGACATCGTTACCATGAACGAGGGAGAGGCCCGTCTCCTCGGTAAGACCGAGAGTATCCTCACCGCCGCCAAGGGTATCCTGGAACTAGGCCCGGATATGGTTATCATCAAGCGCGGTGAGTACGGCTGCGCCAAGGTAGATGAAGGCGGCTACTTCACCGCTCCGGCCTGCCTTCTGGAGAAGGTCAAGGACCCAACCGGGGCCGGTGACACCTTCGCCGGTGGTTTTCTCGGCTACCTCCGCCAGGTCGATGACATGTCCGAAACGACTATCCGGCGGGCAATGATTCACGGCTGCGCTACCGCCAGTTTCACCGTGGAGGAATTCGGTGTGGAACGACTTCGCACCCTTACCACCGAAGAAATCACCAAGAGGTACCAGGAGTTCTATAACTTCTCCCATCTCCACGATTGGTGAACGGTACCACTCTGTAGCAGTCAATGAAGACAACACCCGTAAATACTCATATGGGTGGATGATTCTGGCCCCAAAGATATGATAAACTATTCATTCGGTGCTTGTATTCGGATTTTGATATGCTATTATTCGATTACAACCGGGCCACACCGGACCCCTACTGGAGATATAGGAGTAGAGACACATGACTTCGACCAAGAACTATGATGTCAAAGACCTGAATCTGGCAGAGTCTGGCCGACGACGAATCGCCTGGGCATCTCGCGAAATGCCTGTAATATGCCTGCTACGCGAGAAGTTCGCCAAAGAAAAGCCACTGGCTGGAGTTCGAATTGCTGCCTGCCTGCACATTACGACCGAGACAGCTAATCTGGCACTGACCCTGCAGGCCGGGGGCGCCGAGACCATTCTTTGTGCCTCCAACCCCCTAAGCACCCAGGATGATGCCGCCGCCGCCCTAGTGGAATACGGCATCCCCACCAATGCCATTAAAGGAGAGGACTCAAAGACATACTACCAGCACATCAGCACAGCCCTGGACAACAAGCCCCAAATCACTTGTGATGACGGTGCTGACCTGGTGAGTACTCTTCATACCAAGCGCGAAGACCTCATCAGTGGAGTTATCGGTGGCACCGAGGAAACCACCACCGGTGTTATCCGCCTGCGCAGCATGGAGAAATCAGGTGCCCTGAGGTATCCTATAATCGCCGTGAATGACGCCCAGACCAAGTACCTGTTTGATAATCGTTACGGCACAGGCCAGAGCACCATAGATGGCATTACACGGGCCACCAATATCCTGTGGGCGGGCAAGAACGTGGTTATCTGCGGCTACGGCTGGTGCGGGCACGGTATCGCCATGCGGGCTAAGGGACAGGGTGCCCATGTAATAATCACCGAGGTAGAACCTGTCCGGGCGCTGGAAGCGGTGCTGGATGGCTATCAGGTAATGCCGCTGATGGACGCCGCCAGGATTGGCGACATCTTCATCACCATCAGTGGTGACAAGAACGTCATCGATAGGGCTCACCTCGAGGTGATGAAAGACGGAGCCCTTTTAGCCAACAGCGGACACTTCAATGTGGAGATAAACATCCCGGCTTTGGAGAGCCTTTCTCGCAGTCGCCGGGAAGTAAGACCATTCGTTGAGGAGTTTGACCTGGCTGATGGCCGAACCATCTATCTGCTTGGCGAGGGCAGACTGATTAATCTGGCGGCCGCCGAAGGGCATCCGGCAAGTGTCATGGATATGAGCTTCGCCAACCAGGCACTCTGCATGGAATACCTGGCAAAGAATCAGGGGAAGCTCAAAACTCAGGTCTATTCGGTACCGCAGGAAATCGATAAACAAGTAGCCCGCCTGAAACTGGATGCAATGGGTATCAGCATTGATACCCTGACACCCGAACAGGAAAAATACCTCACCAGCTGGCAGGAAGGGACATAGATAAGGAGGGGATATGCCCAATAGTTTTTATGATGCAAACAGGTATCTACTTACCTCGGAGTCAGTCACCGAAGGACATCCGGACAAGATGTGTGACCAGATATCGGACGCGATTCTGGATGCAATCATGACAGAGGACCCCATGGGGCGAGTCGCCTGCGAGACCGCCTGCACGACCGGCCTGGTGATTGTCCTTGGAGAAATAACCACATCCTGCTATGTCGACGTACCGACAGTAGTACGGGAGGTGGTAAAAGATATCGGATATACAAATCCGGCCTATGGTTTTGACTATCAGTCCTGCGGGGTACTGGTATCGATTACAGAGCAGTCGGTCGATATAGACCTGGGCGTGAGTAAGGCAAGAGAGGTCAAAGAAGGCACCGCCGGTGCTGGCGAGCTTGACCAGACTGGGGCTGGTGACCAGGGAATGATGGTCGGCTTTGCCTGTAATGAAACCCCGGAGCTGATGCCGCTACCGATTGCGTTATCGCACAAGCTCTGCCGGCGGCTTGCTCAGGTGAGAAAGGACGGCACCCTGCCTTACCTGCGTCCCGACGGCAAATCACAGGTGACCGTGGAATACAGCAAGGGTGTTATAAGACGGGTTACCAGTGTTGTTATCGCTGCCCAGCACGACGCCGACGTCAGCACCGAACAGATGGAAAAGGACATTATCGAAAAGGTTATCAAGGCAGTTGTCCCTGCCTCATTGATTGATAATGAGACCAAGTTCTTCGTCAATGGCACCGGCCGTTTTGTTATCGGCGGGCCGGTGTCTGATACCGGCTTCACCGGTCGCAAGATTCTGGTGGATACCTACGGCGGTATCGCCCGGCACGGCGGCGGTGCTTTCTCCGGCAAGGACCCAACCAAGGTTGACCGCTCGGCGGCCTATATGGCCCGCTACATCGCCAAAAACCTCGTCGCGGCCGGGCTGGCCGACCGTGTGGAGGTGCAGATTTCCTATGTCATCGGTGTTGCCCACCCGCTGTCCGTGGCCGTGGAGACGTTTGGTACGGGCAAGGTCGACACCGAGGTTATTGATAAGCTCATCAGCAAGCACTTCGACCTCCGGCCGGCCGCCATCATAAACTATTTCAACCTGCGGCGGCCTATCTTCCGACAGGTGGCCTCCTACGGGCACTTCGGCCGCGATGACCTCGACCTGCCCTGGGAGAAGACGGACAAGGCCGAAATCCTCAAGAAAGAGGCGATGGGGTAGAAGGGAAAGCTTGAAGGTGCTCTGCCCCTTTAAATCGTTATTCTTCGCCCTCTCCTTTGAAGGAGAGGGGGCGAGGGGATGAGGTTGACCAAAAACCCTATCAAGTTCGGTACCGACGGCTGGCGGGCGGTCATCGCCGAGGACTTTACCTTTGAGAACGTGCGGTTCTGCGCCCAGGGAGTGGCTGACTATCTGAAGCAGGAAAAGCTCGATGGTCAGGGACTGGTCATCGGCTACGATAATCGCTTCGCTTCCGAGGACTTCGCTGTCGCCGCCGCCGAGGTGATTGCCGGTAACGGTATCAAGGTATTCCTCACGACCCGTGCGGAACCCACCCCCGTAATAAGCTACGGTGTTATCGTGAAGAAAGCAGCCGGCGCTATCGCCATCACCGCCAGCCATAACCCAGCCCAGTGGAACGGCTTCAAGCTCCGAATTACTGACAGTAGTAGTGACCCGCGTGAAGTCACTGACAAAGTGGAGAAACTCACCGACCGTGCCTTCAACGCCGGCACCATAAACCGGATACCACTGGACGTCGCCCAAAAGAAGAAACTTGTGGAATATATTGACCTCCACCCCGTCTTCCTGGAGCGGGCGACCAAATTCGTTGACCTGGAGGAGCTACGCCAGGCCAGGCTTAAGGTAATTATCGATGCGATGTACGGTGCCGGTGCTGGCTATCTGAAAACACTGCTCGCTGGTGGCAACATTGACGTTACCGAGATAAATGGGGAACGCAACCCCGCCTTCCCCGGAATCAACCCCGAACCTATTGCCGTTAATCTGAGCAAACTCTCTACAGCCGTCAGGGAACAGAAAGCCAATGTCGGCATTGCCCATGACGGTGATGCCGACCGCATCGGCATCATCGATGAGAACGGGGAATTCCTTACACAGCTCCAGGTATTTGCCCTGCTCTGCCTCTATTTCCTCGAGACACGTGAGGAGCGTGGGCCGATAGTGAAGACAATCAACTCTACGAGTATGATTAACCGCCTCGGTGAAATCTACAATGTGCCCGTTTATGAGACGGCAATAGGTTTCCTTAACCACGTCGCCCCGGTAATGGTCACTGAAAACGCCCTCATTGGCGGCGAGGAAAGCGGTGGCTACGGTTTCAGAGGACATATACTGGAGCGTGATTCGGTGGCAGCCTCCCTCTATTTTCTCGACTTCATGGTCAAGACCGGCAAAACGCCGGCACAGCTCCTTGAATACCTCTTCAGCAAGGTCGGCCCGCACTACTACCACAGAAAGGACATCCACTTCGCCGAAGAAGAACGGGAGCGAGTGCTCAAACACATGAGAGAGATTTCCCCGGAGACCATCGATGGCGTCGGGGTGGTAAAGAAAGACACCACGGATGGTTTCCGCTTCATACTGGAGGACAACACCTGGCTGCTCATCCGCTTCTCGGGTACGGAGCCAGTGCTCCGGATTTACGCCGAAAGCGACAGTATGGCCCGCGTGGAAAGGCTGCTGGAACTGGGTAAGGAACTGGCCGGGGTCTCGATATAGGCAGCGGCTAAAACCTCCAGTCATGGTAATGAAGGTAGCAGCCACCTTAATTGTGAGTGGTAAAATAGTACCAGCGATACTTGCCCAAAATAGGTCTTGACAAACAGGCTGCGTAGTGCTAAGATTACCCTGCGATAATATGCCTCACAAGGTTTTTACCTTTGTCATTTTACCTTCTATCAAATGTATCCTTTGCTTTGGGATGCACCCACGGTAAAGCGCCGATTCTGTATGCCTGCGTCTAACGCAGGATGAGGGGTAGTTTTTATGACGTTACTGGATGCCGAGAGTAGCCTGTATCCTGTTGTCCGCAAGTCCTATGCCAAGTTGCCCCAGATACTCGGGGTACCCAATCTCATCGAGGTACAATTAGAGTCCTTCCGCTGGTTCCAGGAGGAGGGACTACGTCAGGTGCTGGAGGAAGTTTCACCAATCAAGGACTTCACCGGCAACCGACTGGAACTCACCTTTATCAGCTACGAATTCCGCGAACCCCGACATTCGGAGCAGGAGTGTCTTCAGCGCGACCTGACCTACTCCGCCCCGCTCTATGTGAAAACGAGATTACTAATCAAACAGACGGGGGAAATCAAGGAACAGGACCTCTTTCTGGGAGAAATCCCGCTGATGACCGGCCGTGGTACTTTCATCACCAGCGGCGCAGAGCGGGTGGTGGTCAGTCAGTTGCTCCGTTCACCCGGTGTTTACTTCACGGTTGAGGAAGATACCTCCAGCGGTCTGCCACTGTGCCATGCCAAACTCATCTCCAACCGTGGAGCGTGGCTCGAATTTGACACCAGCAGCGCCGGCGTGATATCCACCAAGATTAACGGTAAAAGGAAGATACCGGTAACGACATTGCTGCGTGCCATCGGCTTCGGAAGCGATGAGGAACTACTCGACATGTTCGCTAAGGAAGATAACTCGTCGGACCGCCAGTTCATCAGCACTACTATGGCACGCGAGCCAAGTATACGGGACGAACCCGAAGCCCTGATAGATATTTACCGTAAGTTACGACCCGGCGACCCTCCAAATATTGATAATGCCCGTAAATTGATAAATAGCCAGTTGTTCGATGCCGCTCATTATGACCTTGGTATAGTGGGACGCTATAAGATGAACAAGCGCCTGGGGCTGGATGTCCCGGAAACTCAGCGGGCCCTGACCAGGGAAGATATCGTCGAGATTATCAGACATATCATCATGGTCAACAATAACGCTGACACGGGGGATGATATCGATCACCTGGGGAACCGGCGGACACGAACCGTCGGTGAACTGGTGCAGAACCAGTTCCGCATAGGCCTGATGCGCCTCGACCGTGTGGCCAGAGAACGCATGAGTACTATACCCACCGAAGCGGCTGTTCCCAGTGCCCTGATAAACACCCGACCAGTCGTAGCCGCCATCAGGGAGTTCTTCAGCAGCTCGCAGCTGTCCCAGTTCATGCAGCAGACCAACCCGCTCGATGAGCTGACCCACAAACGACGCCTGTCCGCAATGGGACCCGGCGGGCTATCTCGCGAGCGCGCCGGCTTCGAGGCACGAGATGTCCATTATTCACACTACGGAAGGATATGCCCCATCGAGACACCGGAGGGACCGAACGTCGGTCTCATCGGTTCGCTGGCAACGTACTCTCGCGTCAACCAGTACGGCTTCATCGAGACACCCTACCGCAAGGTCATCAACGAAATAAGCAGTACTGATGAGCAACTCGTTGGCAAGATTGTTCGGGAGACAGTAGTAGAAGCTAGCAAGACAGTGGTGAGAGCCGGTACAACCATCGGCACAAGGCAGACCAAAGCACTGCAGAAGATATCACCCCGAATGGTTAAAGTGGTGGCCTTCGTATCCGATGAGATTGTCTACATGTCGGCTGACCAGGAGGACAAGTTCACGGTCGCCCAGGCTAATGCCCGACTTGATGAAAATAACCGGTTCATGGATGAAAGAGTAGAGGCCAGGTTGGCCGGCAACTACCTACGTGAGGTACCAGAAAAGATTGACTTCATGGATGTATCTCCCAAGCAACTATTTAGTGTATCCGCAGCGCTTATACCGTTCCTGGAGCACGATGATGCCAACCGCGCCCTGATGGGCTCCAACATGCAGAGACAGGCAGTGCCACTGCTTCGTCCCTCAGCACCACTGGTCGCCACCGGTATGGAGGCCGAAGCAGCCCAGCACAGCGGACAGGTGCTGCTGGCTATCAATGATGGCGTGGTAACATCCGTGACCAGTACCGAGATTGTTATTACCCGGGATAATGGCAGCCAGGACGTGTATCCACTGCTCAAGTTTGTCCGTACCAACCAAGGTACCTGTATCAACCAGCGGTCGATAGTGCATAAAGGTGACCGGGTAAAGCGCGGCGCCGTTCTTGTCGACAGCTCATCGACAGAACATGGCGAACTCGCCCTCGGACAGAACTGCTTATGCGCCTTCATGAGCTGGGAAGGCTACAACTACGAGGACGCCATAATCATCAGTAACCGGTTAGTCGAGAAGGACACTTTCACCTCCATCCACATTGAGAAATACGAGGTAGAAGCCCGCGACACCAAGCTTGGTCCGGAAGAAATCACACGTGACATCCCCAACGTGGGAGAGGAAAGCCTGCGGGAACTAGATGAAGAAGGTATTGTCCGGGTCGGGGCAAGGGTAGGACCGGATGACATCCTGGTCGGTAAGATTACACCCAAGGGAGAGACAGAGCTCTCCGCCGAAGAGAAACTTCTACGGGCAATTTTTGGTGAAAAAGCCCGCGAGGTAAAGGATACCTCTCTGCGAGTACCCCACGGAGAGTGGGGCAAAGTAGTCAATGTGAAGGTCTTTGCCGGTGATGACCTGCCTGCCGGAGTCAACCAGTGGGTACAGGTCTGGGTGGCACAGAAACGGCCTGTCTCTGTCGGTGATAAGCTGGCAGGGAGGCACGGTAACAAGGGAGTTGTCTCCATCATCGCTCCGGCTGAAGATATGCCTTTCCTCCCTGACGGTACACCGGTGGACATTATCCTTAATCCTATCGGGGTGCCCTCACGGATGAACATCGGGCAGGTATTGGAAACACACCTTGGCTGGATTTCACAGATTCTGGGTTACAAGGTACTAACCCCGGTCTTTGACGGTGCCGATGATGTCGCTATTGAGGATGCCCTGGCCAGGGCATGGATAGCCCAGAGTGCAGGGGCAGTCGACCCGGACAACGGACACCGCCCCATGGACTTGGACAAGGCCAAATCATGGGTCGATAGTCACGGCTACAGCGGTGAGGCAGTCTTTGATGATAGTTCCCGTGGAGAAGCCAAGAATGCTTGTCTGCGCATCTGGCTCGAAGAACAGGGAATAACCAGCGCCAAGCTCACTGAGCAGGAAATGGACGATACCCTCAGGCGTCTACGGATCGAGAATAACCTTATCCCGCCGACACTGGGCAAGGTTATACTTCATGACGGACGGACCGGTGAAATGTTCGACCGACCGATAACCGTGGGTAATATTTATATGATGAAACTGAACCACCTCGTCGAAGACAAGGTCCATGCCCGCTCGACGGGGCCATACTCGCTAATCAGCCAGCAGCCGCTGGGCGGCAAGGCCCAGTTCGGCGGCCAGCGCTTCGGTGAAATGGAGGTATGGACACTAGAGGCCTACGGGGCCGCCCACAACCTCCAGGAGATGCTGACCATCAAGTCGGACGATGTCAGCGGACGAACCAAGGCCTATGAGGCAATCGTCAAGAATGAGGACATCCTACAGCCCAGTGTACCGGAATCGTTCAAGGTTCTCGTTAAAGAGCTACAGAGTTTGGGATTGGCCATTGAAGTAGTCAACGAAGAGGACAGAGCGTCCTTTATCAGAGGAACCACCGAAACACCTCGACTCGAGTTAGGTGCTGAGGGTGACGAAGAGGACATCGATGTTGACACTATCGAAGCTCCTGCCCTTGAAACAGGGACCGAAGAGGAGGAAGAGGATACCGACTCTGATACTGTAGAAACCCCTGCTCTTGAAACAGAGGAAGAGACCAAAGACCGGGAAGAGGGCACCGACTCTGAAAGCACCGAAGGCCCCGCCCTTGAACCTGAAGTGGAAGCAAAAACAGAGGAAGAATCGACTGTAGAGGTAGAAGAAGAAAATGCTTGAAGTCAATGATTTTGACGCCATCCGTATCTCGCTGGCTTCACCGGAGCAGATAAAGAGCTGGTCATACGGAGAGGTCACCAAACCGGAGACGATTAACTACCGCACGTTGAAACCAGAAAGGGACGGCCTGTTCTGCGAGAAAATATTTGGTCCCACGAAAGACTACGAGTGCTTCTGTGGCAAGTATAAGAAAATCCGTTACAAGGGCATTATCTGCGACAAGTGCGGCGTAGAAGTCGCCCGGGCCAAGGTACGACGGGAGCGAATGGGGCACATCCAACTGGCCTGTCCTGTGAGCCATATCTGGTTTGCCAAGGGAATACCCAGTCGATTGGGACTTCTACTTGACCTTTCGCCACGTAATCTGGAGCGCGTTCTCTACTTCTCCCACTACATCATTACCTCTGTGGACGAAGAAGCGCGCCAGTTCGCCATAGAGGAGCTAAGGGAGCAGTTAGCTCAGGAAATGGGCGAACGTCGAGAAGCCCTGGAGGAAAAAATCCAAGGAATGCCGGATGCCTCGGTAGAGGAAGTAAACCAGCTCCGGAGAGACCTGGAGGAGGAAAATACTCCGCTTAGAGAGAAGCTTCTTGCGGAAATCGAGCAATTAAGAGAGCTTCAGCCACAGAAGCTGCTGAGCGAGAATGAATATCGCGAGCGAGCGCAGAGGTGGAGTAACATCTTCAGCGCGGGGATGGGCGCGGAAGCCATACTCAAGGTAATTAAAAACATAGACCTGAACAAGCTCCGCATCGAGCTACTGGAGGAGACGCATTCTACTTCTGGTCAGCGCCGCAAAAAGGCAAGCAAGCGCCTGCAGGTAGTGGAGGCATTTCGCCGCGGCGGTAACAAACCGGAATGGATGATACTCACTGTACTACCTATCTTGCCCCCCGACCTCCGACCAACTGTCCAGCTCGACGGCGGCAGGTTTGCTATTAGCGATATAAATGACCTCTACAGACGGGTCATCAACCGCAATAACCGGTTACGCCACCTGATGGATATAGGGGCACCGGAGATCATTGTCCGCAACGAGAAAAGGATGCTCCAGGAGGCGGTCGATTCCCTTATCGACAACGGTAAGAGGGGGCAGCCGGTCTCCATCAGCGGTAACCACAAACTTAAATCTCTCTCTGACATGCTGCGGGGAAAACAGGGACGTTTTCGCCAGAACCTGCTCGGTAAACGGGTCGATTACAGCGGCCGCTCGGTTATTGTCATCGGACCCGAGTTGAAGCTGCATCAGTGCGGCCTGCCCCGACGCATGGCCCTGGAGCTATTCAAGCCTTTCGTGATGCGCCGCCTCATTGAACAAGGCCTGGCTCATAACATCAAGAGTGCCCGCCGACTCGTTGAGAAGGCCAAACCGGAGGTATACGACATACTGGAGGACGTTGTCAAAGAGCGACCGGTACTGTTGAACCGCGCCCCTACCCTGCACCGCCTCAGCATCCAAGCTTTCGAGCCGGTGCTTATCGACGGCAGTGCCGTCCAGATACACCCTCTCGTCTGTTCTGCCTTCAACGCCGACTTCGACGGTGACCAGATGGCAGTCCATATTCCTCTCTCCAGAGCGGCTGTCAGAGGGGCCAGAGAAGTGATGCTGAGTATCCACAACATGTTGCTACCCTCATCGGGCGAACCGGTAGTGACCCCCACCCTAGATATGGTGCTGGGCTGCTACTATCTAACGACCATCGAGCCTACACCCAAGGCTGAGAGCAAGCTGGTCGGCAGCTTTGAAGAGGCCAAGCTCATGCATGAACTCGGTTCGATTGAGCTCCGGGAAGAGATCGAGGTGCGTGACCGGGAGAACGGCGGGGGCAGAATCAAGACCTCGGTCGGGCGTATTATCTTCAACGAGGTACTGCCGAAGGAACTGGGATTCTATAATGACGTAGTTAATAAATCGACCCTGAAATGGGTGGTAACGGAGTGCATCAAACTCCTGAGTGATGAGGATATGGCGGCTGTCATGGATAGACTCAAGGAGCTCGGGTTCCGCTACGCCACCAAGTCCGGAACAACCATCGCCATGAGTGACATCGAAGTCCCGGCCGCCAAGGAGCAGTTGCTGAGGGAAGCTGAGGAGAAGACCTCCGTTATTGAAAACCAGTTCAACCGCGGACTGATTACCGAGGATGAAAGGTACAACGAGATTGTCAACGTCTGGATGGAGACAACAGATAAGGTAGGCGAGGCTACCTCGGAGGGGCTCGACCCCCAGGGCAGCGTCTACATGATGGCGACATCTGGAGCCAAGGGTAATATCACTCAGATAAGACAGATGGCCGGAATGCGCGGGCTGATGACCAACCCCTCCGGAATGATTATCGACTTCCCCATCAAGGCAAGTTTCCGCGAGGGGCTCAGCGTGCTCGAGTACTTTATCTCTACCCACGGCGCCCGGAAGGGACTGGCCGATACCGCCCTGAGGACTTCGGAGAGTGGTTATCTCACCCGGCGTCTGGTAGACGTTGCCCATGACGTGATAGTCCTCGAAGAAGACTGCGGCACCACTGACGGTATCTGGATATCGCAAAAAGAGGAGACCGCGCTGCTGCCATCACTCACTGAACGAATAACCGGCCGGCTGGCGGCTAGTCCGGTAGTCCACCCAGAGACCGAGGAGATAATGGTCGACCGCAACGAGGAAATCAGTGAGGACAAAGCGGAGGAGATTGTTGCCGCCGGTATAACCGAGGTCCATGTCAGGTCCCCACTTTCCTGTCAGGCCAGTCAGGGCGTTTGCCAGTACTGCTACGGTCGTGACTTGGGTCGCGGTCGTTTGGTCGACCTTAACACAGCGGTGGGTATCATTGCTGCCCAGAGTATCGGCGAGCCGGGCACTCAGTTAACGTTGCGGACATTCCATACCGGTGGCGTGGTCGGGCTGGACATCACCACCGGTTTACCCCGCGTAGAGGAACTGTTTGAAGCGAGAACACCGAAGAGTCAGGCAATTATTTCGGAGATAAACGGAATCGCTGAGGTGACCCGCAGTGATGATGGGCAGACAGTCAAGATATCCAGCACCGACCCATTCCGTGCGGAACACACGCTACCTGCGGGCTGGCAGGTCATGGTATCCAACGGCCAGCAGGTGGACATCGGCGACGTGCTCGCCATCCCACCCTCCACAGGCGAAGAGCCAACCGGAGAGGAAGAAGGTGACACACCATCGGAGGGCGAGGCGGAATCTACCGAACTTACTCCCAGGATTCAACCCATCGTATCGCGGGTTGCGGGTGAAGTAATTCTGGATGACGAGCATCTCTCCATCGCCTACGAAGAGACGGAAGAGCGCGAGTACCACTTCCCCGCAACGACACGAATTCGTGTCCAGACCGGCGACATCGTCGCTGCCGGGCAGCAGCTTACTGAGGGCTCCGTAAACCCGCAGGACATACTGCACGTTCTTGGCCGGGAGGCTGTCCAGCAGTACCTCGTGGATGAGGTGCAGAAGGTCTACCGCTCGCAGGGAGTGAATATCAACGACAAGCACATCGAAATAATTACCCGGCAGATGCTGGCCAAAGTGCGGACCGACTCCGCCGGTGATACCGAACTCGTCCCCGGGGAACTGGTAAACCGATTCCACTATGAGGACATTAATGCCAAGGTGCTCGCCGAAGGTGGAGAACCGGCTACCGCCCGTCCGCTGCTGCTGGGTATCACCAGAGCGGCACTGAGTACCAATAGCTGGCTGGCTGCCGCCTCTTTCCAGGAGACAACCAAAGTACTTACCGAGGCAGCCGTTAAGAGAGCTACCGATAGACTGATTGGGCTCAAAGAGAACGTAATTATTGGTCGGCTGATTCCGGCACGCTACAAGCTCAGTGAAGAGCCACCGGAGGAACCGGAGGAACTGGAAGCCGGTGAACAGGAGGCCGTGCTGGCCGCTGTACCACAGATTGAAGGAGAACTTGGAGGGGAAATGGCCGCCGAGCCGGAACTGAACTCTATAGTGGAATCGGTCCTCGAGCAACTGAACATCGAGTTAGAACGAGCGGCTACGCAAGATACGGCAAAATATCCGGAAGATGATGAGGACGAACCAGAGGAGGATGAGGAGACCTTCGAGTAATCATCCCCTTCTCTGATTTCCAACACGGGCCTGGAAAACCGGGCCCGTATTTATTTCCCACCGGACAGAGACCGTTGATGTTGTCCCTGTGGTATAATGTGACTCGTCAGGTAAAGGCACGAAAGGATGCATACTGAAATGGCCCGCATTATATCGGGTAAACCCAGCGCTGAGGACAGGCCGATTGAGACCAGCCTGCGACCCCGGTGTCTGGACGATTTTGTAGGGCAGCATACCGTTAAGGAAAACCTGATTATCGCCATCGAGGCTGCCAAAGGCCGGGGTGAAGCCCTGGACCACATACTTTTCTACGGTCCACCGGGCCTGGGCAAGACCTGCCTTTCGCACATCATTGCCACAGAGATGGGGAGCAATATCCGGGTAACATCCGGGCCGGCCATCGAGCGTACCGGTGACCTGGCCGCCATCCTGACAAACCTGCACAAGCAGGACATTCTCTTCATCGACGAAATCCACCGCCTTAACCGTGCCGTTGAAGAAGTGCTGTACCCGGCAATGGAGGACTCGGCCCTGGATATCATCATCGGTAAAGGGCCGGGGGCTAAGAGCCTCCGACTGAGCCTCCCTACCTTCACCCTCATTGGTGCCACGACCCGTTTTGCCCTGCTCAGTCCGCCCCTCAGGGACCGCTTCGGTTCTGTTTACCACCTGGACTTCTACGACCAAACATCAATCGAGACCATCCTCAAGCGCTCCGCCGAGATACTTCAGATAGAGGCCGACGCCGGAGGACTGGAGGAGATAGCCCGCCGTGCCCGGGGCACACCGCGTGTGGCCAATCGACTGCTCAAGCGGGTACGCGACTACGCCCAGGTAAAGGCAGACGGTCACGTCACCAGGGAGGTAGCTGTTGAAGCGCTTACAAGGCTGGAGATAGACCCGATAGGTCTTGACGAACTGGACCGCAAGGTGCTGTCCACCATCATCGACAAGTTTGGCGGTGGCCCGGTGGGACTGGAAACGATTGCCGCCTCCATCAGCGAAGAATCGGACGCTATCATGGATATCTACGAGCCTTACCTGCTGCAACTGGGCTTCCTCGAGCGAACCCCGCGCGGGCGCGTGGCTACCCCGCTCGCCTACGAGCACCTCGGCAAGCCGTATAACAAGAACCAGTCCGCCCAGCAGAGCATGTGGTAGCTCTTTGGAGACGCAGTTATGGCTGAACGCCCCACTCTGAAAACAGAGCGCCTTATTCTCAGACCAATCGTTCGAGAAGATATCCCTGATATTCAGCGGCTTGCTGGTGATAGGGATGTTGCCTCGCAAACCAGCGACAGTGAAATACCCCAACCCGGTGCCGAAGAACAATGGTTCAAAAAGCGTCAGAAAGGATTTGAAAAAGAGGGAGCCGTTGATTTTGCTATTATTCATCGTGGCGAGGGGATTCTTATCGGCGTTATAGGTCTGGGTGCTGAATACAAGAAAGACGAGAGTATGCAGCTTGGTTACTGGATTGGCAAGCCGTACTGGAACTAGGGCTACTGCACCGAGGCTGCCCGCGCTGTGGTAAAGTACGGCTTTGAAGCACTAAAGCAGAAGCTCGGCATGAAGTATGAGGGCTGTCTGAGGCAGCAATCCAAAAGATGGGGAAATTACGATGACGTGGAAATGTACGGGATATTGAGCAGTGAGTACAATGCTTCACTGGATTGACCTGACCACACACCCACCCTCCATTTCAAAGGGCACTATTTTATGGTAGTCGATTGCAGGTCTGAAGCATCCGGTGTCAGGCTCGAGTCCCCAGGTTGCTGGTTAGAATTACCCGACTGCTGATTTGATGTTCCCGGCTCCCTGTCAGAATCGTTAGTCTGCTGGTTTGAAGTATCGGGTTCCCCGCTGGAGTCATCGGCTTCCTGGTCAGAAGTATCATCTGTCTGCCCGCTTGATTGAGACTCTTTTAGCTTCTGAAGGACATTCTGATAGCTGTTTACATAGCTGTTTACCGAATCGATAATCGCCCGGGTAAGTGCCGGTTTGACGGCTGGTGAGGCTTCCTCCAGCATAGCCCGGATTTCGTCCGGATGATTCACTATATAGCGTCCCCAGAGAACCTGTAACTGAGCCCGTTCCTCTGCCCGAACGGTGGCGGCTACTTCCTGGACCGATACAGCCGGTTTTACCGATGGTTCGTCCGGCGTCACCGTCTCCACGTCTTCAGCACCAGGGCCAATTTGTGATTGAATAGCCAGAGAGAGGCGGGACATGGTAGCCAGATACCTCTTGAGGCGGTTGACCGTCCGCTGTGCCAGTTCGGTCTTGCCCCTATCAATCAACCGCTCAATCTCGGCCACCCTGCGGTCAACGAGAGCGGCGTAAATCTCGGCTTTGCTAATATCTGAGGAACTCAACGCCAGCCGTACATTTTCGGTAGCCAGTTTTACCGCATAGAGTGGATTGCCAGGTATGGTATTATCGGAATCGGCAGCCAGTACAGTACCACCACCAAGCAGCACCACCACAACCACAGTAACGACCACCACCGCCCAGCGGGGCTGCCAGGCAAAGACAGAGCGTCGCTTTTTTTCGTCCGCCCGGGCCATCTCCACCCGGAGTTCAAACCGGGCCCTGGCTTTAAACTCGGGGCTGGGCTGAATATCCACTGCCTCGCTGGTAATCATGGCCGTTTGCAGTAGCGGTTCAAGCTCAGCAGCATATTCCGGATACCTCTCAAGGCACTGGGCTACGGTCTCACCGTTGACCAGTATCCGCTCGAGGCATTCCTCAAGGATAGTGTTGAGTTGCTTATCTTTCTTCACTTTCCTCACCTACCAGAAGTACCTTACGCAGGGCAGCGACCGCGCTGTGCTGCAACGCTTTTACCGCACCTTCACTCTTACCCATCGTGCGGGCAACCTCGGCGATGGCCAGCCCACCGGCAAAACGAAGGCTGATTACCTCCTGCTGGGCCGAGGTCAACTGAAGGGTAGCCGTCCGCAGCCTCTCAATATCAAACCGGCTCTCGACCGTCCGCAGGGGATTGTCACTGCTGACCACCACCACATCTTCCAATCGGACCGTAGGCCGTTTGCTCTGCTTCCTGAAGAAATCGACTATCTGATTATGGGCAATACGGAACAGCCAGGCAGAGAAGGGTACGCCCTTCCATTTGTAGGAACGGATGGACTGGTACGCCTTAAGAAAAATCTGCTGTGTCATATCCTCGGCCTCTACCTTATTGCCTATCTTGATAACTACGTAACGATAAATCTTATCGAAATAAGCCTCATATAGCTCAGCGAAGGCATCCTTATCTCCCTGTTGGGCCTGGCGGACAAGGCCCTGCTCATCTTGCACCAGATAACCCCCGTCCTTTTAAACCTCAGAGTATTCTACACCGCTGCGGACTCAGCCGCAATCTATTTGTTACCCGGTGCAATATCTATAACGTATAAAATAGTAAAAGGTTAGGTTATATATCAAGGCCGGCATCAAATAGACTGGATATGTTACAATACCCAGGTGAAGCAGAACCATCTCAGGGAACGTCATCATGCCTGATTACGTACGCCTGTTGCGCCGTGAAGACATTGACCAAGTAGTGGAAATCGACCGTGAGGCCTTCCCCACCGAGTGGCCGCCACCAAACTTCAAGCGCGAGCTGGAAAACCGCCTGGCCCGCTATATCGTGGCCTGCAACGCCGAAGAGATAGTTGAGAAACCCGAAGAGCCGCCGCCACAAAGCAGCTACAGGAATGTGATATCCAAGTTGAAAAGACTTTTCACCGGGGACAAACAACCAGATAACGAACAGCCGATGAATGACAAGGAATGTATTATGGGTTTTGCCGGTTTCTGGATAATGGCCGATGAAGCCCACATAACTACTATTGCCACGAGAGAGGCCTTTCGCCAGCAGGGAATCGGGGAGCTGCTGTTACAATCCATACTCGACATGGCCAAACAACGCGCCGCCCGCATCGTTACCCTGGAGGTCCGAGTCTCCAACACAGCTGCCCAGCAGTTATATGCCAAGTACGGCTTCAATCAGGTGGGCCTGAGACGCGGCTACTATACCGACAACCACGAGGACGCTGTAATCATGTCCACCGACCACATTGCCTCACCCTCGTTTCAGGCACAGCTGCAGGAGCTGAAAAAGGCCTATACCGCGAAGTGGGGCGCAGACCGCTACCCGATTGTTAGCTAGCTGCCCCATCGGACGGGTGCATACCTACCGTCCATAGAATAACGTGTCCCAGACGGAAGGGTACTTGGTTGGAAGCTCCGTCGTGCCGAGGTTCTCCATCATCCAGTCCTCAAGCCCCTTACGGCAGACAGCTAGAGGCTCGACCAGCTTGGCGACATCTATACTATGGTGACTCGTCTTGTTCTTCTTGACGAGCTTGATATCCTGATTGATGTCTTCGACCATGCCGAAGGTCATACGGAGAGTTTCCTGCAGTGACTCATTGAGAAAACTAATCTTCTTCTTATTTATATCCCAGTTGGATTTCTCAAACCGCTTGGGCTTCTCTCGCATGTAGAACGCCTCCACCAGCGCCTGGTTCATCTTGACATCATACAGCACAAACTGGACAACCTCCGGTCGCTGCATTACGCCGCCGCGCCCTCTCAGGAAAGAGACTACTGCGATAATCATTATCACTGACAGTACAACCGCCAGGACTCCCCAGTCCATAGTCCTATCCTCCAGACCTTATGCCTCTAGTGAAATTAAAGCACACCGCTACTCACCTGTCCACAGCGAGGTTATAAGCCTAGTCTGTTTCCGAGGCCAGTCTACCGGCATGTCCCCAGTTGTGCTTTGGAATGTCCTGTATAATTATATGTAAGGCTTCTTTGGGAACACCGATGCGGATAAAGGTATCAGTTATCCCCTCAACCAGCTGCCTCTTCTGCTCGACGGTGCGGCCTTCCCACATCTCGATGACAACTACCGGCATGAGACGCCTCCTCTGTCGGTACGCCCGGTCACTTTTTCTCGAGCTTCTTCTTCATGGCCAGGAGCTCCTGCTGCCGGTCAAACTCCTCCTGGCTTATGGGCTCGCACGATTTCACCTCAGTGCCGACTATCTTAAGGGCGAAGTTTCCCCGGCACTGCCAGCACCGGTATGGCCCCTCGAAGCTGGCATCAGCCAGAGAGAAGCCACTCTCGCTGTTACACTGCGGACATACAATCTTAACAATCATCGCTTCACCCCCTCTGGAGCTTGCAAGGTCTTTCTTTGCTTTACAGCATCCTATTACTCATTGAAGTCTTTGTCAACACCACGCTCAGTCAGTCTTTGATTACCAGCAGGCAGATGTTTCGGGAAAAAAGTTTCGCCGGAAAGCGCCCCCCTTCTGGAAACCCCAGCACCCTTAAACCGGCCTGCTTGACCAGTTTCAGCAGTTCGGGATATGAGAAAAGATAGTAGTAGCGGTACAACATTTCATCTCCGATCCTCCAGGGAATGGCAGGCTCCTTACCCTTGAACCAGAACCGGGGTTGCCAGCGGTTCCACACGGTGATAAATGCTTCGCCTCCGGTCTTGAGTACCCGCCGCAACTCGTTAAGTGCCGCTGCTTGTTTATCTTTCCTTAGGTGGTGGTAGGTTGCCACGGCGATAGCCCGGTCAAAGGAGTCGTCGGCATATGGGAGGCGGGTAACATCCGCCAGTACCAGGTTTGCCTCGAAACTGAACTTTTTAGAATAGTCGCCGGCGAAGCGCAGCATCTCCCGTGAGAAATCTACCCCGTGCAACTCGAAACTACTGATAAAGGGTAAAAAATCGGGACCGTGGGCACAGCCGATATTCAAGAGCCGACCGCCCTGCCAGCGTTGCGCCAGCGCCTCCAGCTCGCGACGAAATATCGACCAGTGCCGAAAGTTATACCAGCCCGGAGCTATAAGATTGAAGGTCTCCGTATCTACCTCACCCCCTGTATCCCCCTCTCCTTCAAAGGAGAGGGGGAAGATTTGCTAAGAGGGGGCTGCGCCCCCTCTTTCACTCCCCGCTTTACCTCCGTCACACAAGGCCTAACCTGGGTCCCAAGCAGATGATGAGAGCAATACCGAATCCCAGAGCATAGATATTGAGAAATACTTCAAATTTCATCTGGCCTGAAGTAGCTACCAAGCGATAGAGCTTGTTCTGTATATTGAAGGTCACGTCCATGAGCCCCAGGAATATCAGGGAACTGGCCGCAAGCAGAGTAAATAGTAGACCATAAGTCTGCCCCGTCAGAAGCCCGATAGCCCCTACAATCGCACAGACTGACATCCACAGGTCTGCAGCCGGAAAGGCATTCTGAAACCTCATATACCAGTCATCCTTGATGACATGGACGCCTCCGGTAATATAAAAATCTACCCAGTAATAGATGCAAACGATAGCGGTACCAATCAGTAATACGGACAAAGCAATATCCATGTTCACCTCCGCGAGACTTAGTAACTCATCGCCCTACTGCTTTTCCAAAAGGCATGCAGCTAGCCTATCAGCCCGAACCCGAAGAAAACGGCCCCGGAAACAGCCAGGCCGATGAAAAATCCGGTCACAATCTGGGCTGGACTATGTTCACCAAGCTGGTACCTTGAAATACCGAGAACCGGCAGCAGGGGCAGAGTGACCAAAGAGACCAGACCAAAATGAATCCAGAGTGCGGATAACATACTGGTGACCATGGCAAGGTGGAAACTTGCCCTGTACACCAGGTTGGTCAAGGCTATCGCGAGCATGGTGACGCTAACGGCAACCACAGTAGCAAGAAGTGTTTCCGGTCCGTCCAAGTAGTACAAAACGAGAATCGGGCAAATACCAAATAGCACTGCCATGACAAGGAGATCCCAAAAATTGTCCCTGAAGAGGTCTCTGGAAATTTTTTGCCGCGTTTCACTGCCGGACAGCATCGAAGCCCTGATTCTTGCATAAATAGCAGGTAACAGGAATGCTGATGCCAGGGTCAGCAACGTCCAACCGACCCACTCCAGGGACTCACCTGCTGTATCGTAAGCGACCAGTGAGACTACCGGCACCAGAACCACCCAGGGGTGCAGAAGGTTCGAGATGAGCCTGGCCCTTTGCATCGGGCTCTGTCGGATAGTCGCCATACGCAAGTCCTTCTGTTAGAGCTGCCTCGTATTTTAGCACAAGATTCATGGGGCTGTCAGAAGTGAATTGTGGCCGCTTACCAAATTTGCTAAAGTATTGCTGACAGGGAAGTATACAATGAAGAAGTTCGCCAGGACAATATCGGGCGTGACCCCGGTGGCCGTGATGACGCAGCCAGCAGAATGCCCCGGCCAATGCGTCTACTGTCCCACCTACTCGGCCATTCCCCAGAGCTATACACCGGAGTCGCCAGCAGTGCTCCGCGGTATCCAGTGTGATTTCGATGCCGTGGAACAGGTGCGGATGCGACTCAAGGTCTTCTCTGACATGGGACACCCCACCGACAAGATTGAGCTTATCATCATGGGCGGCACATTCCTGGCGACCCCACCCGAATACCAGTACGCCTTCATCAAGGGCTGCTATGATGCTCTGAACGGCAAGCACTCGGCCACCCTGGAAGAGGCCAAGCACCTCAACGAGACCGTCAGCCACCGCTGCACGGGGCTGTGCATCGAGACCCGACCCGACTGGTGCGGGCCGGAGGAAATCGACCGTATGCTGGAGTTCGGCACCACGCGGGTCGAGCTGGGTGTCCAGACATTGGATGATGCTATCTATGAACTGGTACGGAGAGGACACGGTGTCGAAGAGGTGGTCAGGGCAACGGCACTGCTGAAGGGGCACGGGTTCAAGGTACACTACCACTGGATGCCGGGGCTGCCCGGTTCCACCCCGGAGAAAGACCTGGAGATGTCCCGCCAGCTCTTTGCCGACCCCCGTTTCCGACCTGACGGCCTCAAACTGTACCCTACCATGGTTGTCGAGGGCACGGAACTTGAGAGGTGGTACCGGCAGGGGCGTTACCAGCCATACCCCAGCGATGTCATGATTGACCTGGTGGCTGACATCAAGGCGCTTGTCCCCCCATATGTCCGCATCTCCCGGGTACTGCGTGATATTCCGTCAAAATTTATCGTGGCCGGCTGCCGCGATTCGCTGCGGGGCATTGTCAGGGAGCGGATGCAGGAGAAAGGTACCGAATGCAGGTGTATCCGCTGTCGGGAATACGGCCACCGCGTTATGAGCGGCCGGGAAACGGGCAAGCCTTTCCTGGTACGAACGGATTACGAGGCCTCCGGGGGCACGGAGGTATTCCTCTCCTCTGAAGATACGGACGAGACCCTCTTCGGGCTGCTGCGCCTCAGGTTACAGAAGGCAAGTCCTGACGCCGTGGTTCGTGAGCTTCACGTCTATGGCCCTGAGGTCCCCCTGCGCCGCCAGAATATGACGGCCGCCCAGCATAAAGGCCTGGGCAAGTCCCTGCTCCGCGAAGCCGAGCGTATTGCCAGGGAGGAATTCCACTTAAGGCAACTGGCAGTGCTAAGCGGGGCCGGTGCCAGAGAGTACTATCGTACTGAGTTCGGCTATGACCAAAGGGGCGGCTATATGGTCAGGGAACTATAGTCACGGTGATACTTTCGGCTCCAAAACGTATCACTTATTACATGGCCCGTCTGAGCCGTGCCTGATTGGGGGCTTGACAAATCGCTTTTTTGTGTTATGCTTTATGTTAATAAGGATAGGTAGGTATGACTACGTAGTCATACCAATAAATAGCGAGTCAAAGCACGGCGCTTGAAGGAGATAGCGTCGAGGCTTGACAAGTGTTTATGTTATGTTATAATTAGGGGTTGCGTATCCGTAGGCACTACTATGGATATGAGGATACGTAAATCATACCGGCAAAGGAGGTGGTGTATGGTCAAAGCCCGCAAGGGGAAAGGGACGGTCCGTTCCAACAACAGATTCTAACAGGCAAACAATGTTTGTCTCCATGGACGGAGAGATTTGATATATTATGGAGACATTTCAAGGAGGAAAAACTTAAAGGTCGATGAAAAAGAAAATATCTAGAATTTTAGGTGTGGGCGTTACGTTAGCAGTGGTTACCAGCCTGCTGGTAGGTGCGCTTCCGGCTGCGGCACTCAGTGGAGTAACTGCCACCCTCGCCACCGGCACAAACGTCATCAGCGGGACAGGCGATTACACGGTTACCTTCACCGTAGCCCAGGAGCTCGTTGCGGGTGACACCATCACCATCACCTTCCCCAGCGATACGGCGGTTGCTGCCTCAGCTGTAGTTGCAGCTGGCGCTTCAATCTCGGTATCACCCGGCTGGATAGGCAATGCGACCCCACCTCCTACATGGGGTGGTTCAGCTGGTGCAGGTACCTTTACCTCAAGTGGTACTGCAAGAACTGTAACCTATACGCTGGTTGCACCAGATAACATCGGTATCACTGCCAATGTTATAATCAACCTGGCTGCCGGCATCACCAATCCGTCGACGCCCGGTGACTACACGCTGACGGTGAGAACCAGCAAGGAGACCACCGCAGTAACGTCAAGCGCCTACACGATTACCGCACCGTCACTCTACTACCCCGGCACGGTCGAACTCTGGAATCCGGGCGGATACCTGATGAACGTCGGCAATAACATCGGAACCGCCATCGGTATGGCTGCCTTGACCGGCAACTTCACCATCAAGGTCGGTACAGGCTATTATGATGAGATTGTAGTCGTTGACAGGCCCGTCACAATCGTGGCCATGGAAGGTGCCACACCCATAATCGCCGACCTGCCAGCTACTGTAGCCCCTGTTGGCGGTACTTTGACCGTCACTGCCGGCGGTAACAAGACAGCTACCAATGGAGGAGTGACACTGGATGGCCTGACCATCATGGGGAACGCCGCAGGTCCAGGCGTATTAACCATACAGGCAGAGGGTGTTACCGTCCAGAACTGCACGTTCACCAAATATGGCACCAGTCTTACAACACCCGTGCAGACCATGATAGACTTCCAGACCGCTGCGGCTACCTACCCGAGCACCATCAGCGGCTGCACCTTTGACACGACACTGGGTACTCAATCCGATATAGGCATCCTAGCAAGCGGTGATGACCTGACCATCAGCGGCTGCACGTTCGTTGGTGACTATAACACAACAACATACGCGCAGGACTACTACATCCAGAATACAGGCGGTACAGCCGTAGACCCGAACATATCTACCGGTAACACCGCAACAGGCACCTATGCCGGCACGATGCTCTACACACCTCTCATGTCAGGAGGCGTACTAAAGTCCACCGGCGATAGCATGAGCGGCCTGTGGAGGGCAGTGGCAGCCTATGGCGGCACTATGACCATCAGTGATGCCTCAATCACAGGCTGCGGCATTCCGGTTTCCAGCACGCTTCCGAACGGTGTCGCTGCTGTTCAGATCGGACAGTTCCCCGCCTTCGCTACTACATTCACGATGACGAACAGCACAGTCAGTGGCAGCCTGGCCTACGGTATTGCCGTGGGTTATACACTTCCGGTTCCCCCGTATACTGCTTGTCCGGTGGACCTGGGTGACGTCACGGTGATGTTCAACGAGATTAGCAACCCCAAGAACGTCTACTCCGAATCTGCAGCGGCTGCACCCGGCATGAACTTCACCCACAACTGGTGGGGTGACCCTGCCGGACCGGCAGCGACCTCCATGGGTTATAAGACCAGTGCATTAGTCGAGCGGATAGACACCAGTTACGAGCTGGGTGCCCCGGCTACCGGTTCCTTCACAACTGCCGTACCGGCGACTGGAATCTATACCTTCGCGACCCAGGGCGTTAGCTTCCAAGTAACCAACGCCACGACCGGTATCGCGGCTCCGCCGGCCATGCTCGGTGCTGCAAACTACGCTTCCAACCCGGCCCCTCTGGAGACGCCACGGCCAACCATAGAGGGCGGCAACTACGACATATTCATTGGCGGTCCTGTTGCCCAGACTGACGTGGCCCTTGTTACAATCACAAATGCCAACGTTGACGAGACCACGATAGTCTACATCTGGAACGACCTCAACGGGATCTGGGGGGCAGCTGACGTACAGGGCACGAACGTCCTTGGCGGCAGCGTGTGGTTCGAGACCGGACTCAACATCTGGCCATCCATCAATGCCATGTGCGGCACACCGGTTGCCCTGGGCATAGGGCCTCTGGCAGCGCCGGCACAGTCTTCACTCGTTCCGGTAATAGCTGCTGAGAACGTCCGGGCTGCTTCGCCGTCCTTCACCTGGGCCGCCGTCGCTGGAGCTGACAGCTACAACTTCGAGCTGTCGGAATATCCGGATGGCGACGTCATAGTCGAAGAGTCAGTGGAGGCTAACGGTCTTGTTATCAGCGAGACCCTCGACTACCTGACGACTTACTCCTGGCGCGTCCAGGCTGTCCGTGAGGGTGAGACGAGCATCTGGTCGAACGCTTTCTTCACCACTGCCGCGGAAGTCCTTCCGGACGAACCGGACACCTGGGTTATCGAGCAAGAGCCAACTCAAATTGAGTGGCCAGACGATATTACCGTGGTGGTACCACCGATTGAGCAGACCGAAATCCCCGAGTACATACTCTGGGTGGTCGTCGCCGTTGGTGCCATACTGGTAATCGCGGTGGTTGTCCTGATTGTCAGGACCAGAAGGGTAGCCTAAGCTAATCCACTGGTTCCGGCGTGATGGATAGCACGCAAACTCGAATCCCACGAGCCCCCCGCTAAGCGGGGGGCTCGCTCTTTATCTGAACAGATGGCACTGGTGAAAATCACGCCTGCCCTTATTGACTTTGCCCGCACTCACGAGTACAATTCGCCCTGTAATGAAATCTCCCAGACTGGTTGCAATACTCCCCTTGCTAAGCCTGCTGAGCTTAGTCTGGGTGCAGTTCTGGGTAACTCCCTCCACGACGGCGGCAATTGCAGACGAAGTAAGGTGGTCACGGGTCAATACCCCAACCGAGGGCGAACTGAATGGATGGATACTGGCAAGTGGCGCGGATATCAAACACCTGACACTGGCAGCCAATGGTACCCTTTATTGCTACGCCACGCCCTCGGGTACCAGCTACCGGCTGTTCAAGTCGGTCGACGACGGCAATACCTGGTCACAGACGGGTATGGTACAGGACGTAATAGTCGATATCGCCATCGGTCCTGACAACAGCCTCTATTACGCTACCGGGGCAACTATATATAAATCGATCGATGCTGGTAATACCTTTGTTCCTCTGCCTGCGAACCCGGGTGGTGCCGGCAGTGACAATGTGGAGATTACGTCTATCGATATCGCTGCGGGCGATAGTGGTAATCTGGTCGCTGTTGCCACCAGGGATACGGACAGTGCGGAGTTCGGCGGTATCTACCTCCTGGATGAGAGCGACCCTCTCCCCGGCTGGACAAACACCGGTGCCGGTGACAAAGACATAGTATGCACCGTCTTCTCACCGCGTTTCTCCGAAAACGGTCAGCTACTCGCTGTGGTCACCGACGAATCAGACAGTTACGTCATCACCAGATTCAACGATGGCGAATGGAGCTCATCTATTAGTGCGGCAACGATTCCGGGCATTGTCCCGACGTTAGCAGCCGTGGCATTTCCGGATGATTATGTAGGTTCCATAGAAGGTGCCACCCTGTTCCTCGCGATTGCCACCGGTGGTGACGGCGGCGACCTCTACACGGTCACCAGGGGCAACGAAGCCCTCGTCGCCAGCGATTTAGACATTGGCTCCGACTACGGCCTGATTAGTATCGATGTCAGCAGCGTAGCGGTTACCGGCAACACCGGTAATGCCAGGTTGCTGGCCGGGGCTGCCGGTAGCACACGGGTCTATATCAGTGTTGACAGCGGCCAGAACTGGATAACCTCTGCTAAAGCGCCGACCGGGCAATCGGAAGTGCATGTTCTCACGGCTCCCAATTTCGCCATTAACGGTAAAGCCTATGCGGTGACCAGTGGCAAGGAGAGCGCTTTTTCCCGAACTGTGGATAGTGGCAAGACATGGAACCAGATAAGCATGATTGATACCACGATAAACGCCATCGTTGACCTGGCTGTACCCCCCAACTACGGTAGCACCCTCTTTATGCTGACATTTGACGCGCAGCACCTGGTGCACAGCCTCTGGCGGAGTGTCACCGGAGGTTTCTACTCGGAAAGGGTATTGACCAGTACGCCGTCTGAGATTAACGAACTCAACCTTGTAAAGGTCTCACCCCTGTATGATGCCGGTAACCAGGTGCTGTTTCTGGCCGGGAGTGGTAATGGCAGCCCTGCAATATGGAAATCCGTAGACAATGGCCAGAATTTCACAGCGACTAGTATTCCCCTCCAGGTCGATGCCTGGGCAATAGCCAGCAATGACGCCCTCTTCATCGGCAGTTTCGATGGCAGCCAGGGAAGGGTCTTCCGCTTCACTAATGGTACTCTCTCTCCGACAGAGGGGGCAGCTGTCGGCAGCCAGCCAATCAGTAGCATAGCAGTATCGCCAGTCTACAACTCCGACCAGACCGTTCTGGCAGGCAATATGACCGGTCAGGTCTACTACTCCAGCGATAACGGTGCCTCCTTTCAGCCACTGGGGAACCAGTTGCCCCTGGTCAGTGGTATCGGCGAGGTCTCCGTTACCTTCGACATCTCCTTCGGTAGCAACCGGACCGTATATGCCGCCAGTGCCGCTGAAGTCAGCCCCGATAACAGGGAGCGAATTCACCGCTTCATCATCGGCAGCAGCGATTCGTGGCAGAGTATCGATGGTGGTCTGCCGGATGGTGCGATTATCGACCAGCTGGCGGTCTCACAGGCAGGTACTCTCTACGCAATCAACTCACAGCCAGTAGATACATACAGCGGGAAGGGTGGTATGGAACGTTGCCTCACCCCTACTTTCACCCTGGGACAGACCTTCGAGATGGTGACCCGCGACCTCACTGATGGTGCCGTCCTCAACGGGCTTCAGGTATCATACTGCCAGCTGTGGTCAATCGACAGTCAGAACACCTGCCTAGTGAGCTACGTTGATACCCTTTCCGTGCCGGTCACACTGGAATCACCGACCAACGACGAGGGGGGCGTAGAGACCGATGATGCCGCCCTTTCCTGGGTACCGCTGATGGGGGCAACAGAATACCTGTGGCAAATTGACGATGACTTCAGCTTTTCGACTGTTCCCAAGGGCTTGGAGGGCAGGACCGGTGCCACTTCCGTCCGGCTTCCAGAGCTGAAGCCGAATACTACCTATTACTGGCACATAAGGGCTACCCGGCCGGTATTGAGCCACTGGTCAGTCATAAGGTCATTCACTACCATCCTCGCCGGTGGTGATAATGCCCTCAAGCTACTCTCGCCTGAAGTCGGTGCCATCAACGTGCCATTAAGACCGGTATTTCAGTGGCGGGCCGTAACAGGCGCTGAGCACTACGAGTTATTGGTATCCAGTAACGGCGACTTCACCGAACTCTTTATTGAAAAAACGGATGCCGATGCACTGCCAGCTACTACCTGGCAGTGCGATGTAGACCTAGAATACGAAACTACGTATTACTGGAAGGTCAGGGGTATCTCGGAAAAGAGCCACAGCCGCTGGAGCGCAGTGGGTGCTTTCACTACGGAACCGCTACCACCGGAACCCGAAACGGAAGAAGACACGAACCCGGAGACCACCGAGCCAGAAGCACTACTACTATCTTTTGAGATAGAACCGACTTCAGAACCGGACGACGAGATACAGATTATGGTACCGCCGCCCTCTTCAAAGCCATCGGCGGAGATAACCATCCCCCGCTGGGCAACCTACGTGTTTGTCGCCGTACTCTCGGTAATGGCGTTACTACTGCTCATCGTGATAGCCATGGTGGTCTGGATAAGGCGGCTATAGGCAAAACTTCAGAAGAGCCATCAAAAAATCCAGTGGGCTAATAATCAAGCAGGACAACCTGGGTAGTCAGGGGTAAAGTTGTCCGGGTCAATGTCAGCTTGGGCTGGGATGCTGTCTCCTTCTGACCCATTTCTTTAAGAAAGCCATCTACAGTCGCCAACCCCTTATTCAGGGTATCTGTCCGGTAGTGCATCGGCACCACTACCTTGGGCTCCAGCTGGCGAACAACCTCAGCCGCTACGGAGGCATTAATAGTGGATAAGCCACCCACCGGTAGCAGGAGCACATCAACTTCCTCTATCTGCTCCACCTGGTCAGCGGTGAGTACATGCCCGAGGTCACCAAGGTGGCAGACCGACACCCCATCAACATCCATCAGGTATATAGTATTTTTCCCCCGCTTGGCCCCCTTATCGTTATCATGATAGGTAGCCACGCCGATAATCAATACACCACTGATTTCGTACTCGCCGGGGCCCCTGACCAGTCTCGGCTCACCGGAAACACCATCAGTATAAGAATGTCCTGGATGTGGATGGCTGACGGTGACGATATCTGCCGACGGCTTACCCAGCGAATAACCCAAGTCAGGAGGATAAGGGTCGGTGACAATAGCGGCATTTCTGCCCTTGATACGAAAGCACGAGTGCCCCAACCAGTTGATGTCCATCGTGCTTAATATAACACAGTCGAGACTGGTGTTCAATTGGTACCAATTCCTCTTGACAAATGAGGGTCAGAGATGGTAATTTAATGGTATTAGCAGTCTCATGCTTCGACTGCTAACTGGAGGTGAAAATGCTTCCACCAAGAACAGAAACGATACTAAAATCAATAGTTGGACGGTATATTGTCAATGCGGTGCCGGTGCCATCACAGAGCATCCTGCACGACTATGGTCTGAGGGTCAGCTCGGCCACTATCCGCAATGAGATGGCACGCCTTGAGCGCGAGGGCTACATTATCCGCCCTCACACCTCGGCCGGCAGTATCCCCTCGGACTTGGGTTACCGCTACTACGTGGAGTCCCTGGAGGACGTCGAGCTTCCGTTAAACCAGCAGCACCTGGTAGAGCACATGTTCCACCAGGTTGAGACCAAGCTCGAAGAGTGGCTCCGCCTGACGGCCACGCTACTGGCGCACCTGGCCAACAACATGGCGGTGGTATTCATACCCAGGCCAGTCAAATGTCAGTTCAAGCACATCGAAATGGTAAGCCTGCAGGACAACACGGCGCTGCTAATCCTCGTTCTTCAAGGGGCCAAGGTCAGGCAACAACTCATTACCTTTGAGCAGCCCGTCCTTCAGCCAGAGCTAACAGCCATCAGCAGCAAGCTCAATAACAATTATGCCAGCCTTGACGTTCACCAGATTTCAGGCAAAGAGGTGGAACTATCCGACATTGAAAAGCAGGTAGCCAACCATATACTTGGTATCATGCAGGCTGAAGACGAGGAGGACCGGGACGAACCGTATCTCGATGGCCTGCACTTTATACTGGGCCAGCCGGAATTCACGGGCAGCCGCCAGAGGCTGACGCTGGTAGAACTGGTCGAAAACAGGAACAGCCTGAAAGCCATCCTCCCCCACAAGCTGCCTCTCCACGGCGTGCAGGTGGTTATCGGCAAGGAGAATGAGTCTGAAATTATCCGGGACTACAGCGTGGTTCTCAGTCGGTACGGATTGCCCGACGAGGCTGTGGGTA
Organism: Dehalococcoidia bacterium; assembly: GCA_011171075.1. Taxonomy (GTDB): domain Bacteria; phylum Chloroflexota; class Dehalococcoidia; order Dehalococcoidales; family Fen-1064; genus W589. Next base: position 1,926 of record DUFD01000016.1, on the reverse strand, counting down.
CAATAGCCGTCATCGGTCCTACCCGAATGCCCTACAGCCGTAGCATTGCGGCCATCGACTATCTGGCCTGGTTGTTGAGTCGGATGATTGCCAGACTATACGGCAAAGAGGCAACCTCCCAGACAGACTTCGGGAAAAACTGAACGGGACACGGGGAAAGGAATGATACCCAGAGACCCGGATATCGAGCCAACCGACAAGGAAGATATAGAGCCAGAAGAACCAGAGACACTGGAGCAGGCTCTGGCAGCAGAAAAAAAGAGGGCAGAGGAATATCTGGCTAACTGGCAAAGGGCACAGGCGGACTTCGTTAACCTGAAACGTCGAAGCGAGCAGGAAAGGGGAGATATTATCAAGACAGCCAATGCCGAACTGGCGTACAGTATCCTCCCCGTCCTCGATGACCTTGCAAGAGCCCTGGAGCATTCTGATAGCACGGATAGCCCGACGGTCGATGAAGGCTGGGTGGAGGGGATACGTCTCATTGAACGGAAGCTGCGGGCTGGCCTTGAGTCACAGGGGGTGCGGGAGATAGAAGCACTCGGTGAGAAGTTCGACCCCAACCTCCATGAAGCCGCCATGCACAGTAAAGGTCCAGAAGGCATAGTAATCCAGGAGATACAGAAAGGATACATGCTACACGACAGGGTACTTCGTCCGTCTATGGTCGTGGTAGGCAACGGAGAAACAGGACCTGGAGATATCGCCGGGGCCGATGAAGAAGACTAGAGTAGCCCGATTAAGTTATTTAATATTAAACCGATTATCGATTCCCCCGCTAGACAAAGGAGGATTGGACAATGGCAAAGGTCATAGGCATTGATTTGGGTACAACCTTTTCTGCGGTAGCCGTTATGGAGGGTGGGGAGCCAACCATCATACCCAATGCTGAGGGTGGCCGTACCACACCATCGGTGGTGGCAATAGGCAAGGGCGGCGAACGCCTCGTGGGACAGGTCGCCCGTCGTCAGGCAATCACCAACTCGGATAACACCATTTTCAGTATCAAGCGTCTGATGGGACGTAAATATGACGAACCATCTGTTGAATATGACCGGAAGCTGCTACCCTACAAGATTGTCAAGGCAGCCAACAGTGATGCCCACGTGAAGATGGGTGATAAGGAATACAGCCCCCCGGAAATATCAGCCATGATTCTCCAGAAACTCAAGACGGACGCTGAGGCCTATCTCGGTGAGAAGGTAACCGAGGCCGTAATCACCGTACCCGCATACTTCAACGATAGCCAGCGGCAGGCAACCAAGGATGCCGGCAAGATTGCTGGGCTGGAGGTGTTACGCATCGTTAACGAACCTACAGCCGCCTCGCTGGCCTACGGCCTGGACAAGAAGAAAGAGGAGACTATCGCCGTCTACGACCTCGGTGGCGGCACCTTCGATATATCCATCCTGGAACTGGGTGAAGGCACCTTCCAGGTGAAGTCAACCAACGGCGATACCCATCTCGGCGGCGACGATTTCGACCAGAGGATAATGGACTGGGTATGCGATGAATACAAGCGAGAGCAGGGAATAGACCTGCGGCAGGACAAAATGGCTCTGCAGCGTCTGAAGGAAGCAGCGGAAAAGGCCAAGACCGAGCTGTCCACTGTCCAGCAGACGGAGATTAACCTCCCCTTCATCACCGCCGATGCCAGTGGGCCGAAGCACCTCAATATGGTGCTCTCCCGCTCCAAACTGGAGCAATTGGTGATGGACCTAGTGGAGAACAGCCTGGGACCGGTGCGCCAGGCACTGACCGACGCCGAAAAAACGACAGCCCAGATTGACGAAGTGGTGCTGGTCGGTGGCCAAACCCGAATGCCCCTCGTCCAGGAGAAGGTAAAGCAGTTCTTCGGCAAGGAGCCCCACAAGGGGGTCAATCCCGACGAGGTGGTCGCCGTAGGCGCGGCCATCCAGGCAGGCG
>DUFD01000015.1 GCA_011171075.1 Dehalococcoidia bacterium | reverse complement strand
CTTTGAATTTAATAGTCCGCTCCCACTGCTCCGCGTTCCAGGTGCGCGTCCATACGGCCAGATTGCGGATACCTAGTCCTGTCCCGCTAATCCGCGAATAGACCCTGCCAAGTAGCCTCTCCAGTGCCACCAGTATGGTTTCCAGGGAGACCGTCACCGAAGGCAGCGTGATGCTCTCCTCGATGGCCTTTTCCATCATCCGCGGTTGAAGAGGCGTATCGTCGTACCCCCTGGCAAGCTCGTGTATCCTTTTACCCTCGGAGCCGAACTGGGAAAGGAGGGGGCCATGGGGCAGGGCCGCCACCTGCCCCAGGGTATGCAGGCCGAACCGGCGTAGCTTTTCTTTGCTCTTCATTGAGACCGGCAGTACGTCACAGGGGAGTTTCTGGAGGAAGGTGTCAACATCACCGGTGAGCACCCGCTGCCCGCTTGGAAGGCAGCGGCAGGCAGCCAGGTACGACAGGGACTTGTTCCCGGCAACCCCGATCCGGGGGGCAAAAACCTCCGGGATAACTGTCTGTATGGCATCGATAATAGCGCCATCATCCGGGTAGATGAGCTGCAACCCGTCTATGCCGAGATAAGCGCACCCCGCTTCGGTTCCTTCCACCAGCGGGCTTACAGTTTCCAGCGCATCCAGCAACTGGTCAAAGGCAGCCCGGTAATAGGGGAAATCGGCAGGAAGCAGCTCAGCCCCGCCATGCCGGGCCAGTGCCTGCTGGAGGGGCATGTCACGCTGTAATCCGTCCAGCTCCGGGGAATAGTCCAGCACCAGTTTCTGCGACCCGGGTGTATACGTTACCATTGTGGGCCGGCCGTTGAGGGCCGGCTGCCGCAGGACTTCACACCGCCAGTGAAAATGGGGCACAATCACACACAATGTTTTCATGGGAACCATTATTATATTAGAACATATGTTCTTTTGTCAAGAGGGATGCAATAATAATATAATCAAGACATGACTTCTCAAATCTATATCGGCACCTCCGGTTGGTCGTATCCCAAGGGCGAAGGTACCTGGAACGGGTACTTCTATCCGAAGGGCAAGGTCAATGAGCTTGAGTACTACAGCCAGTTCTTCAAAGCCGTAGAACTGAACAGTTCATTCTACCGTCCACCGAATCCGGGATATGTCCACAACTGGGTTCGCAGGACCCCCGATGACTTTCTTTTTGCTGTCAAGCTCTGGCAGAAATTCACCCATCCGAAGATGTACAAGGAGGCTACCGGGAAAGAAGCTGTGATATATCAGGAGGATGTCGACCTGTTTCTAAGTAGTATCGACCCTCTTGTAAAGTCCGGGAAGTTAGGTGCCATACTGGCGCAGTTTCCACCTAGCTTCAAGAATGATGACTTCGGGAGGGAGATTCTACAGGCGGTTAACAGGATATTCGGCAAATACAGGCTTGCCGTAGAGTTGAGGCACCGCAGTTGGAGTGATGGCGAAGATACAGCTAAGCTGCTTAAGGACAACAACGTGGCATGGGTACAGATTGATGAGCCGAAATTCAAGTCTTCAATAGCAAAGGAACTGCCGATAACATCGGATATGGCTTATTTCCGTTTTCACGGCAGAAATGCTGAGATGTGGTGGAAAGGGGATAATGAGCAGCGGTACCGATATCTGTACTCGCCGGAGGAGATGGCCGAACTAACTGAGGAGGTAAGGATGACCTCAGAAAAGACCAGCCTGCTATTTGCCTTCTTCAATAACCATTGGCAGGGGTATGCTCCACGCAATGCTGTCGATATGATGAAAACCCTGCAACTTTCTTTCAAAGAACTACCAATGCAGGTTCCTCTTGATGATGATCCTGAGAAACCTTAGAATCTAATATACCAAAGCGAACGTCTTTGAAAAGGTTTTAGTTCTACCTTTTGATACGCACGGCCTACCTGAACACTTTAGTTTGAAGCTAATCCGAAGCTAGACAAAACCGTCCGAAATACGGGCGGTTTTGCTTCTTACCCGAAGCGGTGACCTGATTTTATCATTTCAGTTTAGTCGTAGTAAATGATTACCTCATGCAGGATAGGAGTGTTCGCCGGGTCTGAGGTAGTCAGGGTAGCCCGCCACTGCATGTAGCGTCCCGAAGGCAGGCCGCTGACCACTGGTGAGGTACCACCAACCGCTACCCATGATGGCGATACGGCATCTTTGGCAAACGGTGTATCGGATGCTCTTACCTCGAAGGTGATGTCAGTATTGCCTGCCAGGGTCTCATCCCAGGACAGGCCTATCCAGCTGGTAGTGTCCGGTAATTCCTGTGAGCCCAAGCTGGTTACTGACTCGGAGGAAACATATTTACGCACTCTTATATCGTCGGTATAGAACTCCCAGCCACCATGCACCACAAATCTGTCAAAGCTATTGTAAGAAGAATCGGTGGTGGTTATGGATTCAACCAGGCTCCCCAAGGAGTTATAGAGTTCGAATTCGAGTGTGCTACCGTATTTTCTGAACTTTACCGTCATCCACGTGTTCCATTCGTAGGCCGAGGTATTTGTTGAAACTATGTTGGAACCGACGCCGCTGGTCCTTCTTTCTATAGCAAAAGCTGCAGGCAGCGAGTTAAAATCTGCCATCCTGGGACCGTAACCATTATAACTGCCATCTTCTATGCCGTACCGGTTCTGGGCACCACCGGTCTCGTTTATCCTCTTAGTCCTGAAAACGACCTCAAAATCGCTTAATGCCCCGTTGTTGAAGATAGAGTATCCTCCATTCGGGTCATTGCTGATTGTTTTGAGAAGGACGGAGTTGCCACCGTCATTGGCCACTTGAACGGTACCGCTACCGTATTGGGACCAGTCAGAGATATCGCCGTCTCCAAAGTCATCGAAGAAATCGAAGACTGAATCTCCATCACTGGCACTGCTTGCAGCAGCATTGCCGTAATACATATATACTGTTGATGTACCTGAGGCCTGCACCTCGACCCATATTGTAGAGGTACCGGTACTATCCCAGGACTCTACCCAGTGGTCTTGCAGGGTAGTCTTATCTGCCCCGGTAAAGCGGATGTCGGAGCCATCTGCGTTCACACCTGTGTAAGGGTTACCCATTGTTGCCGTTGTCAGTGTAACCAGCACCGGGTAATTGGCCACGGATGTTACCGGACTCAGGGTTACGGGCCTTCGGTAACTCCAGGCGGAATCATACCAGGCTGCTCCCGGCCCGGAATCAAAAACCTGGGAGGCAAGGCTGCCAGATGACGCATACAGTGTTTCTTCACTTCCTATAAGACCAAAACCTCCGGGGATTTCCTGGTTGTTATACCCTGTAATAATCCACTCTGCATCTCTGGGCGTATTTGAGATTTGTACCTCGTCTATCAGCCCGTCGAAGCATTCACCGGCACTAGTATCGTCCCCGTCATGGAACTTGGAACCACCGTTTCTCCCAATAGCAATATCACCGGAGTGTCCCCAGAGTTGCGATCCGTCACCACTCCCGAACTCAACTCCGTTAAGGTATCCTTTTAAGGCATTAGGAGTAATTGTACTTCCCCCATCAAGCCACGCGACCACATGGTACCAGGTATTTGGGTTGATAGCTGTACTTAGCCACGTTCCCTGCCAGTTGCTTTCCCCCGATGGTTCGTTCCACGCACCGACATAAAGATTTCCACTGTCGATGTACATATTTAGCCCTCTAATCCCGGCGCCTTCTTCAAAAATTACCTGCCTGGCGGCTGTATCTGCCACGTTGAACCATGCCGACACTGTTCTCTGGCCATGTATTCCTATGTTGATATCGCTGGAATTGACGATAGTAATATAGTCGTCTATGCCATCAAATTCATCAGTACCGTTTATCTTGCCGCTAGCCGTGCCCTGCTGAGTCACCAGGACATAGCTGGAATCATTGCTGTATGAAGTGGAGTCGAAATGGGTGCCGCTGGTTTCCTGGAGGTGCTGAACCATTACGAAATCTGTGTCCCAGACATTCTCCGAGCCATAAGGTGAGCTCGGGTCCGGTTCTGTGGCGGAGCTGTTTCCATAGTACATATATATAACATCGTCGCTGGAATCACTGCTGTCCTTGGTGAGGGTAACCTTTACCCAGGCATATAATGTGCCACCGGCGTAGCTCTCAATCTCTCTGGGAAGCTCGGTGATACCATCAGACGATGTGAAGCGTATGTCGGCACCACCGGCTTCGATATTTGATAGACCGGTAGCATAGACCAGCACAGGGAAGTCGGCGTAGGTAGTAGACGGGTCGGCAACATCCTGCACCATGGTGTGGTCAATTGTTATTGCCCTGCGGTAACCCCAATCAGTGTCGTACCAGTTAGATAAAGATGCCAGCACAACATCACCCGAGCTCGTTGTGGTATCGACATTGCTCAGCACGCCTGCTTCGAAATCTGCCTGTGAAGTTTGCACCCACATTTTGGGCAGCCAGTTTTGCAGTACGTTGCCGGTGGAGCTTTCCACATCAGTGAAAGAGGCCCCGGTTACACCGGAGTCGCTGGCAAGGAATGGCAATATCAGGCTCACCAGCAGGATGAAGCGTATTATACGATTCATCTTCTCGGTACACTACTGAGACTGATTACTGGTTCAACACAAATGTCATGGTTAACGTGATACCATCGGCCTGATAATCGTTGCCGGTCTCACTGCGGAGCTGGACACCGATGGTGAAATTTAGCGGTGTCGTGGTGGTAATGCCACTTCTGCCGCTGAGGTCAGCAGTCGACAGGTCCTCGACATCCAGGTAACCATTAACGTTATCGTCATTGACAATAATGAGTAAGTCGGAGCCATCATAGCTCAGGGTGGTGACTTCTATCATGGCGGCAGTATCATCAGCAGTCATGTCAACGATGTTTGGAACGCCGTTATTCTCTACGTAGGTAAAAGAGATATCCAGGCTCGATCCGTCTATGGTACCGGCATTACTCAGCACAATGGTAGCTGGGCCAACCGTATCACCCGGTGCCAGGTTGGTGGCATAGAGTGTCTGGGTTACGCCATCGGCATCATCTGTTCTCAAATCCAGAGTGCCAGCTATTAGCTGGTTGTCAGTGCTTTCCTCGGTATCTGTAAACAAAGTCCAGGTAGCGATACCTGCGGCACCAAGGATAACTAATGTTACGAATATCAGGGAGATAATTGTTCTTTTCATATGTACACCTTCTTGTTATTTTTTGTTTGTGCTGTTCCTGATTTATAATCGGGCTTTCACTGCTCAGTACTACGCATGTTCCCACCTCCCATTAAGTCTGAGAAGCTCCCTCTGCTTTACTCGTTGCTTCTCTGACAACCCTCCTCATAAGAAAACCAACCAGTAAGATTGTTGGAGCAATAACCACTACGAGCCAGCCGACGGTAGTTCGCATGAAATTGCTGAAATAACCCAGGTAAGGGATTCTAAGCAGGTAGACCCCACAGATTTCAGATGTCAGTACAGGCTTTGAGTCGGGGTCTTCCACTGCATCGCCTTGGGTAATCAGATTGTTACCTTCGATGGCTATCACGCGATGTGTGACTGGTGTATTCCCGTTAATATAGGTAACAATCGTGCCGGGTTTGATTTCCGTGCTCAACAGGCCTCCCTGAGGTCCAGTGAGTACCGCATCTCCCATATTAATAGCAGGTTCCATACTCTGCCCCTTGACCAGATACAGGTTGTAATCGGGTGAGAAGCACACGAATACAAGACCTGTAATCACGAGCACAAGTAGTATTAATGCAAACCAGCTAAGGGCCTTTCCTATCCGGCACCTCTCCATATTTAAGCTTGTTCCGTTCCTAGAATTTGCAATGTACTGCAATATTGCTTAGTATTAACCATTATTTACATTCACGCTTATTTCAGGTGCACTGTTTACCATGTAACTGCACAATATGACATACCTATAACTATATTATCTGTACTGGATTCGTACTTATAAGTCTGTGAGAGGCAATTAACCGAACCAAAGGTCTCGTCTATATGAAACAGAAGTCTCACTGCAGGTGCCGAGTGAACCATGCCTGCTGCAGAAGTAGATGGATTACCGTTGTAATAAGAAACCTGGTGGTTAGCGTGTGCCAGCAGTCCACTATTATGGTACCTGTATGGTCAAATGGTATAATCACTGGAGGCAGTGCAGTACCAATTGGCGGTCTGATATGAGAATTGTGCAAACGATAGATATTAACTGTACACCGGAGCAGGTGTGGTACTGGCTGGGTACCCCGGAAAGAGCAATGGTGTGGCAGACAAACGTCTCGAAAACAGAGGTATTGCAGGAAACGCCAAATATGGTCGGAACCACATTCAGAGAGACAATCGAAGAAAATGGGCGTAGTGTGGAGATGTATGGCGTGGTTACGGATTACAGGGAAAACCAGTCACTGGCGATGCATCTCAGTGGAAAATATAATGTTGTGGATGTGGAATGGCATATCGAGGAGATGGGAGAGTGTACCCGTCTGACCATGCAGGCTGATATCCGTTTCAGGTCTTTGGCAGGACTATTGAGTATTTTTATGAGACCTGTATTTAAGAAAAATGTCATAGGGCAATTGAGGGTGGAGTTTGCCAGGTTGAAAGAACTCTGTGAGCAAGGCGTCTGAGGTTAGACCTGACAAGTGCTCAGGTGGGATTGAGTCAAGGAACAGATATTATTTCAGTGATCTGGATTCCCAAGAGTGCTTCAACAACAGCTGGGTCGAACTGCGTGCCAGCACATTGCTTGATTTCGCTAAGTACAGCGGCAGGAGACATTGCATCACGGTACGGCCGGTCAGATGTCATGGCATCAAAGGTGTCAGCCACTGCCAGTATCCTGGCTCCCAGCGGGATATTCTTGCCAGCTACATTCTGGCCAGTGCCGTTACCATCGTAATGGTCATGATGATGAGCGATCATATCCAGTACTCTCTCAGTAGCAATCGGTCTGACAATCTGGGGGCCCACTATGGCGTGTGTCATGACGTGTCTGTACTCATCAGAGGTGAGTGTGCCGGGCTTGTTTTGAATATTTGAGTCGACCGCAATCTTCCCGACGTCGTGGAGTAAGGCTCCCCAGCGCAGGTCCTCTAACTCATCTTTCGATAAGCCCAATTGCTCGCCTATGCTAAGTGCAATACTGGTTACCCTCCGAGAATGCCCCGCGGTGTACGGGTCTTTGGCTTCAAGTGCGTAAACAAGTGATTCTATAGCACCGAGAAACATCTCGCGGCTTTCTTGCGTCTTGTCTTTGACTTCCTGCTCCAGATGCTGCTGGTGCCTTTTAATCTCAAGCTCCAGCTCTTTCATGTGTATGGCCCTGTGTATACTGAGTACGACCTGATTCAGGTCAAAGGGCTTGATGATATAATCGTGAGCACCTTCTCTCATGCACTGGATAACGATATTCGTATCGTTGAGAGCAGTAGCCATGATAACCACGGTCTCTGGGTATTTTCGTTTAATCTCGAGTAGTAGTTCACTTCCCGACATTCCCGGCATCTTGATATCCAGTATTGCCAGTGCGATTTCTTTTTCTTCCAACCTATTTATCGCATCTTCGGCATTGCTGGCTCCCTCACAAGCATAGCCTTCCATTGTCAGCTTCCTGCAGAGAGACTTTCTGATGACTGCTTCGTCGTCAACGACAAGGATGGTGGCCTTATTAGTTACCATGGACATTCCTTCTTAGCCCTTCCATTCTGTCCACACCTTTTTATTCATTCAGGCGACCGGTACCCCTGTTTTTTCCATCATTTCTCTAACAATGGTTCTTAGTTCATCAGGGGTAAACGGCTTCGGTATCAGTGGCACATCCGGCTCCTTCATCACGAATGCCTTGACATCATCACTCAGCACATCACCAGTAGTGAATACCACCCGTTCGGCAAGCTCTGGATACTCCCTCTTTAGATACCAGTAGAACTCAATTCCGTTCATCTCTGGAGTTCTGATATCGCTGAGGAAGAGGTCGTACTTTTCTTTACTGGCCATGTTCTTGCCTACCATACCGTTAGCGGCTATCTCCACCTGGTATCCCTCGCCTCTCAGCACCCGGCGGCATACCCGGGCGATAACTGGTTCGTCCTCAATTACAAGGGCCTTCTTTATATTCCTGTCATTGCTTTTCATGCGAACACCCCCTGCCTATTGGGAATCAACAGGCAACTCCACGATAAAGGTAGCCCCTTTACCTGCATTATTCTTTGCGTATATCTTGCCACCGTGCTGAGTCACTATCCCATAGCAGATACTAAGTCCCAGGCCTGTTCCCTTACCTACTTCCTTGGTAGTGAAGAAGGGGTCAAAAACCCGGTGCAGATTTTCCTGGGGAATCCCTGGACCGTCGTCGGAAAAGGAAACCGTGACAAGGCCATTAAGTCTTCTGGTGGTGACAATCAGTGAACCCGGGTTTTTAACCTCGGCCATGGCGCTTTCAGCGTTGAGAACAATATTGAGAAAGACCTGCTGCATCTGGTGGTAATCGACCACAACCTCGGGGAGGTCAGGCGCGAGGTGAGTTGCGACTTTGATATTGTTGACCTTATGTTCATAGGCACGTAGCAGCAGGACGTCTTCTATTATCCTGTTTAGCTGTATCGACTCTCGCACCGGGGCATGTTTTCGGCTGAAGGTCAGCAGATTCTTTACTATTGATGCGGCACGCTGTGCCTCGTTATGGATGTCGGTGATATCCTCTCGGAGGTCCTCGGGGGGATTGCTCTCTAGAAGTAATTGGGAGAGCGAGACAATACCGGTCAGCGGATTGTTGAGCTCGTGGGCAACACCAGCGGACATCTCACCAATCGAGGATAGTCGGTCAGTGAGAAACAGCCTCTCCTGTTTTTGCCGCTCCTCAGTTACGTTATCGAGTATCAGTAGGGCTCCCTTTTCTCCCATCTTCATCATGGAGACTACTAGGGTCTTTGCATTTCCTTTGAGCTCTTGTTTGAATTCCAGATTAATCTGGGGTTCCTGGTCAAGTAATATTTTCAGTAGTGATTTCAGAAGATGCGGGGCGAGAATGATTTCGCTAACCGGTCTTCCTTCCACTTCACGTTTGTTCATGCCAAAAGCATCGTAGAACGCCGTGTTGGCCAGAATCACATTGCTGTCTCTGCCTACAACGAGAACGGCATCCGGAATAGTAGCCAGTATGTTATCTATCAATTCTTTCTGGGCCTTAAGTGTTTCCTCTGCCTTTTTTTGTTCGGTAATGTTCAGGGCACTCCCCAGGACAGCACGCCTGCCCTGGTACTGAATCGATGTAACCGTTTCGGCGACCCACATCATTTCCCCGGCCTTGTTATAAGCCCGGTACTCGTACGGAGTGGTTCGTATCCCTTTCAGCATCTCTATTGCATTTTGTCTCACCATTTCGCTATCTTCCGGGTGAATAAGGTCGTACTGGTCAGTGTTGAGTAACTCATCTTCAGTCAGACCAATACGGTCGAGGAAGCGGTGATTGGCAAAGACGAACCTCCCGTCTTGAATTATGTACATGCTCGCCGGTGAACTCATCGACATAGTCTGGAAGATTTCATCTTGACTTGTTTGTGTTATGCTTGTCATTACTTCTTATTTTTGCTGCTAGGTAACTGATATGTCGGTGCAGTGTTACTCACTAGCCTGTCTTTGTTTCACCAGGTCTGATTCTCTGGATATGGTTAACCTTGGCCTTAAGTCTGGTAAGGTCATCGTCAGTAAATAACCTCCAACCCCTCCAGTCCCTGTGCTCTACATCGGGGAATGACCCGTCTCTGACCCATCGGAGTAGTGTCATTCGGCTGATACCTGCCTTTGCGCTTCGGAAGTCCTGTAATACTTGTTACCGTTTAATGCTATGGGCATATAGGTAACCTCACATACGTAGTACTATTGATAGGAATATATTCAGATATAGTTATATTTATATAGTATTATGCCTGCCTGTGCATAACAATCACCCGAACGTACTGTATTTCTAGCTAAAAAGTACTGGTACGTACAGGTTATGCGTAAATTACGAAGGTTTAGGATCAGCATAGTGTGGGGATGGGTCAGGGTATTGCAGTTTTCAAAGGAGTTGGTATAAAGAATGATCAATAGACACAAACAGTGTTCAAACGATAATCGCTGTTAACCAAAATGTAACTTTCTTTTTACTTGCCTGCTAGTAACCAGTACTGATATAATGAGTTCATCACTAAACTAATGATAAATCAATATTAGGGAAAGTGAGTGCCTGAGCAGACAGGGCACAACCTGGCCGGGGGTGTTACTGTCTGCCCGTGTTTTTAGAGTGGGGTGGACCAGAAGGAAGGACATATGAAGGTAGGGATACCTAAGGAAATAGCGGACCACGAGCGCCGAGTAGCTTTGAGCCCGGAGGTAGTACGGAAATTAACCAGTGCTAATATCGAGGTGCTGATTGAATCGGGAGCGGGTGATACAGCCTTTTTACCGGATAGATTGTATGAAGAAGCCGGTTGCCGGCTGGTTAGCGATACTGCCGCTCTGTATAAGGAAAGCGATGCTATTCTGAAGGTGCAGCATCCGATATTCAACGATACTCTTGGTAAGGATGAGCTGGATATGATGAATGATGGCTCGGTCCTTATCGCTTTCCTCCAGCCTCTAGTAAATCATGCTCTCTTGAGGAAACTGGCTCAGAAGAAAATCACCAGTTTTAGTATGGATGCTGTTCCAAGAATTGCACGTGCGCAGAGCATGGATGCCCTCTCTTCAATGAGTTCCATCGCGGGATATAAGGCTGTGCTTATTGGCTCGAACAAACTGGGCAAATACCTGCCCATGATGATGACGGCTGCGGCCACGATACCGCCCGCTAAGATTTTAGTGCTTGGTGTTGGCGTTGCTGGACTGCAGGCGATTGCTACGGCGCATCGTCTCGGTGCTATTGTGGAGGCGTTTGATATTCGTCCTGCGGTTAAAGAGCAGGTCGTGAGTCTCGGGGCTACGTTCATCGAGCTGGAAGACATCTCTGAAGATACCGAAGATGCGGGTGGCTATGCCAAGGAAGTCTCTGAGGAGACCCAGCAGCGGGAGCGTGACCTGGTCCATCAACACACGGCCGGAGCCGATATTGTCATAACGGCTGCGCTTGTTCCCGGCAGAACGGCTCCGATTCTGGTTACCGAAGATATGGTAAGGTCAATGAAGCCGGGTTCTGTGGTGGTAGACTTGGCAGCGGAAGCGGGCGGCAACTGTGAGATTACGGAACCTGGAGAGGAAGTTGTCAAGCATGGGGTCACCGTTATCGGACCGCTCAATCTGGCCAGTGAAATGCCATTTCAGGCAAGTCAGCTATACGCCCGGAACATATCGGGGCTATTATTACATATGTTTAAGGACGGAGAGCTTCACTTTGACTTTGAGGATGTCATAGTTAACGATTGCTGCATTACTCACCAGGGCGAGGTGCGTGGTCAGTATCGTGATATGGTAGAATAACACAGCTAAAAACAGAGTGGTGAACACTGTGGAGAGTAAGAGGAGAATCCAGTAATGAACCAAGACCTTGTGTTCCTTTTATACATTTTTGTTCTGGCCATGTTCGCCGGGTACGAGGTTATTACCAAGGTTCCGCCAATACTGCATACTCCCCTGATGTCTGGAGCAAACGCAATCTCAGGCGTTTCCTTAATTGGTGCCATGGTGGTGACCGGACCCCAGCAGACTGACCTTAGTGTCATTCTGGGAATGATTGCCGTAATCATGGCTACGGTGAACGTGGTCGGTGGTTTCATGGTCACGGATCGCATGCTCGCCATGTTCCGCAAAGACTGATACTAATATGGAAAGTTGACTGCTTCTATGGATGTCCCAATTTATAGCCTGGTACTCTACCTTGTAGCTGCCGTTCTCTTCATTATTGGCCTGATGCGGCTGAGTTCGCCTGCCACGGCGCGAACAGGAAACATCATGGCGGCTACCGGTATGCTAATCGCTGTAGTAATCACGCTGCTTCTCAGCGAGGTATTGAACTACACGATGATACTGGTTGGTATTGCTATCGGGGGTATTATTGGTGGAGTAGCCGCACGTGCGGTCAGGATGACGGCCATGCCACAGATGGTCGGCATCTATAACGGGCTCGGTGGTGGTGCCTCGTTGCTGATTGCGGCCGCCGAGTTCTTCCGCTATTACAATCTTGACGGTGGTTTCGATGTGCAAAATGCGGCGACCATTATGGTGACGGTTCTGATAGGTGCGGTGACCTTCTCCGGCAGCATGATAGCCTTCGGTAAGCTTCAGGGATTTGTCGAGTCAAAGCCAATCACGTACCCCTTCCAGAACATCTTTAATCTCGTGATATTCCTGGCTATCCTCGCGGCGATAATCTACCTGATAGTTGCCCCGGAGAGTATACCCTTATTCATTGGTCTGATTGTCGTGGCACTGGTATTGGGAGTGCTGCTGGTGATACCCATCGGTGCGGCTGACATGCCAGTAGTGATATCTCTGTTGAACTCCTACTCAGGACTGGCCGCAGCTGCTGCCGGGTTTGTCCTGGGGAACATGTTCCTGATTATCAGTGGGGCTCTGGTCGGGGCTTCGGGCTTTATACTTACGCGAATTATGTGCCGCGCGATGAATCGGTCGTTGACCAATGTCATTTTCGGGGCATTCGGCGCGGCGGCGGCTTCTTCAGCGGTAGGCGGAGATGAGGGGGAGCGTGTGGTACGGGAGACCTCAGGAGAAGAGGTGGCCACTTTACTCGGTTATTCCAAGCGGGTCATAATTGTTCCCGGGTACGGACTGGCAGTTGCACAGGCCCAGCATCAGGTAGCCGAGCTTGCAGACATGCTGGAGGCAAGGGGTGTCGATGTTAAGTATGCCATCCACCCGGTGGCCGGGAGGATGCCCGGACACATGAACGTGCTGCTGGCCGAGGCAAATATCCCTTACGACAAGTTGTACGACCTGGATGAGATAAACAATGAGTTTGAAAGGGCGGACGTAGCTGTCATTGTCGGGGCTAATGATGTGGTTAACCCCGTCGCACGTAATGTGCAGGACTCTCCCATCTACGGAATGCCCATTCTAAATGCCGATAAGGCCCAGAGCGTAATAGTTATCAAGCGTAGTCTGTCACCGGGATTTGCCGGGATAGACAACCCTCTGTTCTATATGGATAAGACGATGATGTTCTTCCGTGATGCCAAGCAGGCCTTTCTGGAGATTATCGACGAAGTAAAACATATGTAACCGTCCGCGGCCGGTCAGGTATTTTTCGTAACCTCTCTATTTGGTAGCGGCTCTTACGTGCCCCCTTTTTCGTTTCGCCTTTGGCGCAGTACCCTCACGAATCCCACAAAAACATTCATTCCAGGCACCCTTTTCATATAGGCTTCGTAATCATTCCCGAACTTCTCAATCAAACGCTGGTCTTCTTCTCTGCAGCCCATATAGATAACTGCTATGCCTAGCACTCCGAGCACCGCGAATAACCAGTGTGGATACCATAAAAAAGTGGTCAGGAAAAGTGCGTAGATGCCGCCGGTGTATTGCGGGTGCCTGACAATGGCGTAAATGCCCGTGTCCACCAGCTGAGTGGTATGGATGAATGATTTCCCCTTGCTAACGCCACCACGTCTTGGGAACAGAACTATCGGAGCCATGACCAGCACCATGCCGAATGTCCAGACCACCCAACCAATAATAAACAGCGCCGTGTATGATTCTACTTCTATTACACCTGTCAGAACGAGGGGATTAGCTGGAAAACAGGCAATACCGAGTATGGTTATGAGAGTGGACAAAAAGATGCTCTTCCAGTGTGACATACTGCATGTTACTCCCTTTATGTGGCACGGTCAAATAATACGTATTTGGCTTTACATAATCCAAGATGTCATGATAGGCAATTGTCGCGACTACGAGTAATTGGCAGGAATCATTTACTACAGCCCGCAATGGCGGTTCTTAGTGATATAGAATCTGATATAATTATGCAGTTCGTGATATGTTGGTGTAGGTAGAGGGATGTCGGGTAGACCTACGATAACGGCTTTGATTTGTGCATTGAATGAAGAGGCAAGCATTCCGCATATCCTGCCCATGATTCCCGAATGGGTAGACGAGGTACTGCTTGTCGACGGGCACTCGACTGATAAGACCGTTGAGATGGCAAAAGAGTTCCGCCCGGATATTAAGGTTGTCTACCAGCCAGGGAAAGGTAAAGGGGACGCCTTAAAGTGCGGCATCGAGAATTCTACCGGGGATATTATTGTTACCCTAGATGCCGATGGCTCCACTGCTCCGGAGGAGATGGAAGAGTTCGTGAAGCCATTGCTGAATGGATATGAATTCGCGAAAGGCTCACGATTTAGGGGGACTTTGCCCCACAATAAACCCTGGTACCGTATTCTCGGCAACTGGATAATAACCCTTACCTTTGACGTGCTCTTTCTTCGCAGATATACCGACCTCTGCTCAGGTTATAACGCATTCCACAAGGCTGCCATAGAACAAGCCAGACCCTGGCCTCTGGATGGATTTGAAAATGAACCCTTTATCAATTGCAGGATGGTGAAGAGAGGGGTGAAGGTAATCGAGATAGCACATACTGATAGAGGGAGAATACAGGGCGACGTCAAAGAGTTAAGTTGGAGGCAGGGATTCAAGGCAATTAAAACGATGATACGCGAGCGCTTTCGTGGTTAAGCAGCCTCTTCTTTCAATTGTTATCACTTCCTACACTACAGAACGGTTAAGAGATATATATGAGCTAATGGACAGCATCAAGAATCAGACATACCCCGATATTGAAACTATCTTTGTCACCGAAAGCTCTATGGAACTGTTCGATAAGGTCAAGGCATATGCCAGTGAGAATGCTACTTTTAATCTGGCGGTTGTTCTTAACAATGGTGAACAGGGATTATCCGCTGCCAGAAATATTGGCATCAAACAGGCAAAGGGTGACATCATCGCCTTCGTGGATGATGATACGGTCCTCTTCGATAACTGGGCTGAGCAGGTGGTTATGGCCTACGCTGATGATTCGATTATTGGAGTTACCGGCCCGGCCTTGCCTCTCTGGGAGGATGAATCGATGTCCTGGTTCCCGGAGGAATTGTACTGGGTTATAAGCTGCACAGCTTGGTCGGGTTGGAACGAGGTACGCGAGGTGAGGAATGCCTGGGGAATGAATATGTCATTTCGCAGGGAAGCATTTGAGAGGGCCGGGCTATTTGTCTCAGATTTTGGTCTGCACAATAGCAGGCGGACTGGCTGGGCCGACCCGCCCTCGGAGGATGTAGATTTATCCATCAGGGTAAGAGAGAGCACAGGAAAACATATAGTCTATAATCCAGATGTACGAGTGAGACACAGGGTATACAGCTATAGGATAAAGCAGAAATTCATTATACATCGGGCGTACAGTGTTGGCTATCAACGACGCATGCTAAAGAGGCTTTACCCCGAGGCAGAGAATGGTAAGGACTTACTTGGCCAGGAGCACCAGCTTCTGAGGCGCATCCTGACGTGGCTTTTCCCCAGCATATTCGGGACCTTTTTAACAAATCCTGTCATTGCCTGGCGCAGGCTTTCCGTAACCATGACTGCCCTGTTTTTCGTGGCCATTGGATATTATTCTCCTTTGCTAAATCCGTTTAATCGCATTCGTAAGGAGTCGGGAGAGGCAGATGACTAAGTACTTCGTTACCGGTGGAGCCGGTTTCATTGGCAGCCATCTCGTGGACAGGCTGATAAGGGAGGGGAATCCGGTTACGGTATACGATAACCTTGCCTCCGGCAGGAAGAAGGATATAGAGCACCATATCGGCAGGGTGGATTTTACGTTTGTCGAGGCTGACCTACTTGATTATAGGGCTTTGACCAAGGCGATGAAAGGAAATGAGGTCGTCTGGCACCTGGGTGCCAACACAGACATCCCTACCGGCAACAGAGTGACCGACCTCGACCTGCGTAACTGCACTGTGGCGACACGTAATGTCCTGGAGGCTATGAGGGAGAACAGTATACATGACTTACTTTTTGCCTCCAGTGCCTGTGTTTATGGAGACGCACCGGTGGTGGCCCTGAGCGAGAGCTATGGACCACTGCTCCCGATAAACCTCTATGGTGCTGCAAAGCTTGCCTGCGAGGGTCTAATCAGCGCCTACTGTCATCTCTTTGGTATCAGGGCATGGATTTTCCGCTTTGGCAACGTGGTGGGTGCCAGGATGGGGCACGGCGTCATATACGATTTTATCCAGAAGTTGCGGAAGAATCCCGACGAACTGGAGATACTGGGTGACGGCAATCAGGAAAAACCGTTCTTCCTGGTGGAAGACTGTATCGAGGGGATGTTCTGCGCATATAGAAATGGCGGTAGTACGTGTGACATATATAATCTGGGTGTTGATTCCGTTACCAGAGTAAGTCGTATTGCTGAGATAGTCATTGAAGAGATGGGGCTGCATAATGTCAGGTTTAAGTATACTGGCGGCAGACAGGGTTGGTTGGGTGACGCACCGGTGATTCACTTCGACGTAGATAAGATGAAAGCCCTGGGCTGGCAGGCAAAACATACCTCGGACGAAGCGGTACGCGAAGCAGTTAGGAGATTGTTGGGTGAAAAAGGCTGAATTCTACTCAAACGGTTATTATGCCGGTCTGGCGCCTGAGTCCCGTTTCCGGGAAGTAATGACTATGCTGGGCAAGCTTAAAGGCGAACGTCTTCTGGATATCGGCTGTGGGGATGGGTCTTTTACGGTCTTGCTAAAGGAAGCCCTGGGAGCCAAAGAGGCTGCAGGTATAGAGATAGCATCAGAGGCCATAACAGCAGTTGAAGAAAAAGGTATTCGGGCATGTCAATTAGACATTGACACAGAGCCTTATCCTTTTGATGATGATTACTTTGATGTTATCTATTGTGGTGAGATCATCGAGCACCTGTTCAATCCCGACCACCTGCTGGAAGAGGTTTACAGAACCTTAAAACCAGAGGGTATTTGCCTTATATCCACCCCGAACCTGGCCGGCTGGCCCAACCGGTTTGCACTTCTGCTGGGTTTTCAGCCCTACCCAACGGCGGTCAGTCCTTCTCATGAAGGAATGGGCAAGCTTATTGTGAAGGATTCAGAAGGGCAATGGGGGCATATCAGGGTCTTCACCCTCAGGGCACTCAAGGAGCTATTGGAGTTTTATAACTTCAGAATAATCAAGGTGAAAGGTTCTACGTCAACAATAACTTCTGGGAAACTGCCTGCCGTATCATTGGTAGATAAGCTCTTCAGCCATATTCCATCTCTGGCAACAAGGGTAATAGTCATGGTGGGAAAGAAATGAAAACCGTCGTGACCGGGGGTGCTGGCTTTATCGGCAGCCACCTCGTAAAGAGGCTGCTCGATGATGGCCGGGATGTGCTCGTGGCAGGTGATATGTCCCAGACTGGCACCAGTAACCTCGATAGGCTGGGCATCGAGGTCGAATGCCGTCATGTCGACTTAAGGGATTACGAACAGACATTAAATGCGCTGGATAGTACCGACACCGTTTTCCACCTGGCCGCGCGCATCGGGAGCCTGGAGTATCTTCACGGTAGCGAGATGGCTGAGCAGGCTGCCTTTCAGACCAACTTCAATATCGATACCAGTGTCTTCAGGGCATGTCTTGAAAAAGGAGTGAATAGGCTGATATACACCTCCAGTGTGGCTGTCTATCCTATGCATAGACAGTACTCCCCTGGTGCTACGTTTGCAGAAACCGACCTTGACCTTCAGTCCGGGGCTAATCCGCTTTACCTGGACCCTGACGGTGGATACGGCTGGGCGAAGCTCATGGGTGAGCTTGTGCTGAATCGGACGGAAGGCATGGCGGTGGGTATCGCCCGCATCTTTAACGTATATGGCGAAAACGAGCCTCTGGACGAAAAAGCCCATGTTGTCGGCGATTGTATCCGTAAAGCCCTGCTCTATCCCGACGTGGAGTTCAGGGTCTGGGGGAGTGGTGAACAAACACGGGACTTTTTACATGTCTCCGATTGTGTTGAGGCGCTGCTCAAGATAGAGGAGAAGGCCTCCTGTCCACCGCTGGTGTTGAACATTGGCTCGGGAAAAGCCACTGCCATCAGGGAAGTGGTAGAGCGTATTGTAGAAATCTCGGGGAATAAGATAGAGCCAATATGGGATGAGAGCACACCGACCGGACCTGTCAGTCGTACCGCGGATATAAATAAGGCCAGGGCGGTACTCAACTGGCAGCAGGAGATAAGTCTGGATGAAGGTCTAAGAAAGACGTATTACTGGATTCAAAGAGCATTGTCGGAATAATTTATGAAGACGTCGGTGGTTATTCCAACTCGAAATAATTCGGCTACTATAGGGCAGTGTCTCAACTCCCTGATGCCTTATTATGAACGTGGCTACATAACTGATATTGTGGTGGTTGACGCTCTTAGTAGCGATAATACACTGGAAATTGTAGAGAATTTTCCTGTGAAATTACTTGTCTACAATAGTAGAGAAGCAGTATTTACTTATTATGCTCGCGATATGGGGTGGCGTAGCACGGACGGCGAATTTGTCCTCTTCATCGATAATGATGCTTACTTAGGGGATAATTTCTTCCCGGACATCTACGAATTATTTAGTGACGAGCGAGTAGGGATAATTGGGGCCCAAGAACGAGCCGTTGTGACTAATAGAACAACGAGGACAATAGGAGAGTGGTGGGTATACCACGCTGAAAAACTGAAGGGACTGCTAGGCAGTAGTCCGTCATCATGGTCATGGTTACAGAAATTGTATCACCGAATTGCTTGGGGTAATGAAATGTATGTTACCACCAGTGGGCCGTGCTATATCGTACGGCGCTGTTGCCTAGAAGCTGTAAACGGCTTTGAATGTCCAGAAGGCAGTGCTGACGTTCTGCTGTCGAGGAGGATAATCGAGAAGGGTTGGGCTGCTACCTGGTGGCTTGAAGCTCCCCTCTATCATCACCCCGCTGCTTCTTTGAAACATCTGTGGAAGCAGCGGGTCTTCTTTGGTCGGCTCGATGCAGTTACCCACAGTGAGTCAACGAGAGCAGCACGAAAGGTAATGCTGGTGATTACCCGGTTGTGTACGCCCATAGTGGGTCTGAGACTGGCGCTTCGTTTTAAAAACCCACTGCATTTGCTGCTGTTTCCCCTGGCCCACTACGCCTGGATTATCGGTTACCTGGGGTTTACTTTTAAGGCTACTGAGCGTAGGGATATGGAGTGATTGGTAAAAATAGCCGAAAAGTTGCTTGAGGTCTACCAGAGTTTATGAACATTGTGCAGGTATCAGTTGGAGAAGAAAAGCTGCCGACGAAGGTAGGCGGTGGCATAGAAGCCTATGTCTTTACCATCTCCCGGCAGTTGTCACGGATGGGGAATAATGTAGTCCTGCTCGACAGGAAGTATTCGCCTGATGATGCCGATACTGAATGTATTGATGGCGTCAACATCGTCAGGCTGAAAGCCAGGAGGTTCAATTTCAACCGGGTTCCCAATGTCTCTAATCTCCGCTCAATACTAACCTATATTTTTAATCAACCTGCCTTCGCACGGCAGGTCAAGAGGTATCTCAGGGATGCTGGGGATATCGATGTTATACATGTGCACGAGGCACTGGGTGGCTTTGTTCTGGCGATGATTGACAGGAGCGTGAGAAACAAGCTGTTCTATACCTCTCACTCTGCTCGCCGGACGAAGGATACCCCCTCCCTCCGCGACAGGATTATGTTTATACCCGAAAACTGGCTCACCCGGTGGGCGAACCGGGCGATTGTGCTTAATGAGGTTTCGATGAAAAAACTCATCCGGGGAGCCAAAGTGAGGCCGGAAAAAGTGGTGATGGTACCTCATGAGGTGGATACAGATACATTTACCCTCGACCTTGATACAGGCGATGTCAGGCAGAGGTACGGGCTTGAAGGAAAGGTGGTTATCCTTTTCGTGGGGAGGATATGTGTTGGTAAAGGGCTGGAGTACCTGGTGAAGGCAGCCAATATCATAGTGAACGAATCTGGCTACGAACAGGCGCTGTTCCTGCTGGTAGGGCCCGTGGATGAGTTTAACACCCACTATTCTAATACGTTAGAAAAGCTTATCGAAGATTTCCAGCTACGGTCGAAGGTAAGGATAACTGGTGCTGTGAGTTTCGACGACTTGAGACGACTGTATGTTGCTTGTGACATGTTTGTGCTACCAAGTCTGGCCGATGCTGCACCGAGGGTCATACCCGAGGCTATGGCGTGTGGTAGACCGGTGATTGCCACCAATGTAGGCGGAATACCGACCGAAATGAAAGACGGAGAAAGTGGTTTTCTGGTTGACCCGGCGAATGAAAGGCAGCTGGCTGAGAAGATAAAGTACCTTATTGATAATCCGGCGGAGGCAGAGAGAATGGGCGCCTATGGCAGGAGGCTTGCCGAGGAAGAACTCAGCCCCGAAGAGATGGCCAGGAAATTGGTGCAGGTTTATCAAGAGGAAAGGACGTGAGGTTGGTGGTGGTCAAGAAACCTCTGGAGCTAATAGCACGGCGAGTGTTTAGTCATTTAGTACAGTTTCAGAATAGATATATGGCTGTGTCTCCATACCTGGGGGAGAGCGTCCTTGACATCGGTTGCGGCTATGGTGACCTAATTCCTTTCTTAGAAGAGGCAGCTTCCTACATCGGGATTGATGTCCGTTGTGACAGAATTACTCACTGTAAATCTCAATATCCGGACTATACTTTTTACTGCTTGAATTTCGAAAAGGACCCTCTCCCTGGACCTGTTACCAGCACTCATTTTTCCAGCATTGTCCTTCTATCTGTGATAGAGCATCTTCGGAACCATGATTTTGTGCTAAAGCAATGTCGGAATCTTATGAACAGTACAACTAATTTGATAATTATCACACCAACTGTGATAGGTGACTTCGTTGCCAGGGCCTTTGAGAAAATGTGGTTTAACCCATCTGACCCGTATCCCCATCTTCAGAAATATACCAAGGATACCCTCGATTCTATATGTGAGGCCCATGGCTTGACAGCAAGGCATTATAAGCGAATAGGTTGGCACCGGCAAATTCATCTGGCTATTTACACTCTTGCTAAAGTGTGAAGAAAATTCTATCGGGCATAATTATGAATTTGGTAAACACAATTGTGGAAAGAGTCCACCCGTATATCCCTTTCACGGCCTGGAACACCTTGTGGCGAAATCTGGACAAACGTGGGCAAACTATTCTGGATCTGGGCTGTGGTGGGGGAGCACCCATGAGGTTTATCAACCGGCATAAGCACTTCTATTGCGTGGGGCTAGATATTTACCGTCCTTGGTTGAGCGATGCAAAAAGCCATGAGAGACATAGTGATTACGTCATGTGCGATATTCGCAAATTGCCCATAGAGGAAAAGTCCTTCGATATAGTACTTTGCCTGGAGGCGCTGGAACACTTAACTAAAGAAGAAGGACGACAGTTACTTAAGGACATGGAGACAATAGCCCGGAGGCAGGTGATTATTACTACGCCGGTAGGCAAATTCCCTCAACATCCTGCGCTTAATGATAATCCATACGAGGAACATACTTCATCTTGGAGGCCTGTAGAATTTGGTCTCTACGGTTATAAAGTCAGAGGATATGGTTTACCACTTTTCGGCGGTGCACATGGATTACTGGCTCGTTTACCCGAGCCTTTAAGGTCTGTTAGGAGGGTTATTTGGCTTCTAGCCAGCACGATTTCATACTTTGTGCCGGCGGTGGCTGGGTGGATGGTGTGTATCAAACAGATTGAGCATGAGGACAACCGTGGTTAGGATAGCCCCGGGCATGCGCCAGAAACTCTACCTGATCCTGGTTTTTATCAGCTTAGTTCTCTTTTTCTATAGCTCGTGGCAGGTAAGGCCGGTAGTTGTAGAGCCTGCTGACTCCATCGGGCTGGTCTCTCACTTAACTCCTGTCTACTGGATAGGCCTTGCTTTGACGGTGGCTGTTTCGATATCAGCCTTCCTTGACCATGAACTCAAGCGAGATGCCGTATTCATATTCATCCTGCTGGTTCTCGGGCTATTCCTTATTGGCCTGCCGGTATTTGTTTATGAAAACGCTACTGAGCCTGAGGCCTATTACCCTTTCGGAGAGGTCAGGAATCTGCTAGCCACGAATCACCTTGACATCAGTGAAACTCCCAGTCTGTCAACCTACCATGTGTGGCCTACCATGCACCTTTTCTCAGCATCAATACTGACAGTCACCGGTTTGGATTTACCCGAATTCGGCCAGGGATTCATACGGTATGTACCGGTGTTTTTTATGCTTCTGATAGTCTTAATCACGTATTCCATAGGCAAGCAATATAAGCTGACGCCAAACCGCTGTTTTGCCCTGTCGTTTCTTTCGCTTGCATCCTGGCTCTTCATATATGAGTATACTCCCCGTGCCCTTGGTATGGTGCTGTTTCTATTGCTCTTTATGTTGCTGATGTCTGGAAGCAGGTCATTGGCTACAATAGTGATGGCAGTACTCACCTACGGCGTCCTGGTAATGACTCACGGTCTCAGCGCTCTGGTGGTGATACCGGCACTAGTTATATTTACCCTTTACATGAGAGAGTCCAGATTAGTTGTTCTGGTCTTTCTATTCATTGTGATATTCTGCGCCTGGTATGTATTCCTGATCCCCAGCGCTGTTGAGATTGGCTTGAACACATTGCTCCAGCCGATGAGGGACATCTTTCACTATGCTGAAACAGAGACGTATTTCCTACCCTCTTCGGCAGCAAGGGCGGTCAGTCGCTACACCCAGCTTGGCTTTGTAGCCTTGTATGCACTCTTAATGCTGGGCAGCGTGCTCTGGCTCCTTATGAGGAGAAAAACCTTTGAGTACCATAAGCAGGTTATCGCCCTCCTCTGCTGGTCAATCCCCATTGGTCTGCTGATTCTGGGCGGGTATGAGCAGGTAATGATAAGGGGTTATGTATTTCTCATTGTACCAGCAGTATGCATCGCGGTGCTGGCACTTGTACAGTGGCGGTGGGTAATTGTCTCTGCCATGATTATTTGTGTGGCCCTGAACTTGCCAGCTAACTATGCCGGTCAGGTCTCGGGGGAGCAGATACTCACTACCGAGGTCAGGGGAGCCAGGTTCTTTGCTCTTGAAGTACAACCGCCGGATACATACTATTACGGCTATAGTCTGACCATGATTCTCTATAACAATCCCGCCCTGATAAGTATTCCCGTGCGTACGCTAACCGGGGCTACACCTGGCGAGATTAATTTCTCAGAGATGGATGAGCTTCACTACATACTTATGAGCAAGCAGGGGACTGATTTCAAGCTTTTTGCCTGGGGGGAAGACCCGACCGCCGGTTGGCCCCAGAGTGATATCGGGAGGGAATCCAGCCTGATATACGACAATGGCCAGTTCCAGATATACGTAAATAATGCTGTTCAGTAGGGTTACGATGGATAATCTGCCCATTTCAGTAATCATAATTGTTAAAAATGCCGAAGGGACTATCGGTAAATGCCTGGAATCTGTCCGGAAGAATAATCCTGCCGAGATTATCGTGGTGGATGGGAACTCCGCCGACCGAACGGTGGAGATAGCCGGGGAATATACCGAAAAGATTTACTTGGATGAAGGCAGGGGAAAGAGCTATGCCCGCCAGCTGGGTGTAGAGATGGCAACACAGGAATATATTGCCTATGTTGATTCGGATGTTTTCCTGATGGAGAACACCCTGCGAACAATGCTCAACGAGTTCCGAAATTCAAGCTGTGCAAGCATGTGTGCTAGAGAGGCAACGGATAGGGAGTACTCTAATTACTGGAACTGGACACGACTCCAGCAGCAGTCTGTCCGTTTTGAGGTGCATCTGAGCACACGTGCCGGCTTATTCAATAGAGAAACTATACTGAAATATCCGTTTGATTTCTCTCATGGAGGCTATATGGACGACCTTGACCTGGAGCTCAGACTGAGAAAAGACGGGTATGACTTTGGTGTTTCCTCTGCGTTTTTCCACGGGCAAAGCATCGGCCTGCGAAGTTTGGTAGGACAGAGGTATGTATATGGAAGGGCGGCCACTAGATACATATGGAAATATGGTCCATGGCATGTTAGTTTCTGGCCACCACTGGTAACCCTCTACTGGCTCGGTTTCTGCCTGATAAAGGGTAGGCTGAAGCTCATCCCGTACTTTGTCGTCGACGGTATTATTCAGACGGTCGGGATGGTAACAGGTTGCTTTGAATTGATTGGGGAAGCATTCACCAGGAAAGCGGACAATAAAGATATCCCTTCGAAGAAGGATGATGTGATATGAAGGAGCTGAATCGAAAGAGGGCCAAAGCGTGGGACAACGCTGCCAAGAAAGATGCGATGGTCTATATCACAAGTGTGAAGAGTAGCTGGACAGAGAAGGATTTCTTTGATACAGGAGCTGAAGAGGCTCACAAATTTGCCGGAGAGTTTTTAAGTCGAGTGGGTTTCAATCCAGCAGGTAAGCGTATGCTTGATTTTGGCTGTGGTATAGGGAGGATGACCAGGGCCTTCTCCGAGATGTTCAGCGAGGCCTATGGTGTCGATTTCTCAGAGGAAACCATAAGAAAGGCAGGCGAATTAAACAAGCATAAACCTAACCTGTTCTTTGCCTCGAATAATGGGGCTGACCTGGCTATCTATGAGGATGAATTTTTCGATTTCTGTTTTTCTTACGCGATGTTTCAGCACATCCCCGATTTGGACATAATCAGGAGTTACGTAAATGAAATTGCCAGGGTATTAAAACCTGGCGGACTTTTCAGGCTCCACTTTGACTGCCGCAAATGGGGCCCGGAGAAGTTGCCAATAATCCACCGCTCCTTGTTCAATCTTTTCCTTAAGACCGGACTTGTGGACAGGTTTGCTGCGTTCTATTTCAGGAACAGGTATCGTGATGATGATGAATACTCCCGAAAAGCGTATCCGGGTATCTGGTTGTCATCGGGCAGACTGGTCAGGATGCTGGAGCAGGCGGGTTTGGAAATCATCGAAATCTCCGGTAAAGACACCTCCTGGAGTTGGTATTCAGGCAAGAAAAATCCTGTCTCCTGATCTCTGAACAAATCATTCTTCACGACATTTCACGGTTGACTATTGCCGGGCTGTTTCGTTATTCTTGCAATAGAACAAACGTACTATTAGGGGGTGCGATAAATTGTGGAAGATAGATGAGGGTTCACAATCTGGTACGACAACAGCGTCCTATGCCAATGCTCTGGACTGGATGGTTTCGGAATTCGGGCAGAAGACGGTTCTCCTTAAGAATACGCATGAAAACCTGTCGCTGAAGTACAAGCTGCTGGGCTATGCGGCTCAGAACGGGTTTGCCAAGGAACTGGTTGCTGAGGCCACTTTATTACCTGGTGAAGTCGCTGAATTTCACTATGACCGTCAGTGGCACAGGCTGGTGTTGCAGGTTGTTGATGGCAGCGGGCATGCAACGTATCAGGTGGACTACGAAGGGCAGGGAGCGTAAGAAATGGTCGATAGATTTTATTCGGACACTCAGGAAAAGGTCGAAGCGATAACCTACACACCGACTATCAAGGATACTGGTGACCTTGAGGCAGGGACGAACACGATTACAGCAACATCCAAGCAAGGGACGGCTGACTATAGTAAGTCTCTGGCGCTTGCCGCGCCAGACGATTCTCGTCTGGTAATCAAGCGTATCGCAGCCAGGTCGGATGTCACCAGAGACAGCGGTTCATCCGGGCATCTCTACTGTACTGTCAGTGTTGATAGCCCAGACGGGAGTGAGAACAAGCTATTTGACGCTGTTGATGTTCAGGCGGCTGGAGTGCAGGCGACCGACCTCATCTCGGGGGATGTATTTGACCTGCTGACAGATGGTACGGCTCATACCTTCTACTTTTTCTTCTGGGTGGACAGCGGTGACTCCGTTATCAGTAAGGTCCAGATGTACTACGGCGTTGGTGTTAATACTGGCGGGCAGCCCAACGCTTACTTCCAGATAAAGCACACAGGATTTGTGTCTGTTCAGCCTTTCCTTTCCAGAAAAGGTACGGCCACCGGCGGAACCCGTATCTGGGCCGGGTTATATACTGGTGGTAGCTGGAGTAATTATCCTGTGGAGATAAATAACTATAACCAGATTGGCGTCACGGACACGCAGTTTGCCATCAATAATGTGCTGGCGAAAGACGGGCTGACATTTGCCGGCTACCCCGGAACGAATACCGATATAGTCTGTATCTATGAGATACAGACCGTTCTAAGGAGTGAGCGATGAATATTGTAGAATTGTATGAGCTGGTACCGCAGGAGAGGCATTCCGAGGTTGTTGTCTCGGGTGACAGGCTCTTCTTCGATGGTGACGAGTATATTATTGAGGGAGAAGATGAGCTCAGGCTAGTTCACTCTCAAAAAGAGCTTGAGCAGCAGCTGACCCGCATCGAGACCAGGCTAAGTACTAAATAGATGGCGTTCAGTACTTAGCCAAGAAAGCAGTTTCTATACCATACATAAAGTCATTAACGGCCCCAGAAAAGCGCGCCACAGCCGATTGTCTCTACCTCGCTTTCCGCAAAGTGCAGTGCCAGGTTCTTTTTTAGACTCTCGACATCGTCGTGCCTGTTTGTCATGATTCCCATTAGATTGAGCCAGCAATAACAATATGTTGCCAGAAAGCTTCTCTCTACGCCACCGTAGAGCAGGGTGGTTCCAAACAAGACACCGCCGGGGTTGAGCAGGACTTTCAGGTGCTCAAAGACTGTTCCCTTGGCCTGCATGGTAACCGGCAGGCAGTGTAATAGATGGTTCACAGCGATGGAGTCAAAGCAAGGACCGTCAATCTTCAGTGGTTCAAGGGCATTATGCTGGTAGGTCTGAGGGGAGTATCGTGCCAGTCTTTTCCGGGCAACTACTAGGCTATTGTGCTTCAGGTCCACAAGTACTAGGCGGGGATTGGGGGCGGGGAAGGTACAGTGCTCAAGGAAGTAACCGGTGCCAACTCCGACATCCAGATGGTTGGCCGATATGTGCTGGTTGTATAGTCTGATAATGCCTTCGGATGGGCATTTCCAGATAAGACGGCTCGTCAGGCCGAGGGCGAGACGGTCGTAAACAGACAAGAAACTTTTCGTATATAGCGCTTGGCTTGCCCAGAGACGTC
Organism: Dehalococcoidia bacterium; assembly: GCA_011171075.1. Taxonomy (GTDB): domain Bacteria; phylum Chloroflexota; class Dehalococcoidia; order Dehalococcoidales; family Fen-1064; genus W589. The sequence goes on along the minus strand of DUFD01000015.1, from coordinate 16,928 downwards.
GTGGTGAGACTTCGATGGCAGTTGCCTCATTCACTGAGGCCTCTTTATCGTCCACAGCCTGCCTATGCCAGGGCTTCTCGTTGGGCTGTTCTCCTGGCTAGAATACCGACGATACCTATCATTATTAGAATCAGCCCGATGAGGATAAAGGCTTCCAGGGCAACGTCTGACCATGTGCCCCCCTGCTGGCTTATTTCAACCACCGGCTGGACAACGTAGTAGGTCGGGAATATCCTGCCAATCCACTGCGGAATATCCGGGAACATATAAACAAAGGCCGGTGCATAATACAATATGCCGATAGCTTTGTTAGTGGCAAACAGGCTGGTTACATCCTTGGCAAATACCCCGAGCATGATGCCGAAGGTAGACGCCATTACCGCACCCAGTACCAGCATACCGATGAGTAAAGGTGTTTGTGCCCCGAAAGCCTGATTAAGGACCAGTATCAGTACTCCCATAACGGTACTGACAATGACGCCTACCAGTCCTTTACTCAGAAATATCTCCCCGAGTGAGGCCGGGGTAATTGCCAGAGCAGACAGGGTTCGCTTCTGTTTTTCGTCCACCAGGGATGTGGCCGGTACCATGATTCCTCCGAATACGATGGCCATCAGCACGATGAGGGGCAGAAGGCGGTTGTTCCAGGGGATACTCTCGGCATCACCGAGGGTAGTGGTAGCAATTTCAACCGGTACCTCCTGACCGGCGACATCTCTTATCATGTTGGCGACGGTAGCCCCCAGTACTACCCGGTTCTTGGCCAGACTCTCGCCCCAGACGTAGGCGGTAATCTCAGCCATCTCCCCCTGTATTACCAGGTTATCGAAATCAGCGGGAAGCACTATGCCCATATCGACCGCACCGTCTTCAACCGCGTTCCTGAGCGCATCCGCAGAATCGTACTCCCTACCGATTATTGAATCTGACTGGATGACCATCTGTGTTATCTGAGAGTCACCTTCATCACTGACCCCCAGTTTCGGTTTTTCGGAAAAGAGGGTACCGAAGACCATAGATAGCACGAACGATAGTACGAGCGGCATTACAATGGCTATGATGAAGATAAAGCTCTTGGAGCCATGCCGAAACTCCTTGCTCAACAGGATACCGACCCGTCTCAGGCTCATGTCAGCTTCCTCCTCAGGACAATGATACCAAGGAGGACGAAAGCGATGTCAAATCCGAGTAGTATCAGCAGGTTCTGCCAGATATCGCCCCAGCTAAATCCGAAGTTGGCTGACAGGTGCACAGTATCTACGAGGTAATAGGAGGGAATCACCTTGACCCAGTCTGATACCGTCCCCGGGAACATGACACCGAAGGCGGGCACCGCAAGGATAATTATCGCTGGGAGCCCCCAGGCCATTACTGACATCAGGTCCTTCCCTGCGGAGGCCAGCAGGAAGCCTATCCCGGTTACCAGAATTGCTCCCAGAAGCAATGTCAACAGGATTATCAGCGGCTGCTGGTTCAGCCCGCCGGTGATTGCTATGAATAATAGCGCCTGGCCAAAGGCCAGTGTCACCCCGGTGATTCCCTTGGCGAGGAAGAGACCGTTCACGGTCATCGGGGTAATCAGCAGCGCCTGCGCAGTACGACCTTCGATTTCCTCGCTGATGAGGCTGGAGAGACCGAGAGTCTCAGTGAGTATAAGGAAGATGGCGAAAAAGGGAATCATGCGGTCGCGTGGCGGTATCTGCATACCGAGCATGTCCGGCCCGATGATTTCCTCGGAAATATCCACTGCCAGTATTTGCCCGCTCTGTATATAGGCCAGTTCCTGGATAAGGTTGGTGACGGCATCTTTCAATTCTTCCGGTGTGTCCGAAGCGAAGTAGACGTCGACTGTTACTTTATCTCCAGCGGCCAGCTTCTCCATGATGTCTTCTGGCAGGACAACGCCGCTTAAGAACCGTCCTTCGGTGACGCCATCTTTCAGGGTATCCACCGAGTCTACGGTCTCAATCGATAAACCGTCTCCCTGAAGTTGCTCAAAGATGGGGGGGAGTACCGGCGCATAGAGCCCGATGTCAAGCTCCTCGTCAACCGAAGCGGGCATTAAGAAGTAGACAACGACATAGGCGACTATACCGAGGACACTTATAAAGGCGAAGAAACGGTTTCTGAAGAAAAGGGTGAGGTCTTTGGTGACCAGTGCCCGGATGATTGGCCAGCTCATTCAGTAAGTCCCCGCCCCGTAATATTAATAAAAATGTCTTCCAGGCTGGCCTCTTCGCTGTGGATGGTGACTACCTTTTCCCGGCCAAAAAGCTCCTGAACGGCACCGGCTGTCTCCGGCTTGTCCATGGTAATCTCCCGGCTCTCCAGACCACCATCAGGGCTAGTCACCTGTGCCCTGAGAGCTCTTTTGCCGTACTGTTGCTTGAGGTTGTGTGGGGTATCCAGTGCCACAATCTTACCCTGGTTGATGAACCCCACCCGGTCTGACAGCTTATCAGCCTCCATCATGTCGTGCGTGGTCAGGAAAACAGTCGCCCCTCGCTGACGCTCTTCGAGAATGACCTTGCGGATGTTCTCGGCCGATGCCGGGTCAAGGCCGTCGGTCGGCTCGTCGAGAAAAAGGATGCGCGGTCGGTTCACCAGAGCCCTGGCGACCATGAGGCGCTGCTTCATTCCCTTTGAGTACTCCTCGACGCGGTCGCGCTCCCGTCCTGCCAGGCCGACCCGTGCCAGCAGGGCGCCTGCATCAAAACGCGGAACACCGAAGAGGCGGGCAAACAGCTTCAGGTTTTCCTCGGCACTCATTTTCTCGTAGAGGTTGGTTATCTCAAAGCAGACCCCAATCTGCGCCTGTACCTTTTCTGGGTCGCGGGCAATATCTATACCGAGTACTATTGCCTGGCCTTCCCTTGGCTGCAACTGCCCCGTCAGCACCTTTACGGTGGTCGACTTACCGGCGCCATTTGGTCCCAGGAAGCCGAGTATCTCGCCCTCGGCTACCTTGAAGCTGATGTGGTCCACAGCAACCAGCTCGTCGTAGCGGTAGGTCAGGTCTTCGGCAACAATCGCGTCTCCGGCCATGGTATCTCCTCTCCGGGTTTGTTCTCATTCCATTCTACTACACTGGGTACTACTATGATAACCCATGATATATGTAGTAACATAGTAACGTCATTATGACAGAGATTGAGAAGGGCAAGAAGGCACTTGAAAACAGAAAACGGGGTGCAACCCTTACCGGCGGCTATTTTGCTTGACCTGGATGATACCATCATAGCGTACGGCGACGCGGAGGTGTGCTGGCAAGCTGTATGTAGCAGGTTTGTGTCTCAGGTTGGTGTTTCCTGTGTGGAGGAACTGCTGGGTGCCATCCATAAAACGCGTGACTGGTACTGGGGTAATTTAGAAAGACACCGGCAGGGGCGACTACGTCTGCTAGACGCACGACGCGAGATAGTTGCCGAGGCATTCTCACGGCTTGGTATCGATGCCCCCGATATAGCACGTAATCTGGCTGATGCTTATGCTGAGATGAGAGAAGGGCGAGCGAGGCTTTTCCCCGGTGCTCTCGATACTATTCAACATTTTCGCAACCGGGACGTACGGCTAGGTTTAGTTACCAACGGCGGCTCGGAGATGCAGCGCGGCAAGCTGGAACGCTTCGGACTGGAGCCTTATTTCGACTGTATTCTCATTGAGGGGGAGTTCGGGGCGGGTAAGCCTGATGAAAGTGTCTTCTTGCACATGCTTAAGCGATTTGACGTGGCGGTGGGGGATGCCTGGATGGTGGGTGATGACCTTCAGCGAGATATCTCCGGGGCACAGAGTCTTGGAATCTTCACTATCTGGGTGGACTGGCGGGGTAACGGACTCCCAGAGTCCAGTCCGATAGTACCCGACCGTATTGTCAGGAGTATTAACGAACTGCGGTAGTACTGCTGTAATCTGCAAATCTATTTTATGGGTTTAGCGAGTTTTAGGTTTTTCTCTTCAAGGCAGGGCAGACGGTGTATGTACAACCCATGTGTAGACCTATTTTTATCGAAAAACGCATTTCCGGCAGTTCTCGGTCCGAAAAAGAAACCGCAGTCTTTGTCAAATTTCGCTTGTGCTAGTAGCACGTTACCAAGGAATTCCAAAGCATCAGCCTCTCCTTCTATCAGGATCATGTCGGCTCCTGTTTCCTCTTCTTTATATGTCTGAAGCGCGAGTTTCTTCCTTCTCTTTTTTCCCGCATATGCTGCACATACTTTATCAGGGCTAATATTAATAGCTCTTTCTTTGTCTGAATTCATTTTATACTCTCCGTGTATGGAAATTCTCATTTCCCAATATATTATCATAAAGAAACGACACAAGGAGGCCACCCCCTTGAATCCCATACCTTCGCCGGAGCGCATGCTCACCATGGAAAGCTTTGGCATGCGGAGGATGGGGCCATCACTACCAAATCGCATGTAAGCTTGTAGCCATCATAAATAGTCAGTACAATTGTGAAGAATACTCTTATGAGGATTGCAGAAATGAGTCCATCTAATCGAAAACAGTCGGGTAGGCCCCGGATACTGATAGTCGGTGGAGTTGCTGGTGGGGCATCATGTGCAGCGCGGGCACGCCGTTTATCGGAGGAGGCTGAGATTATTGTATTTGAGCGTGGGTCATACGTGTCCTTTGCTAACTGCGGCCTGCCGTATTACGTCGGTGATGTTATCCCTGATGAAAACGATTTACTCGTAGCGACTCCCCAGTATTTCAGAGAGAGGTTCAACATCGACGTCCGGGTGAACAGTGAGGTCACGGCCATCGACCGGCAAGAGAACGAGATAGAGGTCAGGAATACCGAGACCGGGGAGACCTATCGTGAAAAATACGATGCCCTGGTGCTCTCACCCGGGGCAGCACCAATCAGGCCGCCGTTGCCCGGCATCGACCTGCCCGGTATCTTCAGCCTGAGGACAATCCCGGACAGCCGCCGGATAAGGGAATGGATTGCTGAGCAGGGGGTAAAGAAGGCGGTTATCGTTGGTGGTGGTTTCATCGGACTGGAGATGGCTGAGAACCTGGCCAGGCGCGGTATCTCGGTCAGTATTATAGAGATGCTGCCGCAGGTTATGCCGGCGCTTGACCCGGAAATGGCGGTGCTCGTCCATCAACACCTGGCCGACAACGGGGTGTCGCTGTACCTCGGCGACGCCGCTGCCGGCTTTGAGCCGGGTGCTAATAGTAGCGGCATTGTGGTTACAACACAGTCCGGTAAGAAGCACCCCTGTGATATGGTCATCCTTGCCATCGGTATCCGTCCTGAGGTAAAGCTGGCCAGGGAGGCCGGTCTTGAGATTGGGGCACTCGGCGGCATTCGAGTGGACGACCAGATGCGTACCAGTGACGACCAGATATGGGCGGTCGGTGATGCCGTGGAGGTCCGGGATGTTGTCACCGGTGAGTGGACGCTGCTGGCACTGGCCGGTCCCGCCAGCCGCCAGGGGCGAATTGCCGCCGACGTCATTATGGGGCGTAATTCCAGGTTTCGTGGTGTCCAGGCCACGGCGGTGTGCCAGGTGTTCGACATGGTTATTGCCTCCACAGGTGCCTCCGAGAAGGTGTTGCAGCGCTCCGGTATAAGTGGCCAGCCGGCGAGATATGAGAAGGTGTATCTGCAGCCCACGCAGCACGTTGGCTATTACCCCGGAGCGAAGCCGATTATGATGAAGCTCATCTTCTCTACCGGCCAAGGTAAAGTCCTCGGTGCCCAGGCAATTGGTGAAGAGGGAGTTGAGAAGCGTATCGATGTTATCTCGATGGCAATACAAAAAGGGGCTACCGTCTTTGACCTGGAGGAGGCCGAGCTATGCTACGCACCCCAGTTTGGCGGTGCCAAGGACCCGGTGAACGTGGCTGGTATGGTCGCCGCTAATGTCCTGCGGGGTGATTCACCTGTGGCCCACTGGAACGAAATACCGGGACGTCCAGCGACCGTTCTTGATGCCCGTACCCCGGCTGAGTTTGCCGCCGGTCATTTTGAGGGGGCTGTCAATATTCCCCTCGATGAACTCAGGGAGCGGGTGGATGAGTTGCCACGCGGTGGTGAAATACTGGTCTACTGCCGACAGGGACACAGGTCTTACTATGCGACCCGCATTTTGCGTCTTAACGGACTTGATGCCAGGAATATATCTGGCGGGATGCTTGCCTACGACATGCAAAAGCGGTCCGGGACGACCTGATTATACACTCGACGGGTACGGGGGCGACTACGTGGAGAGTGGGTCTTCGTCCGAGGGAAGTTCATTCTCTTCTGAATAGTTTTGACTGGTCATCTCCGTCAGTGACGGAATATCCTTGCCGGCATCAGCAATTTCTTCCAGTTGCGAATCGACCTGCTGTTGCCTTCGCTCGCTTCTGGAGGTAACGCTGGCTGCTTCGGCATAATATCGCTTCACTTTTTCAACATTCCTGAGTTCGGAAAGTATTACGGAAACGTCAACGTACCCTCCCACGCGGGGATAATCGCCGTCCCTGATGATGGCATCGGGTGCGATAGACTTCATGTGTTCGCCCATTTCTTTTATCAGGCTCATGCTGATTTCCTTTGTGGGGGCAGCAACAAGATAAGCTGCCCTGGAAGCATCAGCAGGGTTACATTCAAAAGAGAGCTCGCTGATTGCCTTATCCAGTGCCTCGATTCCCCGATTAGCGGTAGCATTTTTTTCCCGGAAGCTGCTTGCCCTCCAGAAAGCAAGCTTCGGGGAAGGCAGTTTCATACGGCCGTGGCTGATTACTGTCCATCCGGAAAGAGTCTGCTTCAGGTCTCCGGCATCAAGTACCTTGGTGCCAACATACCTGGCTTTTTTCTCTTCTCCGGCGCAGAGAATGTTGTAGAACGGTTCTACCGTGAGCTCGTTAATCCAGTCCAGGTTACTTCTGGAAGACTTGCTTTTCCCGATGTATCTCTGATTATCAACCAGGAAAACGGCATCAGCCACCGTGCTGCACGATTTCAGGCATGTGGCCGTGTTGTATATTGTCCGTTCTTCAGTATGCTCTTCATGCTCGAAGGGCAGGACAACGAGATTGTAGAGAGGCCTATCCAGGTGACGCTCCCTTATAACCTGCGATATTACCGGTAAAGCCCCTGAGCCGGTACCCCCGGCGGCACCGGCAATCAGAAGGAAAGCATCTGATTCATAGAATCGCGGTGTCCCCCTGATGGCGTCGATAACCTTGTCAGCGTCTTCACGAGCTATCTCGGCACCCAGCTCATTCATCTTACCGACACCATGACCGGCAGCCTTGCGCCCCCCGATGAGAATCCTGTGCCGGTAATCGGATTTAATACTGCTCAGACTGCTGAGGTCAGCCAGGTCGGTATTAACGGCGTAGATTCCGGTAAGCACCTCAAGCCCTCGCCTGGAACGGGCCCTCTTGTTCATCCGGGCAAATTCATCAGCGATATGACAACCACATTGTCCAAAACCTATAACCAGTAATTTCACTTTCTTCTCCCAGCAGATACTACTGCTACTTAGTAATGAGTACCACCTGGTGACACTCGATTGTAATTCTCCGACGAGACTTTGTCAACAATACGTTCCCGTCTAACGTGATTGGTGGGACCTTGAGATTATCTTGTTTTACTTGCTCCGCCCGCTGTCTGGTAGTGAAGGCCATATTCCCTTTCTGAACAATCTCATAATGCCACCGGTGGTGTGTTACCTGGAAGGGTTGTTCTGGAGCTCTCTGATTCTGTTGAACTCGGCCACATACTCACGTATATGGTCGGCAATATCCTCAATGCATGTCAGGAAGTCCCGCGATGGCAGCTGTTGCGGTCTGTAGCTGGTGGTTATACCTACCCTGTCTCCGGACAATGCCGTGATGCGCAGGTCATCTAGCAGGTCATTGTCGAGATGTCTGAGCAGGCGGCTGTTGAGGTCTGTATCCACGTCCAGCCTGTCTACCAGCAGAGGCAGACGGCCCCATTCAAAGCCACGCCACTGAAAACCGCTCTTGCCTGAGGTCGTGTGTGTCTTAACTATGTTTGTCAACAGTGGTATCCTGTTCAGGCTCATCCCTGACTCCGGGGTTACCACGAACGTCATCTCGTCTAGTGTCACGGATTCCTTCTTGCCCTTTCTGATAATCCGCCAGATTTCTATCGACTGTATTCCCCTGAGCCAGACACGGGTAGTCACCAAGTGACGCAATATCACGGTGTCGTCGCCTTCATGGCTGTGCACTACTGTGCCCTTCACTCTCCGTTCTTCAGCGCTGACACCGACACTCCGCAGGTGTTCCGTGAGATTTGCTTCCAGTTGTCTTATCTGGCGCCTTCTTAACCACCAGGAGAGCGACCAGAAAAGCACACCGAGGGCTATTACGCCTGCGAGAGTGCCTGCGATTCTTATTACCAGTATCTGCCAGCTCATAATATATTCCAAACTGACCGGGTGTTAATACTTTGGTACTAGAGTCTATCCCCCTAATGATGTATTGTCAATCATGGAAGATATGGCATTATTAGGTACATGAGTTATAGGTCAATCCGTGGAAATCAGTAACCGATATAGGTTGAGATTTACTGTTGCCAAAGTACTATTCTTGTAGTAAAATACAGCCCCAACCTTTGAATCGGGGTAATGCGTGACCTGCGTTACTTACCGCATTGCAGCGTCGCCACTAGAATAGGATGGCCAGCAGGATGGGGGGAAGACTATTGGCATCAATCCATTTCGTGGGGACGTACCCACCAATCAGGTGTGGCATAGCCGACTATGCCAGCTTTCTTACCCGGAAGAGCCCTGCCGGTCAGTGGGCAGTACTGTCCTTCAGGCTGGATAGTGACGAGCTGCCCGTAGTAATCGACGATTACACTGCCACGAGAAATATCTGGTATGGGATACCCGGCCCTCGTAAATTTTCCGCCTCGGTGATTAAAGATGGGCTCAGGGAACTTGGTGCCCGAAGTGATGAGGTTGTCCTGTGGTTCCAGCACGAGTTCGGTATATGGTCTAATGACCGGGCTTTCATAAAGATGCTCCGGGGACTGGACCTGCCCAAGGTGGTTACCTTTCATACGCTTCGCTTTCAGAGCAAGGAGACCCCAACCGGACTGGTCAAGTATGAATACGACCTGCTGCAGTCACTGCTACCTCATGTGGACGCTATCACTGTCTTCAGTCGAGGCGTGCATGGTGCGGTCACCACCGCATTCCCAATGTATCGGCACAAGGTGCACATTATCAGGCATGGGGTTCATTCCTACCCAACGGTCAGCAATCTCAGTCGGCAGGAGGCAAAAAGCGCCCTAAATGCATTCTTACTTTATGAGTCAGAGCTTGACCAGGAAACGAAAGAAGCCCTGCACAGGGAACGGATATTCCTTGACCCGGAGACCGTCATAATCGGGCAGACCGGTTTTCTCCATCCGATAAAGGGTTCTGAACACCTTTACCCGGCCAGGGATGAGCTGCAGAAGCTTATTCCGGACCGGCGGATAGTGGCCGTGCGTATCGGGGTACCGCGTCGTAAAGAAGATATCGGCCACGCCAGCGAGATGCGATTAAGCCAGAACGGAATAGACAAATTCCTCCTGAAGACCTGGTTGCCGGAGCGCCTGTTACCTCTGGCACAGCGGGCGTTCGATATTAACTATTACTGGCCTCACGAATGTACCCAGAGTGGTGTACTCTCCCATGCGCTTGGTGCCGGAGCTATCATTGCCGGGCGTGACCTGGAAGGCGTGGGGGAGACTCTCAAGGATGCCGGGGCAATGGCCGATTCAGACCCTGAGTGCCTGCTCCTGAAGATAAGAGACCACGTACTTAATCCATGGCTTCAATTCCAGGTCGAGCAAAAAGCCCTGGCCTATGCAGGCAAGTATTCGTGGGGTAACCAGACCCGGTTACATTACAAATTGGCCCAAGAGGTATTGTTACCCGTACCGGTGCTGGAAAAGTCAAACGCACTGGTCGAGGCTGGTAATATTGGTGCCCCCCTGACAGCATGGCGCATATTAAGCGAGCACTGATGGTAGTTGACACCGTTACGCTTTAGCTCTACGATATGCTAAGGCAATTCTCTCTGAGGTGTCGGCCCCATGATTGGCCATAATAGCGTTGTCGACAAACCGCGTGTCACTACTGGTCGGCTTGCGTCGGTAAGGAATGGCAGGGTAAAGGCCGAGCATGGTGAAGCGGAGGAATATTTCTGGTCGGCGCTGATGGAGCCGCTAAGCCTGGCGGCTGAAATTGGCGAAGCGGACATCGTCGTTGGAGTCCCTTTCTACAATGAGTTTGACACTATCGGTCATGTGCTGCGGACCATAAGAAGAGGGCTTTTAAAATATTATCCATCAAAGAAGTGCGTCATAGTTGCCGTTGGTTCCCCCGCCGGAAAAGAAGCACTTAAAGTAGCCAAGGCTGTTTCTCATGGTGAAGGAATAGCTCAGATGGCTTTCCTCCTTGACCAGGAGAGGATAAGTGGTAAAGGTTGGGCGGTGTGGGCGATTATGCAGGTAGCCCGGACTCTCGGTGCTGACCTGGCTATAATCGAAGCAGATGTAAAAAGTCGGCGTCGTGACGGGCAGACCCTTGGACTGGTTCCGGAGTGGATAAGCCTTCTCCTTGACCCGATAGAGACACGGGAGATGGACCTTGTTGTTTCGCGGTTCGCTCGCCATTATCTCGAAGATACTATTTCTAGCCACGTTTTTTATCCTCTGCTGGCGGCTGTTTTCGATTGTCCCGTCCATGACCTGGGTGGAGGTCAATGGGGGATTTCATATCGACTGCTCAGGGCCTTTTTACAGAGAGCACCCCTCCCACCGAATACAGAGGTTGGTGGTTTTGGCATTGATGCCTGGTTGGTAACCAGTGCTATTGGGTACGAAGGGAGAATCTGCGAAGCAAATCTGGGGATAAAAGTTCATCAGCCATCTGTAGCCAAGGCACAGCTGGTGCTGACCCAGGCAGCCAGGGTATTGTTCGAGCAGGCCTTTATCGGCTACCAACATTGGACAAGAACCACTGAAGCTAACGAACCACCTCTGGTGCAACCTTTGCCCGTTTTTGGAGTCAGGTCTAAGAACCTGCCTGATGAAGTGAATCTGGTCCCGCAACAACTGGTGCACCGTTATCAGCAGGGTTTCGGGAGATTCCGCACGCTTTTTGAGCAGGTCATGCCCAAGGAGGCCTTCGCACAATTAGAGGCGCTATCTGAGGCTGATGCCAGGTCTTTCAGCTTTACTCACCGGTTGTGGGTGCAGGCAGTCTATCGACTCGTACTGGCTGGGGCTTTTGCCAGCGGCTTTGCTACGGGTGACATCGTAAATACTCTCGTTGTTGTCTATTGCGGGCATTTAGCCAGTTTTGCCCTTGAAACACAGGCTGTGCGTGAGAGGCTCAAGACTTTACCTGATGAAGAAGCTGAACATCTGGTGTCTCTGGAAGCTGAGCGGAAGGTAGAGTTGATGGTCGACGAGTTCATCCGGCAGAGGCCGGAATTCATGCGAACGTGGGAATTGAGGCATGAAGCACTTAAACCGATAGTGCCCAACGTGACCTATCGTGAGTTTATTCCCGGTGTACCGCTGGTTGTACCTTCTGAGCTCAATACTCCAGATGGTGGTACGGCTACGGCTAATGGTGTCTATGAAGGTATCTTTAATAACTACAAACAGCAGTTCGAAAGGTTTGTCTATGAACGGCTCAATGTACCACGTGGGGCCGGCTCTCATGAGATTGCCGAACGGATAAAGGAATTCTTGCTCCAGGTTGAAGGGGAGTTGGGTGACACTATCCTGACTTCTGACCTGAGCAGTGTGGAAGGGACGAGACAGGCAGTAGATGTCATATTGCACTACTTCGGCCGCTGGGATGTCCTTGCTATAGACCCGGAGATGAGTTCCTGGCTTTTATGGCGCACTCCTCCCACTTATCTGATAACCCGAATGGGTTACAGTTACCTTAATGAGTTACTGGCGGATTACGAGTCGAACGATATCCTTGCCTTGGCCAGCTGGGTGGAGGAACATGATTACAAGGAACAGGTGGGGGCGCTGATAAAGGAGAGCATACGACCGGAACATTTTGTGCGTACCAAGCTGAAACCGCTGGTGATGAACCTCGATGAGTTCCCGTCGCTGGCAGAAATGAAAGAGACCCCATCCCTGAGTAGGATTGCCGGCAGGATGGTACTGGGAAACCTGCATAAAGGTATGGGCGGCGAATTGCCACGACTACGCTACCTGACCACAGTTGCTAAGAATGCCATTGAGGCCGAGAGATGGAGCGAAGTCTGGCACCGATTTGCCGAAGAAAAGAAGGACTTTGCAGAGAAGGTAATAAATGCGCTGGAGGGGCACTGGGGAAAGGTGCCGTTATCAGCTCATAATTTCTTTGAAAACGGACACCAGCGTGTATTTGTTGAGCGGCTGCGGGAGATGGCGTGGACTGTTGTTAAAGATAATCCGGAAGATGAAGTCCGCAAGAATCTGGCAGAGCACCTTGATGACATAGCCGACAGCTACCACCTGGCGTTGACGCTCCCTGATGGTACGTTTATCCCATGCTCTGTCTGGACCTGGGCGAGCTACAGTTCCAAAGGCGGGACTGGTGTGCCGACGCCCCTGTCTCTTCACGTAGAGCGTGACTGGTCCTCGCGAGACTTCATCACGGCGTATTATACAGCGGCGGGTGGTGATGAGGCAGAAATCGACAACAAGGTCACGGAGCTTATGGCAAACGGCAGGGAGTACGAGGACCTGGCACTGTTGTTGTTTGAAGGGGCCCACGAAGCTAAGGGAGTTGTACGGCAGACATACCCGTCGGAGGAACAACCCCCTGCACAGAATCTTCTTCGCTTCACGGGAAATCCAGTTCTGGCGCCCATACCACGGAACAAATGGGAGTCCAAGTACTTGCTTAATCCTGGTGCTATTCGTTTGAATGGCAGAGTCAACCTTGTATATCGGGCTGTGGGGGGTGACGAAATATCGCGGCTGGGGTTGGCATCCAGCGAGGACGGCTTTCACTTTACTGAGAGACTGTCGGAGCCGATATTTGAACCACGGACGCCGAGCGAGAAGAAAGGCTGTGAGGACCCCAGATTAACCAGGATTGGGGACCGCGTGTATATGACTTACACAGCTTATAGCATACCGGTGGCGCAGATTGCCATCGCCTCCATAAGTATCGAGGACTTCGCGAACCATCACTGGCGCGCCTGGCACAGGCATGGTCTGGTCTTCCCGGGATTTACTGATAAGGACGCTGCTCTTTTCCCGGAGCTTTTTGAAGATAAATTTGCCATGCTGCATCGAGTTGACCCCCATATCTGGATAACATTCTCCACACACATGCGTTGCCCCTGGTCACGGAAGGAGCATACGATACTGGCAGGGTCACGTTCCGGAATGGTGTGGGACTCGCTGAAGATTGGAGGTGGGTCTCCGCCACTGAAAACGGAATATGGCTGGTTACTGATAACTCACGGTGTAAACCATGACCATACCTATCGTCTGGGGGTGATGCTGCTAGACCTGGCTGACCCTACAATACTGATTTATCGTTCGCCCAATGCAATCCTCGAACCAGCAGAGACTTTCGAAGTGGGAGGGGAAGACTCTTGGGTGCCGAATGTGGTTTTTACCTGCGGTGCTGTACCGCGTGAGGAAGGCAAGGATATACTCGGTGCTGAGGACGAGATACTGGTCTATTACGGTGCTGCCGATTCGCTTATTTGCGTTGCCACTGCCAGGGTTAAGGATTTTATCCCTGGAGTAACGGCGGTGAAATAGGGACGCCGGCCGGTACTATAATACCGGTGTCATGCTACGGATTTCGCTCTGGCTAGAATGACAGCCCAGGAACCAACGCTCACTCGCTCACGCCATTGGCTCCCGGGCTGTCAGCACCGGGTTAAGGTAAACTTCCCTGGTCAGATTAAGGTTTCCACTTGCCTGTCATTACAATCGCCGAGCCGGGTACAATTGGTCCGATGTGCATATTACCCTGCTCATCGGGTACGCCGATAAAGGCAATGACGGCATTATTAAAGGTACCGTTGCCACGTGCCCCGTCCACAAATGTCCAGTGACCATTAATGGTTATAGAAAGTATTGGCAGGTAGGGCATCTGGGGATTCCCGGTTGGACTATCTGACCACTTCACGAACACGGTGCCGTCGCTCTTGCCGTTGACCTTAATTGTCCAGGAGTCATCTGTGTTTGTGACGACCATCTCGCCGTGGAAGTTGCCCTCCTGGTCGGCTGCAACATTCGCCTTGTAGGTCAGGACGAAGTCTCCCTCCTCTATATCCCCCGTGACGGTGCCGATAATTGTCCGTTCCGGGACGACCCACCGGCCACTCTGACCGGCAGCAAAGGGGTCACCCTCGTCTATGGCAGAGATGCTGCACACGGCCTCAAAGGTTGCCGGTTTGGCTGCCAGAGCCGGTGCTGGTAACACCAGGACGAGAGCGAGGGCTAAGACCAGACCGACCATTAGGATTTTCTTTTTCATCATTCCACCTCCTAGTAGATATGTTTATCCAGTCCCCTCTCTTGGATAAATCATGCTAATTTATACTGACGAATCGGCTAGTATTGCTTGACGTTTAGCTGGTGATGGCCACCGGTAGCTGTAACTGTCGCAATACGCTCGCCTCGTCTCTAAATAGCTTTACACAGGCATCGACGACTTTAGGGTCGTAGAGTGTGCCTTTTTTACTGGTGATTTCTTTCATGGCATACTCCAGACCGAGGGCAGGCCGGTACGGTCGGTGAGATGATATCGCTTCAACGACATCCGCCACACCGAGAATCCTCGCGTCGAGGATGACATCGTCACCGGACAGACCATCGGGATAACCGGAGCCATCAAGCCTCTCATGGTGCTGGAGGATTGCCTGCTTCACCGGCCACGGGAATTCTATCAGCTCCAGTATATTGTAACTGACCTGTGAGTGACTCTTGATAATGTCGAATTCGGTCTGATTTAGTTTACCGGGTTTGGTCAGGATTTCAGAAGGAACCGAGAGCTTACCGACGTCGTGGAGTAGACCGGCAACCCGTATGCCCCTGATAGCCCATTCGGACAGGCCCATAGTTCTGGCAATAGCAGCAGCCAGGTCGGCTACTCTCCGCTGGTGACCGGCGGTGTACGGGTCTCTCGTTTCGACAACCAGCGACATGGCGTGGATGATGCCATCCATGGCTTCGAGCAGTTCACCGTGCTCCTGCTGTATACTCTCGTAGGCGAGGGCATTCTCGATTCCAACGGAGACCTCTTCGCATATGGTCTTGAGCAGTTGTCGGTCCTCGGTCGAATACCGCTGCCCGGATAGCTTATTACTGAGCAGTAGTATACCTTTAAGCTCTTCCTGAGCTTTTAAGGCTATCAGTAACTTAATCTGGTTTCTCGTCAGGATAGACTTTTCTTCTTCCGAGAGGATGCTAAAGGTCGGACTGACATCCGTATCCTTGACATCAACAGGTGTATCCTGGTCTTTCATAGTCAAAGCGAGAAGGCTGTTGGCTTTGAAAGACAACTCGCCAGCCGGACTCGGCCCGTAGTATGTATGGGTGGTAAAATTACCTGTCTTCGGATTTGGCAGAAGCAGAAAGACAGAACGGCTCTGCATACCGTTAGCAATCGAAGTAACCAGCGAAGATGTCAGTTGGTTGAGGTCGATAATGTGCTTGGTCTCCGCAATAAACCTCTTCAGGGTACGGAGATGGTCATATCTCTCGCGGAAGAACCAGCGGTCGACAACATTCTGAAAGACAGGCAGCATCGGCTGGAACAGGGTAGTGGCGATTATTGTAAGGATGACCGAGACGATAGTTATCGTCAGCGAGATAGGGCTCAGGGCTGTCTCGAAGACACTGCTGAGCAGGTATATCAGGCTGCCAAAGATGGCGGCAAGCAGTATACCCATGAGTGAATAGGCGAGGCCTTTGCGGAGCATCATCTTCATCTCAAGCAGGTTGTATCTCAGCATGGCGACAGTGGCCAGCGCACAGAAGACTATATTACCGACGATGCCCAGGGGATACATGCTCACCCCCAGTGCTGGCAGGTAGTCGGTAGTACCACCGATGAACGTGACCACCATGCCGGCGACGATATACTGTATGCGGGTCTTCTCATCCATGTTGCTGGAGCGTCTACTACTCTTCACCAGGATTACCAGTCCTGATACCAGTAGTGCATAAGCGCTGAAGATGTATACGACAAAGAGTGGGCCGACGACAGGTGCCTTACCGTACCACATCAATTGCATGTCCTTAACGACGAAGTCCGTTGGTACGAGGCACAGTGCAATGATAAAGATGGCGTGCGTCACGTAATACGCGATTCTATTTGGTCTGGTACTGGTAAGGCTGATGGTGAAGCGATAGAAGAAGAAGGCACCAATCAGGATAGCGGCGAAAACGAAGCGCTCCCAGACCAGGGCAGTAGACAACTTATCGCTGCTGCGCATTAAGAAAATGAAGACACCCCAGAGATTCATGTTGAAGAGGAAGAAGAAGAATGGTCTTCTGGCAGCATGCTGTTTACCCCTGACTAGCAGCAACACTATCAGCACCAGGGTGAGAACAACTTCTACTAAAGGTATTATCAGATAATCGGACATCTCAGGCTACTTTCTCCTGTCCCACTCTCACTGAATCCGGCTTTACTTTTATTACTTCACGGGCGTCGCTAAAATACATTAGCTCCCTTATAATTTCGTCCAGGGCATTCACCCGTGGTGGCTTTCGTTGGAGTAACTCAACTCCCATCGTCTTTTTCCGGGCGTAATAGTCCGAGAAGGTACCGGAGCGCAGCAGTGTTATCTCGAGGGGTCTGATACCCATCATCTGCTCCAGGTCGCGGTACCCCGGGTCCAGCTTTACCAGCTCTTGCTGTAGTGCTGTGGCCACCTCCTGGGCGGGGTGGTTCCCGTTCATCTCGATATAGAGG
>DUFD01000014.1 GCA_011171075.1 Dehalococcoidia bacterium | reverse complement strand
GGGGGATAACTCAAGGGGGACACCCCCTTGAACCCCCGTTCCAGAAGGGATTTCACCCCTCTGGACTCCCCAAAACGGTGAGTAGGCCAGTTTTTAGCGAGCGTCGTTTGCACCTGGAAGGGAGTCAGAAGCAGGAGGCGTGAATTCACCTTCCCTGGAGGCAGGATTTCCAAGTACTGTTGAAGGGAGTTAAAGAGGGGCGTAATCCCTCTTATCACTTATTCCCCTTCCCCATTGGGGAAGGTGATGCAGGGGATGGGGCCACCACGGCAAAACAAGTGGTGAAGCAAGTAAGGGGTGCTGCAGTATCATAAACAATATAAGCCTAGTTCGCTTTTTTCTTGCTTATTGCTTTATGCTAAAATGCTGGTAGAAACCGCATACAGTCCTGGTTTATTTCTGTGGTATGAGCAAGGAGTGAAGGTAGAGATGGATGATGCGATGGCCCAGGCCCAGAAGACTGCCAAGGCAATACTGGACAACGTGCAGCAGGTGATTATCGGTAAGGCGGAGGTGGTGGAGCTGGCGGTTATAGCTCTGCTCAGTAACGGACACTTGCTGATTGAGGATGCCCCGGGAGTTGGCAAGACGATGCTGGCCCGCAGTCTGGCAAAATCGCTGGACTGCACCTTCCGGCGGGTCCAGTTTACACCCGATATGCTCCCCGGCGACATTACGGGCGTCTCTGTGTACAACCAGAAGACGCAGGACTTCGAGTTCCGCCCCGGGCCAATCATGACGCAGATTGTCCTTGCCGATGAAATCAACCGCGCCACGCCCAAGGTACAATCGGCCCTGCTGGAATGCATGGATGAAGGACAGATTACGGTGGATGGTGTCACCCACCATGTAACCCCTCCATTCCATGTGCTGGCTACCCAGAACCCCATCGAGTACGAGGGTACCTTCCCTCTCCCGGAGACCCAGCTGGACAGATTTCTCATGCGCGTTAGTCTCGGCTATCCGTCTGAATCTGACGAAATTACCATAGTGGATAAGCAGCAGTATGCCCATCCCATTGAAAAAATAGGTCCGGTAGCCACTGGCGCTGACCTTCTTCAGATGCAGGAAGTAGTTAAGAAAATCTTTGTTGATGATTTGGTCAAGCAGTACATAGTGTCTCTGGTAGCGGCAACCCGTAACCACCCCACGATATACCTCGGTGCTTCACCAAGGGGTTCCCTGGCCCTTTTCCGTACGGCCCAGGCCAGGGCACTGATACACGAACGGGACTATGTGCTGCCTGACGACATTAAAGTTCTGGCGGAGTCTGTCCTGGCCCACCGCTTGATAGTAAGGCTGACAGATGTTTCTCAGGACAGGACGGGGAGGGCAAGTATCGCTGAGTTGCTGGAGACAGTCCCCGTGCCGGGCACCGTTCTGAAGCAATAGGGCCTGGCCTGTTTCGATTGCACATGCGGATGGTGGGGTGATGAAAGTCCGAACGATTTTTCTCGTTACCGTTATTCCCCTGTCGCTACTGGCCGTAGCGCTTTTAGGGGGTTCTACTTTGGTTCTGCGCCTCTTTTTCCTCTCGGTACTCGTACTGCTGGTGAGTTACCTGTGGACGGTGATGGGTGTCCGCGGCATTACTGTGCGGGCTGAGCCACCACCGGAACACTGCCAGGTGGGTAAGAGGTTCCAGCAGAAAATGACGGTTGTCAATAAGAGTCGCCTGCCCAAGCTCTGGCTCAAGATAGAGGAGGGTGCCAAGCTTCCGGGACACCGTGACGCGGTGGTGCTCAATCTCTCGGCAGGTGATTCCCATGAATGGGAGTCGAGCGTTCACTGTTACCGGCGGGGTCGCTATGACCTGGGCAGGGTTGTAGCCACATCGACCGACCCCTTTGGTTTCTTCACACGCCGGCGAGCCCTGGGAGAGGCTCACAGCATGCTTGTCTACCCGGCGACGTTTGACCTGCCACTCTTCAAGTCCGTTTCCTTTGATGAGCTCGGCTTGAGAGCTGGTTACCAGTCTGTCAGTCAGCTCAGTTCTAATGCCTCCAGCGTGAGAGAGTTCTATTCGGGCGACAGCCTGAACCACATACACTGGCCGAGCACGGCTCATACCGGCCGGCTCATGGTCAAGATGTTCGATGCCGACCGCTCGTCGAATGTGGCCAAGACGGCATGGGTCGTGCTTGATATGCAGGCCAGGGCTCACGTTGGTGAGGGTGAAGAATCTACGGAGGAATACGCGGTCAATGTTGCCGCTTCGCTTGTGAAAAGGCAGCTTGATGCCGGGATGCGTGTGGGGCTACTGGCTGCTGGTGAGCAGTTCTATCACGTTCACCCGGAAAGGGGCGAGGAGCATTTATGGCGTATCCTGGAAGCACTGGCTGTGGTGAGGGCGGCCGGTGAGATGTCGGTGGAGCGGTTGATTGCTGACCATATGGAACTGCTCAGGGGCGACTCAATTGTTATCATCGTCACGCCATCTGTCACCGGAGGGTTATTCGATGCCACGCGGCAGCTGCGAAACCGGGTTGACACAGTTGTCGTCATCCAGTTTGACGTATCCAGCTTTGGTGGTGAGGCCGGGGCGCTTAACATGGCACGTAACCTGAGCACCATTGGCGTACAGGTGTATGTCGTTCGACAGGGGGACGAGCTGGCGTCGGCGCTCGACCATCGGGTCTCACTATTACACTCGAGGCATGTTTAATGGAGTGGGGAATCACAGCTAAAGGTAGTAGTGGAGGGCAGAGTAGCACCTCTCGCCTGACCGGTAGACTGCAAACGCCGGCGCGTGCAATGGCGGCTGTTCATGGTGTTCTCAGTAATCCGCAGGAGTGGGTCGGTGTTGTCCTCATCTTCCTTTCTCTGGCTATCGTCATGCTGTCGATTGAACATGCTAACTGGATTAAGCCGCAACCGTCGCTGGTACTGGTGCTGGGTCTTTCTGTGCTTGTTGGCCTGTGGTTCGGAAGGATACGGTTGTCGGGTAAACTGGCCTACCCTATTGTAGTATTGCTTGGAGTAGGCATAACCGTATGGCAATCGGTTGGACTGGTGTCTCCCACAGGAGCAGAGTCATCGCTGACAACCTGGTGGCATACGGTCACCGGTAGCCAACCTAACGAGGGGACCATCTATTTCGCCATGTTCATTATCATGGTGACCTGGTTAATGGGCTATATCTCAACGTGGTTCCTCGTGTGCAGGCAGAACGTCTGGGTGGCAATTATTGCCGGTACGGTTACCATTTTATTTAACCTGAGTAATCTCCCCCCCGAAAGTCACTACTTCTTACCCATCTATCTACTGGTGGCTATGCTCCTTCTCGGTCAGGTGAATCTGAGAAAACAGGGGGGCTGGTTCCAGCAACACGGCCTCAGCTTCTCCCGTCCGGGTGTCATCAAGGTGGTCGGGGCTGTGGTGGTCATCAGTATCCTCACAGTTACTGTCGCTTGGGTAGTACCCGAGCCCCCCATTGAGCAGATGGGGCTCAACCTGACTGCCATTCATGGCGAGACCGCTCAGGGGCAGTGGTTCAACATCTTCGCTGATGTGCGTGGCAAGTGGCCCAGGCTCGATAGTGGTACGCAGGCGGAGCTTTTATTCGCCAGTCCGTGGAGTACCAGCTCACGTGAGCAATTTGTCGTTACGGCTGATGAGCCGACCTACTGGCGTATCAGGAGATATGATACATATCATTCCTGGGGATGGACCAGCAGCGAGACTGTTGGGCGGGAGGTCGACCCACTTGTGGCTGGTGCGACTAGGGATGCCGCAGACGGTGAGATGGTGACATACACTGTGGAGAACATGTTGAGGACGGACGTTTTGCTTGTTACGGGTGAATTTGACTCGGCCAGTATAACGGCACTGTTGCATACATTTTCGGCTGTGGAGGACGATGAAGGTGTTGTTGCCGTGGTATCACCGAAAATGATGAAACCCTATCAGCAGTATACAGTTACAGCCTGTATCAATGTACCGACGGTAGAAGAGCTATCACAGGCTGGCGAAGACTACCCGCAAGGCGTTATCGAGCACTATCTGCAATTGCCCGATACCCTTCCTGAACAGGTGGTATCGCTGAGTCAGGAGATAACGGCGGAAGCTGAAACAGCTCTGGATAAGGTAAGAGCGGTTAAGGCATACCTGCGAGACTTCGAGTATAATCTGAAGGCTGAACGACCTACTGAGGATGTGGACGGTGTTGCCTACTTCCTGTTCGAGACCGGAGAGGGGGTGTGTACCACGTTCGCTTCCGCCATGGCTGTGATGCTACGCTCGGCGGGGGTACCGGCCAGGCTCAATACCGGTTACCTTGAGGGCGTTCTGGACGAGGACACGGGAAGTTATATCCTGCGAGCTAAAGACTATCACGCCCGCACTGAAGTCTACTTTCCCGGGTATGGCTGGGTAGAGTTCTCTGCCACGCCTGGTGGTGATGGTGGTGCGGCCGAAGTTGCAGTTGTTGATAACTCTGAATCAGATATCCCACCCTCGGAGTTGCCTCCCGACGGGGCAGAAACCCCCGATACATCCGGTGTCGAGGGGGACACGGAGCCCGCTACCACGGGTCGCCCTCGTTTTCCGGGTCCGGCCCTGTATGTCTACTTCATTATTATCGGGATTCCACTGGTGCTGTACCTTGCGGCGAGGGCAGGCTATGCCTACTGGTTGGCACGTCTTAAGAGAGTGGATAATCCGGCCGACGTCTATGCCCGGATGTGCTATCTGGCGTCGTTAATTAAGGTCGGGCCAGAATTTGATGAAACGCCTCTGGAGTACTCTACCCGACTGTCACTGGCTATGCCAGCTAACGCCGGGGCAATAGATACTATTACCCGGGCATACATAGAGACACAGTTTAGCTCCAGGAAGGAGTTGAGCGGTTTGCAGAAGGGGAGGATGCAGAAGTCCTGGGTAGAGCTGTGCCCGTCCCTGGTCAAGCGCCTGCTTGGCTTCAAAAAGCCTTCGAAATAGCGATGCATTTAATATATTCGGCAGATATTTATCAGGGAATTTAAAGAGGGGCGAAACCCCTCTTTTTTCGTTTGTCGCCTGATAATCTGGGGAAGGGGACACAAGGGATGGGGCCTCCAATACCGAACAGGTTGGTGAAACGTATAAACACATATTAAAGTGCTGCTAGCAGCATGAACGAGCACGGATACTTGAGTGCCACCGCCGAAGGTGGGATAATACGGGGACGTCTTGCCCTGCTTCGGAAGGTAAGTAACGGTCTGGAGATAAGGATGGATGAAGTCAGCCCGGAGAGTCCGGAGCCCGCAATAGTTACCGAAAGCGGTGGCGTTGAGCCGGACTCATCGGGCAAAAAGGTCTGCACGGCTTGCCGGACGGTGAACGAGCCTGCAGCCTTGTACTGCTACAAGTGCGGCGTGAAACTCCCGGAGGAAATACAGTTCGGGGTGGAGGCAATCGGACCGCCGGCCGGGTTCTGGATAAGGTTTGTGGCCTATCTTATCGACCGGCTATTCCTCGGGATTATTGGCTTCGTTATTGCCCTTATCGTTGCCACGTTCCTGGTAGACACATCCGTTAACGGTACGCTGGAGTTTGAGTTTACCATTGGGCCTGAATTTATGTGGTGGACAATTGCGATGATAGTGGCATTAGAAATCGTGTATTTCACGGTGGCTGTTGGTGCCTGGGGTAAAACGATTGGCAAGGCCATGCTCAGCGTAAAGGTGGTCAGGAGCGACGGCGACAGGGTCTCGTACGGCCGCAGTCTGGCCCGCTGCTTGGTGTATCTGATACAACTGGAGCTGATTATGGGTCTCCCTTTTATCATCATCGCCTTTAATCCTGAGAAGCAGGGGATTCACGATATGATATGCGATACCAGAGTAGCCAGGGTCTAGTAACCGGGGGCATTTCACTTTGCAGTTATTAATTGTTGTTGTTCTCGCCTTTGCCCCCGGTATTTTCTGGCTGTGGCTGGTCTACCGTGGCGACAGATATCGGCCCGAACCGCGGTCGCTGGTGGTGCGGACTTTCCTCTGGGGGATGGTAGTGGCTATCCCCGTGGCCACGCTGGAGTCCTTCCTGATATGGCTGGCAAGTCCCGATACATTTTTCACCGGTGACGATGCCACTTTTTCTCTGGCCACTGCTGCTTACATGTCCTTCGTGGTTGCCGGGTTGACAGAGGAACTGGGGAAGTATGTCGTGGTGAGAAGGACGGTG
>DUFD01000013.1 GCA_011171075.1 Dehalococcoidia bacterium | reverse complement strand
TTTCGTCCCTGCATCTCCGACATGGTACCGCCCATGCTGGTGAAATCCTGTGCATAGATGCATATCTTGCGGCCGTCTATTTTACCCAGCCCGGTAACGACGGCGTCAGCGGGCACGTCTCCGTAAGAGGATGCCCCACGGCTTTTGACGAATATGCCGGTCTCTTGAAAGCTGCCTTCGTCAAGCAGCATGTCGATTCGCTGTCGTGCTGTTAGTTTGCCTCTCTTGTTCTGGGCAGCGACACGGTCGCTACCACCCATCATCTGTAGTTTCTGGCGACGTTCCTTGAGCTCGTTCAGCTGTTGCGCTTTGTGTTGATTGTCGTCATTCATCAGATGTTTACCCTTCCCTGAGAGTATTTATGTGCCGGTCGGTGTGGCTACTCTTCCTTCTTGGCTTCATCTGTGGCTTCCTCCCTGCCCCAACTCTGCATCATCTGCTTGATACGCTGAGCAAGCTCGGGACTGGCACGCAGACGGTTGATAAAAACGGGGCAGCCTTCGAGGAGCGAGTTCTGGGCGGCCGTGGCCATGCTGGCCAGCAGGTTCTGGATGCCGTTCATGTCCTGCTCGACGGGTAATCCCATCCCAGTGGCGGACGATTCAATTTGGCGGCGGAGGTCTTCCACTGTCAGTCTCATCGGTGTGGCGCATGTCTTATACCACGGGCATGTCTTGCACTGCGCTATCCCGTAGGCTTCATCAAGAATGTCACTCATGTTTCACTCCTCCGGACCGACGTGCCCAGGAGCTATTCATACTATTTACCTATTCTGCCATCCGCACGACGATACCATGTAATGCTAATTGATTTGGGGTGGAATATCAAGTCCGCGTCATGCCTGTATTTGGCTGGCTTGCCAATAAGCTGTATAGGGGTTTGCTAACCGTTTGACGGGGGATACCGAGGGGATACCCCCCCTGTTTTTTATCCGCGAATAGTATCCGTATTTACTGGCGTATTCTTCTCAGTTCGATGATTACGGGATTGTCCGGGTCGGGGCAGGCAACTGTGGTCCTGTCGGGGTCTTTTTCCCAGGGGAACGAGCCGCCTGCCATCAAAGCTACGGCAAACGGGAAGATGGCCGCATGGGCAAAGGAGCAGATATTATCAGGAGTCTTTTCGCCTACAGGGAACTCATCTCCGACTTTTAGTCCGGCAGCACAGGTACCTTTCTGACTGACCACCCGTGCTATAACCTGGAATAGTTCCGCCACAGTTCACCTCCTTAGCTCAGACTTTCCGGGAGTAGCTGACCAGCCTCCAGGTGATGATTTCGCAGACCACGGTGACATCCTCTGTTTCCAGGTAATCCAGAATATTGGCATCGAATAGCAGGTTTAATTGCGGTGACAGTTCTTCATCGCCCTGCCAGAGTACTATGGTTACCGGGACGCGCGGGAAGGCATTGATGATTATGGCAGTATCACCCATGTCGGACGGCTGTGCCCCAAGTCTCTGGCTGGACTTGAGCAGCAGTTCCGGTTCCCCGCCGAAGTACCGTGTCAGCGGTTCCGTTGTCCGTTTTGAGAACGTCGGGTGATAAACGACCCCTCCGGGCAGGTCGCGGAAGGGAATGAGTTTACCGGTAGTGGTTGTGCCCTTGGCCAGTGCCAGATAGTGCAAAATCAGAATTTGCTCCCTGAGTGGTAACGTGGTGCCATCAACAGCCGAGACCCCGGCTTCGGGAAAGGTGACCAGGTACGGTTGGTTAAGATAATAGACAGTGGCTGTTTCGCCGGAATCATGCCTTCTGTATTCACTGCCGCTACGACGGCACTGCTCCTTGATGTCGGCGGCCGCCAGCCGCTCACGGACCTGTGCATAGGCAACATCAAGGTTGTATATAGAGCGGTTCTTTTCGGCAGCCAATGCTGTTCACCCTCCAGAATAATCCGAGGAGGCCGGTTCCCCGGCCTCCCCCTAACATTAAGTTTGTAAAATGACTCCAAATCAGGTTATATCTCAAGCCAGGAGTGCGAGTAGAGTGTCTTGCCGGTGAGGACATTAACTGTCTTGGCGTACTTAGCCTCTTCCGGGTTCAGCGATTTGATATCAGGTGTCTCGCCGTCCATAATCCGGTGAATCATGGCAACCCGCTCGGGTCTCTGGCCGCGGGCGATGGCGATTAGTTCCGCATCGAAGGCGTCAACTATCGCCGAGTGCAGCCCGTACTTCATCAGCATCATCAGGTAGGTCCGGTTTAGATACGGCCTGAGTTTATCGGGTGTGCCGTTGGAGACATTGGAGAGTCCTACGGCAGACTTGGCGCCGGGAGCAATGTCCTGAAGCGTGCTCATAAACTCAAGGCACGGCTTTACCTGGTTGGTATCAACGTTGCTTGCCGGTGTGATGATAGGGTCGAACCAGATTGTCTCGTTGGGGATACCCATTGCATTGGCGGCCATCATCAGCTCGGCGCATATCATGCCTCTTTCGTCCTCATCACGCGGCATGCCCTCTCTCCCCCAGAGCAGTCCGATGAAGTCGGCATCATACTTGGTGACCAATGGTAGCTCTTCATCCATCCTCACCAGGGAGATGGAGTTAATCAGTGCCCGGCCTTTGTGTACCTTCAGTCCAGCCTCGATGGCGGCAACATTGGTGGTGTCCAGTGATAACGGCAGGTCAACGACCTCCTGGACAGTCTTTACCATCCATTCCATCAGTTCGTCACCGCCTCTCCGGGCGGGGCCAATGTTCATGTCGAGGTAGTCCACCCCAGCCGCAGCCGCAGCCTTGGCCATCTGCTGGATTGGTGCAGCGTTCCTCTCCTTCATGGCCGGACCGATTGTGTTGGATATTACGTTTATATTCTCGCCGATTAGTTTCATCAGTACGCTCCTAAGGTGTCCATGACTTCAGGTAGGCGGGGATATGCGCCGCCTCTCTTGGTCCCACCATAATCTCCCAGTCGGGCAATTCTTCCTCCAGGCCACCACTTTCGGCAGCGGCGTAGCCCGGGATAACGAGCTTGCGGTGCTTGACTTTGTCTTCGATGCCACTTTTCTTGACGAACGGCCCGATAAGGTCGGCCACGAACTTGCCGGCAGCCCAGGCAGTCATCACCGAGAGCCCCTCGGTATCCATTATCAGAAGATAGCCAGGTACCTTGCTTCCTTCGACTTCACCGGAGACGATGAAGTATGTAAGTGCGAAGTTGGTGGTGATGAGCACCGGGGCGTTGTCGCTGGGATTGCCGATTTCATAGATACCCTGCTCGGTAGCCAGCGGGCGCTGCGGGTCGGTGAAGATGTTCATCCGCTCTACCAGCAGCGGGAAGAGGCTCTCACCATACAGGTCGGAGAGGACAATCACTCCTGCGTATTTAGCAACGAAAATTGAGGCAACCAGCGCCTCTTTCATCGGGTCATCGGTCATCTCACAAGGGAAGGTAATTGTGGGGTATCCCAGCGGGCGGAACTTCGCCGCCAGGGCAGAGTTCCTGATGACAACCTCGTCCTCAAAGGCCTGCCGGACCGTTCTTGAGCCGGGGTCGATAACGATATCATTCAGTCCGGCAGCCGTCAGCTTCTCTGTCAGTTCGGCAGCCTCTTCAAGGCTGGAAGCCTTTACACCGACCGGGCAGGAATTCTCTTTGGCCAGGCTGGCCACGGCGTCGAGGTTGTCCTTAGTGGCCCCGTATACCAGCGGTTTCTTATCGGCGCACTCCTTCAGACCGGTTGCCAGAACATCCGGATTAGTACTCATCAAAACGATGCCACCGTCGCTGTTCTTGGTGACCTTACCTACCAGAGCGGCGAACTTGGCTGCGTCATCGCCCTGCACAGCTACCAGTTCGGGGCGAAGGTTAAGGCCGACTCGTTCGTAGCGGAGCTCTTTGAACCTCTGTAACCGACCATCGACATCGGCGTCAGACATGGTGTCGCTGACGAGTACAGCTATCGCTGGTGGATTTTCAAACCGCTTTTCGTGGCGGAACATGACAGTCTCGCCACCGACCTTTACAGCGGCATCGCCCGTGCCAATGGTAACTGCTCTGATTGGGGGCGCTGAAGCCTCTGCCAGCTGCTCCTTTGCCTCCTCCGAAACATGCGGGCAGGCGCTAAGCTCAGCCTTGCCGGCAGCCAGGTTCATGGCGAAGGCAAGACAGGTGGGCACACCACAATCACCGCAGTTTGTTTTCGGCAGTAGCTTAAATATCTGTATCCCGGTAAGTGCCATAGTCTACACTCCTTTCTTAGCCGATTATCGATTCCATGGTAAGGGCGGGATGCCCCTTCTCCGTGAGGAAGGGCAGAATCTCTTCTTCGGTGGTGCCGATTGTTTCATCGGCTATCATGTCCATCAAGTTGGGCACGCCCATCTCTTCTGCCCTGGCATTAAGCCGGTCGGCAATCTCCTCTTTCAGCATCTTGGGCATCCAGACCACCCGTTTTATC
>DUFD01000012.1 GCA_011171075.1 Dehalococcoidia bacterium | reverse complement strand
GGCGTACCGGCGGGGTCGTTGGGGCAGGGCTGGCGGCCTCGGCGGGATGGTCCGTCGCGATTGTACGAATGACCCGATACAAGAAGCCTAGCATAGTGATTTGCTACTGACCTGGGAAGCGATTTGAAAGGGCACGGCTGAAGTCGTGCCCCTACTCGTGGGAGTGATTTCGCCTTTGGGCACTGAGGGTATTCGCCTCGGCGACTAAAGGCACATTTTTGCTGGTCATCGGCACGCCTGAAGTAATAGACCCCATCAAACTACTGCTATACCGAGCTTGTATTCTTACAAGAATACGCCGCTCAATCGAGCAAAGGCACATTTGATACAAACCCCACTTCCTTAAATCGTGCGGCACAGAACATGGTGATATGCCGTAATCTTGGTTCCCTATACTTCACTCCAAACTAAAGACGTTCCATTGAACAGACACCGGGATGTTTGATTGTTTTGTACTATAATAATCCCACCAGAAAAGAGGCCGTGAGTATTTTACCTAGAAAATGAACTTCGTGATTTCTGTTTACTGGTCTAACTATGACTTGTCTCCACTAGGGAGACGCTCCAACCTGAAATCGCACACCGGTGCTCCAGTAGCCAGGGTCCCGGTACGCTTGAACTCCCAACCACCTTCGGTAGCGAATCTGGGTATCCACACCTCGTCAAGGTAACAGTTCGCAGGATAGCACAGGTAGGGGTCACCAAACTCTTTAGCCAATTCACTCCAAAGGCAATACTTGTAGTTACAAACGAAAACGTCGTCGGCATCCTCCACTATCTCTACTTCGTAGAGACCGGCACGCTCGTTAGTAGCGTCGTTAGCCTTGTAGTATTCCTTGAAAGACTTGAAGGCGTCACCGCATGCTTTGAATTCTTCTACTGATGGGAATACCGATGTCATCAAGTCGTATGCTGTTCTGTCCCAGATTCTTCGGTAGACCTCTGATGCTCTCTCCATCCCCAGCATGTCTGCCAGCGACTTCATTGCAGCCATGCCTACGATACACTGGTCTAAAAATCCCTGGTCGGTAAGCCCGCGCTCTTTGAGCCTCGACCAGTCGTGGTTTTTCATTCGTTTGGCCTCTTTCCTCATCCTCAAGCCCATCCTCAGCAGGCCGATGAGCCCCAACTCCCTTCTGCCTTCACGCATCATCAACTTGTTCATCCGTTTCACAAACTCGGGGGTAGTCATTATATCCACAAATCCCTTGCCGTAGTTCGGAAGCTCTTCTACCTTCATATGTCACCTCCTTTATAATAAATCTCAGGTATAGAGGACATATATCGTGCGCTAAGGATAGCACCATGAAAGTGGCGAGTCAAAGGGAATAGGAGTGCATCCCTTACTTGTGCAACCATTACGCTGGATATGTCCTCTGCATCAGCAGCACGTCCAGCATCCGCCCGAACTTCTCCCCCACCTCTCTCATGACACCCACGTGCTTAAATCCCACCGACTCGTGGAGACGGATACTTACGGTATTACCCGTGGTTATCCTGGCCAGCACAGTGTGGAGTCCCGCCCTCTTCCCTACCCGCATGATGTCTTCCAGGAGCCTCCTGCCAGCACCCTTTCCCCGGAACTCTTCCTTTATGTAAAGAGAAACCTCAGCAGTACCGGTATAGGCAGCACGTGGTGACCACTCGCTGAGGGATGCCCAGCCAACGACCACCCCGTCCAACTCGGCAACAAGCACAGGATGCATCTGGTCGTGGCCGGCAAGCCAGACACCCTGTTCTTCTTCTGTCTTCGGCTCCAAATCAAAGGTAGCATCGGTCGTCAGGATGGCCTCATTGTAGATATCCGTAATATCCTTGAGGTCTTCAACTCTAGCAGGTCTTGTCGTAAACATCCTCTCACACCATATAATTCATCGGCGTATCAAACCGAATTGTAACATAATTGTAACTTTCACTCGACTGACGTGATGTGTCCAATTCTACACTTCGCCTGCTGTTAGACGGTAGAATAATGATAACGCTTTACGCACGCATGGTAATTAGGCTATAATAGACCTGGACAGAGCAAAGGAAAATACAGGTGTTCTGTATGATTGGAGTGCTCTGTTTTCTTGTGTGCAAGGCTTACTCTTGGATGCGCCTAACGAATACTAAGGAATCACAGATTAATCACGGAGCGTTGCACGCTGGGTGTGAAGTAGTATAGAATAGGTGCGGATATTGGCCAGGAGGTTCTGCGGTGGCTGAAAAAGCTGGAGAAAGCGGAGGCCGAATCAAGCCTGATGTCCTTGTAGTCGGTGCCGGCATTGCCGGCATGCAGGCTGCCCTGGAGGTAGCCGATGCCGAACACCACGTCTATCTGGTCGAGAAATCGCCAACGGTAGGTGGGCGAATGCTGCAACTGGACAAGACCTTCCCGACACTTGACTGCGCCTCCTGCATTGGTACCCCCAAGATGAGCCAGGTAGGCTCCAATCGCTTTATCAACCTGATGACCTACAGCGAGGTAGATGAGATTTCCGGACATGTCGGTGATTTCAAGGTCAAAATCAGAAAAAAGGCCCGTTTCGTCGACGAGCATAAATGTACCGGCTGCGGTGTCTGCCAGGAGAAATGCCCCTGGCGGGCAGACAGTGAGTGGAATCTCGGCCTGGGCAAGAGGAAGGCGATATATACGCCATTTGCGCAGGCTGTTCCAAATATCCCCGTAATCGATAAAAATGTCTGTGCCTTTCTGCAGACGGGGAAATGCCGTGCTTGCGAGAAGTTCTGTCCCGCGGGCGCTATTGATTTTAATCAGACCGACACAATTGTTGAGGTAGAAGTTGGGGCTATCATTGTCACCACCGGGTTCGATCTCCTCGACCCCACCCCCATGATACAGTATGGCTATGGGAAATTCGAGAACGTCTTCACCAGCCTCGAAGTTGAGAGGTTGATAAGCTCCACCGGCCCCACCGAAGGTCATGTAGTATTAAAGGACGGCTCAACCCCCAAGGGCGTTGCCATTATCCACTGCGTTGGCAGTCGCGATGAGAACTACCACGAGTACTGCTCGCGCGTCTGCTGCATGTACGGTCTCAAGCATGCCCACCTTATCAAGGAGAAGACAGGCGCTGACGTCTACCAGATGTATATCGACATGCGCTGTTTCGGTAAGGGCTACGAAGAATTCTACAAGCGCATATCTGAGGAAGACGTCCATTTCATCCGCGGCAAGGTTGCTCAGGTCACTGACATTGCCATAACCGATGAAGAGAAGGACAGGCTGGTTGTTGTCTGCGAGGATACCCTTCTTGGCACGCTGATTCGTGTCCCCGTAGACATGGTAGTACTAAGCATCGCCATGGAACCTCGCACCGATGCCGACCAGATTGCCAAGATTTTCGGGCTCAAGCAGGATAAGGACGGGTTCTTTGAAGAGGAACACTATAAGCTCGACCCCATGAGTACCGGGACTGAGGGTATCTTCCTGGCAGGCTGCTGCCAGGGACCGAAGGACATTCCGGATACGGTTGCACAGGCAATAGGTGCCGCTGCCAAGGCCCTTGCCCTGGTCGCCAGGGGTGAAATCGGCACCAGGGCCGAAGCAGAAGCTGTCGCAGTCGGAGGAAACTGAGGAAAGCGGGTACCGAACAGTAATATGGAGAAAAGAGTTGGTGTATATATATGTCATTGCGGTACAAACATTGCCGGTTACCTCGATGTCGAGAAGGTAACCAGATATGCCCAGAGCCTCCCTTCAGTAGTCATCGCGCGCGATTACACTTTCATGTGTTCCGATCCGGGACAGGACATGATAAAAGAGGACATCCGCGAGCTCAAACTTAATCGGGTCCTGGTATGCTCCTGCTCCCCCACCCTGCACCTCAGGACCTTCCGCGAGGCCTGCCAGGCCGCTGGATTAAACCCCCATCTCTGCGAAATGGCCACCATCCGCGAGTACTGCTCGTGGGTGCACAGCCATGACAGGCAGGCAGCCACCGAGAAAGCCATGGCAATGGTGGCCGCCGGGGTGAGGCGCGTTATTTACCGCGACCCACTGGTGACCAAATATGCCCCGGTCAACTCGAATACCCTGATTGTCGGTGGCGGCATCGCCGGGATACAGACCGCCCTGGAGGTCGCCAATTCCGAGCATAAGGTATACCTTGTAGAGAGAGAACCCAGCATTGGTGGTCGCATGTCACAGCTGGGTAAGACTTTCCCCTACCTGGAACCAGCCATTGATATTCTTGCTCCCAAGATGGAACAGGTGGCTGACAATGAGTATATCGAACTGCTCTCCTACAGCGAGGTGACCGACCTGGCTGGCTACATTGGTAACTTCAAGGCGACAATCAATAAAAAAGCCCGTTGTGTCGATGCAACTAAGTGTGATAGCTGTGGAATCTGCTGGGAGAAATGCCCCGTAGAGGTAGATAACGAGTTCGACCGCGGGCTGAGCAAACGTAAAGCAATCTACCGGCCGTTCCCGGAAGCCGTGCCCAACACGCCGGTCATTGACCGCGAACACTGCACCCGCTTCTTGAATGGTGATTGCACCATCTGCCAAGAAGCCTGCCCGGCCAAGGCTATTGACTATGAGCAGGCCGATGAAGAAGTGGAAATAGAGGCCGGAGCCGTCATCGTCGCTACCGGATATGATACCTTCGACCCTACTCCAATCGAACAGTACGGCTATGGTAAATACGACAACGTTATTACCAGTCCTGAGTTCGAGAGGATGGCCAGCGCAAATGGGCCTACCGACGGTAATATCGTTCTCAAGGACGGCTCCACACCGAAGAGCGTTGCCATCGTGCACTGCGTGGGCAGCCGCGACGAAAACTATAATCAATACTGCTCGCGGGTATGCTGTATGTACAGCCTTAAGTATGCCAGCTTCCTCAAGGAAACACTGGATGCCGATGTCTATCAGATGTATATCGACATGCGCTGCTTCGGCAAGGGCCATGAAGAGTTTTACAAACAGGTCTCGGATGCCGGTGTAAACTTCGTTCGTGGTAAGGTCGCCCAGATAACTGACATTGCCATCAACGACGAGGAAAAGGGCAAGCTGATAGTGGTCGGTGAAGATACCCTGCTGGGCACGCTGATACGGATACCGGTGGACATGGTAATCCTCAGTGTGGCCATGCAGCCCCGCGCCGATACCGATAGAATCGCCCGGGTGTTCCTGCTTGGTTGCAGCCGTGATGGCTTTTTCCTCGAGCGACACCCCAAGCTCGACCCCGTGGGCACGATGCTGGATGGTATCTTTGCCGTCGGTTGCTGCCAGAGTCCGAAGGACATATCGGACACGGTAGCCCAGGCTACCGGGGCCGCTGCCCGGGCTATTGAGCTGATAAGCAAAGGCCGGGTGGAGATGGAAGCGGCTACGGCTTCGGTTGATACAGAAATATGCAGCGGTTGCGGCTATTGTGAAGCCGTCTGCGCCTACAGCGCTATTGAGGTCGACCCGAAGATAAATCTGGCCGTTGTCAACGAGGCACTCTGTAAGGGGTGCGGCGCCTGCACGGTCAACTGCCCCTCCAAGGCGCTACAACTCAAGAACTTCGGGCCGAAGCAACTGTTAGATATGATTGATGAGGCAACCAAGGAGTACGCCGGCCTGGCCAGTTAGGCCAGCTAATTAGTCAGGAGTACATAATGCAGGATAAAGTTGGTGCAGTCTTAGTGGTCGGGGCCGGGGTGGGCGGCCTCAGGGCAGCCCTTGACCTGGCGGAGTCAGGCTTCCGGGCTTATCTCGTCGACAGCAGCCCGGGCATCGGCGGCACCGCTCCCCAGCTGGATAAGTGGTTCCCGGACAACGGGTGCGAGCTGTGCAAACTGCTGCCGGTATTCTCCCGCGACGGCTGCTCACAGTTCTGTCTGCGCCGGGACATGGCCCACCCGAACGTCGAGCTAATACCAAACTCCCGCGTGGAAAAGGTAGAAGGGGAAGCCGGTAACTTCCAGGTGACTGTCAACACTGTATCCCGCTGGGTCAAGACCGAGCGCTGCACCGGCTGCGGACTCTGCGCCGAGGTGTGTCCGGTCGAGGTACCCGACGAGTATAACGACGGACTCCAGATGCGTAAGGCGATATACGTCCGCAGCCCACAGGCAATACCGAACTTCTACTGCATTGACCGCGATACCTGTACAAAGTGCGGTAAGTGCATCGAGGTTTGCCCGACAAATGCCATCGACCTTGACTTACCGGATGAATCACAGGAGGTAAATGTAGGGGCAATCATTGTCTCCTCTGGTTTCCATGAGTTCGACGCCGCCGTGATGGGGCAATACGGCCTTGGCCGCCATGCCAACGTGCTCAACAACCTCCAGGTGGAGCGACTGCTCGCTTCTGGAGGTAGGACCACCGGTGAACTGCTCCGCCCCTCCGACGGAGAGGTGCCGAAGAAAGTGGCCTTCCTGCAATGCGTCGGCTCCAGGGACGCCGAGCGTAATTACTGCTCTACCGCCTGCTGCATGTACGCCCTGAAAGAGGCGATACTGATAAAGGAGAAATACCCGGATACCGATGTCACCATCTTCTATATGGACATGCGCGCCTTCGGTAAGGGTTATCACCGCTACTACCAGCAAGCCCAGAAATTGGGTGTGAATTTCGTCCATTCCCGCGTGTCAGTCATCAGGGAGAACCCAAAGACGAAAGACCTGCTGTTGTTGGCACGGGCTGAAGATGGGACTGATATCCGGAGTGAGTACAATCTGGTGGTACTGGCGGCCGCCCAGTGTCCTTCTACTCGCGCCGCCGAACTGAGTGAAGCTCTGGGCGTAGACGTCAACCAGTGGGGTTTCATCCAGAGCCAGGACTGGTGGCAGACCAGAACGAGTAAAGAAGGCATTTATGTCTGCGGCTCAGCGGCCGCCCCGGCGGATATATCCGACTCGGTGATACAGGCCGGTGCCGCCGCCTGTGAGGCAGCAACCCTGCTTGCTTCCGCACGCAACCAGCTTGTTGAATCGGAGGCCAAGCCTGAAAAGGCACCCGCCAGTGATGAAGAGGCAAAGGTGGCCGTTTTCCTCTGCCAGTGTGGTGAGGAAATCAGCGCGGTGGTTGATACCGCGCAGGTGGCCGAATTTGCCCAGAGCCTGCCCGGCGTTGTCAGTACCGAAGAGGTCGCTTTCCTCTGCCTGCCGGAGACGCTGGAAGAGGTCAAGAAGAGCGTTGCCAAGTCCCGCGCCAACCGCGTTATATTTACCGCCTGCGCCCCCTATCACTATCACAGACTGCTCGGTGAAACAATGCATGAGGCCGGTATCCACCCCTCGTTATGGCAGCTCGTCAATTTCCGCGAGCAGCTTGCCTGGGTACACAAGGACAATCAGGCACAGGCCACCGAGAAGGCCAAAAAGCTGCTGGCTGTTTCTATAGACAGAATTCGACATCAGGAGGCCCTCAAAGTAACACCTATGCCGGTAGAACAGCAGGCACTGGTTATTGGGGCGGGTGTCTCCGGGATGACGGCAGCCCTGTCCCTCGCCGAACAGGGTTTCGAGACACACCTTGTAGAGAAATCGGCCGAGGCCGGTGGACATGCTGCTGAGGTACACTACAGTCTGGGTAACGAAGACCCCCAGGGATTCCTCAATGAAATCCGCGAAAAAGTTAAAGGAAATTCGCAAATCCATTTCTACCCCGAAACCGAGGTAGTTGAGGTGACCGGTCGTTCCGGCAATTTCAGAAGTATGTTGAAGGCAGCCGACGACACCACTACCGAAATCAAGCACGGGGCTATTATCGTGGCTACCGGCGCTGAGGACTATGTACCAACCGAATATCAGTACGGGCAGAGCGACCGGATAATCACCCAGAAAGACCTGCAGAAGCGCCTCGCCGACGGTAGTCTCGGTGAGCCAGCAGCGGTGGTGATGATTCAGTGTGTCGGCTCCAGGGATGAAGAGCACCCCTACTGCAACCGCACCTGCTGCTCGGACGCCGTCATTAATGCCCTGAAGATTAAAGAAGACAAGCCGGAGACAGAGGTCTACGTCCTCAATCGGGACGTTATGACCTACGCCTTCCGTGAGGAATACTACTCAAAGGCCAGGGAAGCCGGTGTCCTTTTCATCCGCTTCAACCAAGACAGCCCGCCAGAGGTAAACGCCACTGACAGCGCAATCACGATCCGGGTAGACGATCCTGTGCTGCCCGGCAAGCTCGAAATAGATGCCGACCTGCTGGTGCTGAGCACCGGCATCGTCCCCGGGGACAACCGTGAACTGGCCGAGAAGCTCTCGCTGGAACTGACTGATGATGGCTTTTTCAAGGAGGTGGACACCAAGTTCCGACCAGTCGACACCGTAATCGACGGTATCTTTGTCTGTGGACGGGCCAATGCCCCGCGTAATCTCGATGAGGAAATAGCCCAGGCCCAGGCAGCCGCCCAGCGGGCCGTCAATATTCTTTCACGAAAAGAGCTGCAATCAGGCAGGATTGTCTCCGAGGTAAATGCCCGCCGTTGTAGTTTCTGCGGCATTTGTGTTACCGTCTGCCCCTTCAACGCCAGATGGCTGAACGAAGACGAACATGTCGCCGTGGTGGACGAGGCACTGTGCCAGGCATGCGGCGCCTGCGTCGCCGCCTGTCCCAACAGTGCCGCCAAACTGAGGGGATACCTAGACAAGGAGATGCTCTCTACGATAGAGGCCGTCCTTTAGGACACAAGGAGTAGGATAGATGGCTGAAGGTAATAACGGATTTGAGCCCAAGATAGTAGGTTTCCTGTGCAACTGGTGCACCGCGTCAGCCGCCGACCTGGCAGGGACGACCCGGGCACAGTACCCGCCGAACCTCCACCCGGTACGCGTGATGTGCAGCGGCACCGTCGACCCGGTCTACGTGATAAAAGCGCTGCTTTCCGGTGCCGACTCAGTCATGATTGGCGGGTGTCATCCCGGTGACTGCCACTATGTGTCCGGCAATTACAAGGCACGAAGAAGGATTGCCATGCTGAAAAACATCTTCGAATCTCTCGGGCTGGATTCAGACCGCATCTGGATAAGGTGGATAAGTGCCAGCGAGGGGCCGGAATTCGCCGCCGCGGTCAGGGAAATCACCGAAGAAACAAAGAAAGCGGGCCCGAATCCCCTTTCCGCTAACTGGGCGCTTTAGGAGGCGATAATGGCGAAAAGTGCTACCCTGACCATTACAGACGGACAAATACGCACAAGCATCAATGCTCTGCTGAAGGACCTGCTCAGCAAGGACGTGGTGGAAGCAATACTGGTACCCGTGGCACACCCTTCTGGAAATAACGTCGTGCAGAGCCTGGTGACAAATCCTGATTACCTCGATAACGCTGATGTCCTGGCTCCGGTAATGCCAGTCAACAGCGGTATCATTCTTCAGGCAATGACGCGATTGACACCGGCCAACAAGAAAACGGCCGTGGTAATGAGACCCTGCGAGCTAAGAGCACTCGTCGAACTGGTGAAGTTGCGGCAGGCCCAGCTCGATAACCTCTACCTCATTGGTATCGACTGCCCCGGTGCTTATTCGGTAAGTGACTACCCGAAATTTTCCGCCGAAAAGACCTCGGACGACTTCGCAAAGGCTGCCTGGAACGGACGGGATGACCCAATGCTCCGTGCCGGTTGTCAGGTATGCGAATACCCAGTGCCCCTAACGACCGACCTCACTATCGGGCTGGTGGGGCAGGACCTTGGTAAGGAGCTTGTCCTCGTGGCCAGCACGGCCAAAGGAGAAGAACTCCTGGAGGGCCTCGGCGTTGCCACTGATGAGGACGGTGCACTGGCAGCCAAGCGTCAGGCCGCGGTCGACCAGCGGCTCAAGAAGATGAAAGAGATACGTGAGAAGTTCTTCGAGCAGACCAAGGAAGAGGTTGGCGGTACCGATAAACTTGCCGAAATCTTTGGCCCGTGCATTCTATGCCACAACTGTCGGACAGCCTGCCCCGTCTGCTATTGCCGCGAGTGCTTCTTTGACTCACCTACCTTTGAACTGGAGGCAGATAAATACCTCGGTGTGGCCGGGAAGAAGGGTGCAATGCGTATGCCGGCTGACACCCTGCTCTTCCATCTCACCCGGATGACACACATGGCTGCCTCATGCGTCGGCTGTGGCGCCTGTGAGGAGGCCTGCCCCAACGATATTCCGCTGCTCAAGATATTCCAGCTTACCGGCAGCAACGTACAGAAGCTATTCGACTACATTCCGGGGCGCAGCCTGGACGATGAGCTGCCTCCGACCGCCTTCAAGGAAGAAGAGCTTGAGTGGATAGGAGAGAAATGACAGTTCGTCTCGTCAGTGAGCAAGGAACGGAAAGCGCTGACCCGGCTTTTACCCGGGAAGTACTGGGTGCCAGCGCTGCCCGTCTGGAGCGCTGCTATCAGTGTCAGGCGTGCAGTTCCGGCTGCGCGTTTGCCTATATCTTTGACTATGCCCCACACCAGTTGTTGAGGATGGTGCAGCTCGGGCTCAAGGACCGGGTGATGAAAAGCCAGACCTACTGGTATTGCGCCAGTTGCGAGACCTGTGCTACCCGCTGCCCGAACGACATCGAAATTGTGCAGGTAATGGACACCCTGAGGCACATTGCCTTCCGCGAAGGCTACACTGAGCAGACCCCGTTACCACTGTTCCACCGTACGTTCCTGGGTGGCGTCAAGAGCTACGGCAAGCTGTTCGAGCTGATGCTTATTCTTCGCTATATGCTCACCAGCCGTGATATCTTCAAGCTCAGTGAGCTACCCAATAATATGAAGATGGGTTTCAACATGTTCTCCAGGGGCAAGCTGGCCATTATGCCGGACAAGATAAAGGGAATGGCAAATATTAAACGCATCTTCCAGCAGACGGAGAAGAAGAATGGCTGAGAGCACCAAACTGAAGTACGGCTACTATCCGGGTTGCTCACTGGAAGCAACAGCCAGGGAATATGACAAGTCGGTACGGGCATCAGCCAAGCTACTGGACGTGGAGCTTGTGGAGCTGGATGACTGGAACTGCTGCGGTGCTTCTTCGGGACACTGTACCGACCCTGAACTGTCCCTGGCCCTGCCCGCCCGAAACCTGGCTATCGCTGAGAAAATGGGGCATGACCTGGCCGTATCCTGTGCCGCCTGTTTCCTCCGCTTCAAACAGACCAACCACGACCTCCGTGCCAATGATGAATTACGGCAGAGGATTGAGGAGATTATAGATACACCCTACAAGGCAGAGATAGAGGCAAGACACGTCCTGGACATATTCGCGCGTGAGGTAGGTCTCGAAAAAATCGAGGAGCGGGTAAAGAAGCCGCTCACAGGCCTGAAGCTGGCTGCCTATTATGGGTGCTATCTGGTACGCCCTCCCAAAGTCACCCAGTTCGACGACCCCGAAAACCCGATGATAATGGACAACCTGCTTACCGCCATCGGTGCGGAGCCTGTGGACTGGAGCCATAAAATAGAGTGCTGCGGCGGGGGCCTGTTGCTGGCCCGGACCGATGTCGTCGTCAAGCTCTGCAACGACATCTGCCAGGCAGCCCTCGATGCCGGGGCAGTGGCCCTTGTGACCGCCTGCCCGCTCTGCCAGGCAAACCTTGAACTGCGGCAGACTATCGGCGTACCCGCTTTCTACTTCAGTGAGCTGCTGGGACTGGCCCTTGGAGCCAGTGAAAAAGAGTTCAAGTCCTGGATGAAAAGTCATATACAGAACCCGATGCCGGTTTTGAAGGCACAGAAATTAATCTAGCATGAGATGTAAGGGGGAAGACCCAAGATGGAAGCAGTAGCACCCTTTCAGGACGCAATAGACATCATCAAAGAAGAGGGCGGGGACATCGCCAAGATGTGCTACCAGTGCGGCCTCTGCACTGGTACCTGCCCGTGGAACCTGGTCAGGAGCTTCCTTGTGCGCAAGGCAATGCACCAGGCACAGCTGGGTCTGCCCGACTTCGAAGATGAGGACATGTGGCTGTGCGTTACCTGCAACGCCTGTGTCTCGCGGTGCCCGCGCGGCGTGAAGATAATTGATGTCTGGCGTTCTTTCCGCCGGGCCATCACCGAGATGGGAATCGGCGGCATCCCCGATTCACTTCGCATCACGGAAAAGAATATCTCCAGCGTGGGTAATCCGCAGGGCGAAGACCGGGAAAATCGTACGGAATGGGCCAAGGACCTGGATGTTAAGACCCATACCAAGGGCACCGACGTGCTTTACGTTGCCTGCTGCTACAACTCCTATGACCCGCAGCTTACGCCTCTGGCCCGGGCCACGGTGGAAATCCTGAAGAAGGCCAAGGTCGACTTCGGTATACTCGGCAATGAGCTTTCCTGCTGCGGCGAGAGCATCCGCAAGGCGGGTGCCGAGAGCGTTTTCCAGAGCCTGGCGCAGAGCAATATCGCCCTGTTCAACGAGGCCGGTGTCACCAAGATTGTCGCAGCCTCGCCCCACTGCTTCCACACCTTCAAGAACGAGTACCCAGAACTCGAAGGTAAGTATGAGGTGATGCACACCACCCAGTTCCTCGCTGAGCTAATCCGCGAGGGCAAACTGGAGTTCAAGAAGGAACTAAAAAAGACGATTACCTACCACGACTCCTGTTACCTGGGACGCCACAATGAAGTGTATAACGAGCCCAGAGAGGTCCTTGAGGCCATCCCCGGCGTGAAGCTGGTGGAGATGGCCAATCACCATGAGGACAGCCTCTGCTGCGGTGGCGGCGGCGGCCGAATCTGGGAGGAGACCAAGAAAGGCGAGCGTTTCTCTGATATACGACTTGAGCAGGCTCTGGATGCCGGCGCCGATGTCATGGCAGCGGTCTGTCCCTACTGCCTGGCCAACTTCAAGGACAGCGTCACCACCGCAAACAAGGAAGAGGAAATCGAGGTCAAGGACATCGCCGAGCTGGTGCTGGAAGCGTTGTAGAAGACTTCACATACAAGATATTTAGTAAAAAGGAGGCTGTATGGCCTCCTTTTTTATTCTATTTTGTCACGTTTGGCGATATTATGTCGTGCACATAGAAGTTGTATATTCTCTGCTACTAAAGAAGAACCACCCTTTGAAAATGGAATTATATGATCAAAATGCAGGTTATCATTACTCCCGCAAACAACACACCTGCCTTTATCTCGTTTCCATACTGCTAATTTTACTCGTGGTGGTATTATTCTACTATGTTCAATCTCAACCGGTTGTTGTTTAGATTCACTAGAAGGTTGTATATTTTCCACTAACTCCAACTTGAATTTAAATACTTTTCGGTTATTACTTTCTTCCTGCCATGCATCCGTCAGTTTAAATACACCATTATATACCCATATACCTCTATGAATTTTTTCATATACCTTTACAAAATCTGCAGCCTTTCCCCCACTTCTATATCTTCTAGCTGCCTCATAAAACAGGCCATTCTGACTTAACGTACCACCAGGATTACGCATGGGTTGATCAACAACCTTTGGTATAGGGGTATTTGTTTTCTTAGGAACATCATGTCCCTCATATATTAGAACGTGCCCTTCTTCCTCCACTCTATCAGAATAGGGAGCGTTAGCTCTCAAACTCATTAGAATTACGCTCGTTTCTCCACGCAGATGATAATTCATACCACGTTGGAGATTGACCTTTTCTTCATTACACATTTCTATATATGAAATAATATCCCCAGGGTTAATCATTGTTATCTCCAGAGAGCCGACATCCCTGTAGTATGCTATCTAAAAATAGACATATCTCGTTACATGTTTGTCTAGGATTATACCATGATATGACGAAGATGAGTCCCTCGTCTGCTTAGTCCAGCTTCTGGAGCAGCTTACGGTAGAAGGGCAGGCCTGCCACGAAGGGGATGATGTCGTACAGTATCCTGAATAGCAGCGAGGCCAGGACGGCCTGCTCGAAGGGCGTCCCGAAAAGCGCGTAGACGCCGGACATGGAGGCCTCCTGCACGCCCAGTCCGGCGGGTATCATGGCCACGTTACCGGCAGAGATACCCACGCTAAACCCAGTCAGGAGTGAGCCGAGGCTGAGAGAGGTGCCAATGGCGTTGAAGCAGAACCAGATGCCCGCAACCACCAGCGCCCACTCAACGATAATAAGCAACGGCGGGAGAAACAGCTCTATCGGCCTGCCCCGCATCGCGGCCAGACCATCGTTCATCGCCGTGTCGAATGCGTCGAGGAAAGAGGTGATATTTCGCTTGAAAATTAAGCGCCACCAGTGGTCTATTTTGTTCAGTATCCACCTTCTCAGGGCACTCTTGAAAAGGAGCAACGCGGCAATCAACAGCCCGATAATAAAAACACTCGTTGATACAATCAGTATCACTATATTGTAGACAGGCAGGGGATGGGTCAAGAGGACGTAGACCAGGCCGATAGGGAAAATAGTGGCCAGTATGATGGCATTGAAATAAGAATGCAGGAGTGATGCGGCCATAACCATGCCTGCCGGTGTCTGGTCGCGCTGCATCAGCAAAACGCGCAGGGAATGACCGGCCAGACCCCCGAAGGCCAGTATATTGTCAAGCGTCACCGATAATATGCCAATCTTAAAAACGTCCGGCCACGGAATCCTGACACCCATCGTCCTGCATATCGATACAAAGGCGCCGCTCAGGCAGAAGTAGGAGAGGACTATAAACAGAAAGGCTATCAACACCAGCTTCCAGTCTGCCTTATCGCCAAGCTGCAAAGCCTTTTCCCAGTCAAGAAAAGCCAGCAGCACCGTCAATAAAGCCACGGCGATGATGGCCAACAGCACAAACCTGCGATTAAACAGCTGTTTTAAGCGCAACTGACCCTGCCTCTCAGATATTTATTAATGGGGGACAAAGCGAAATGATACACCGAACAGTCGGTATCCGGCCTGGTGGGTAGTCCTAGTTTTGTGAAATGCATATGTTAATTAACCTGGCTAATACTAACCCGCCGAATACGTCACCGTCAACACGTCTCGCTCCGAAAGATGTTATACACCACCATCGCTGCTTTACTTTGCCGGTTTTCAGACATATTTATGTCTTTTTCGGGTTGTGTTATCATTTAGTTAGAACAATGGCAATTAAAACAGTCGCCACCAACCGAAAAGCCCGCCATAATTACCATATTATGGACACCATCGAGTCCGGGCTGGTGCTCAGCGGCTCGGAGATTAAGTCAATCCGCGCCGGCCGAGTCAGCCTCGGGGATGCCTACGTGCGCCCCGAAGACGGCGAGCTGTGGCTGCTGAACGCCCATATCGCCCGCTACCAGGCAAGCAGCTACCTCGGCCACGAGCCCACCCGCCCGAGGAAGCTCCTGCTGCACCGCAAGGAGATTGCAGAGCTGACCAGCACCGTAGCGGAGAAGGGCTTTACGCTGGTGCCGTTGCGACTGTATATTAAAGATAGTATCGCCAAGCTTGAGGTGGCGCTCGCCCGGGGCAAGAAGCTCTACGACAAGCGTGAGGCAATACAGCGTCGTGAAACAGACCGGGTTTTAGAGCGTGCCGTGAAAACGAAGGTCGGTCCGAGGAGGTGACAGGCGCAGTCACGCGGACAGAAATCAATGGGGACGCGTGGTTTCGACAGGGGAAGTGTGTTACAGGATTGCAGGCTGAGGTTGCCGCTACCCTCATTAAACAAGTGGCAAAAAACAACTGGCAAAGAACCAGTATTAGTTGCAGCCTAATTAACTAGGCAGCACATCCACCTCGACCCCACCCCGGCGGGTCGGGAGTGGGTGACGAAAAGTCGGGGTGCCACCGCCCCAAAGTCGGGAAAGGCGGTGAAAGAGAAATCGACTGGCCTGGCTGAACCCGGTCGACAGGGGTCAGCCGGGTGAGATTAAAGAGCCGACTAAGCCTGTAGGATATTCTGGGCAGCTTCCTTTGGACGGGGAGTTCGACTCTCCCCCGTCTCCACCAGAAACACAGCCGAGCCATTAAGAGGCTCGTTGATGATACATATATCAGAGCCTTCACGCGAAGCCGCCACCCGGAAGACTAGCGTCAGTTTGACTTCGAATTTCTCGAATAATATCTCTCATTATTATGTTAACCAGCATTTTGACACCGTTCTTAATGAGTCCAATGGCTTCGTGTTCTCCGGTATTGATTTCTCCTGCTGTAGACAAATCCTTCGTTTGTTTTATCCTCTGATTCATCGGTATGCCTCCCACAAGATTATTTCTTCACGGTTAATCTGTAGCGATTGTTTTCTATAGTCAATTATTAATCCCTTAACATAACCCTGATTTACCTCTAGACTGTGGGCACCGATCTTGTGCTTGTGAGTGAGTCGTGAAGTGCCCAGAGTGTCAGACAGAGAATCCAGAAGTACGTAAGTTCTACTCTGAATGCGGTAGCGTCCTTCACATAGTATGTCCTTC
This sequence comes from Dehalococcoidia bacterium, assembly GCA_011171075.1. Lineage (GTDB taxonomy): Bacteria > Chloroflexota > Dehalococcoidia > Dehalococcoidales > Fen-1064 > W589. Next base: position 28,728 of record DUFD01000012.1, on the reverse strand, counting down.
CTGCCAGGCAATCAATGAACCTGGGGAGAAGTTCTGTGGTGAATGCGGTGCGAAGCATTTCGTCATTGCTGGCTAGGGCACGCTTCCAGATCTATAGGTGATAGATTACCGGGACAGTTATAATAGCGTGAGGTATAAGCACATTGACTTCCTAATGGTTGGACAAAGGGCGAAAGTGGATATTATAATTATGCCTAGTACTCCCTGCTCATAGTGTAGTTCTATCTCGAATAACAAAAAGTGAAAGCTTATGAGTGATATTTTCATTGCCCACGTGGAGGAAGATGCAGAGATATCCCTAGAAATTGCCCTTGGTCTGGAAGAGGTAGGTTATACCACATGGTGTTACGAGGTCGATAGTATTCCGGGACCTTCCTACCTTATACAAACGGGGCAGGCAGTTGAGGAAGCGAGAGCCTTGACCCTAGTTATATCTAAAGACTCGCTAAGCTCTCGTCAGGTCACCAAGGAGGTTATTCGAGCGCACGAAACAGGGAAGGAGTTTATCCCAGTATTGCGGGATATCTCGCACATCGAGTTTCAGAACCGCCAACCCGAATGGAGGGAAGCCCTTGGTGCTGCCTCGTCAATACGTATTCCTCAAGAGGGAGTTTCTGATATGATTCCTCGCATTGTCAGCGGACTCAAGGCTTCAGGCCTCCTTCCCAATTCGAAACCAGATACGGCGCACATTGCCCTAATACGTAAGACGTTGGGTGATATTCAGAAGTATCGGATATCGGAGAAAGCAGGCGGACCAGTGGTATCGGCTGTGGGATTAGAACCGGAGACCATCACCGAAAAATCACATCTGAAGAGAAGTGCTGAAGAGGCTTTGTGGCGGAAGATCTGGGTCAGATTGACTCTGGCAGCATTTGTGATCATAGCAGCAAGTGTCGTCGGTGTTCTTCTTATTAACCAGTCTGGGCCAGATTCTTCAGAATCAATAGGGGAAATATATGAGCTAGGTCTGGCTCTACTAGGCAATGGACAGTATGAAGAAGCTATCCTGAAATTAAATGAAGTCATAGATGTCGATACCGACAATGCTGAAGCCTATTTTAATCGCGGCTTGGCCTACTATTACAGTGGGGGATATGAACAAGCTATCCTTGACTTTACTGAAGCCATTGACCTCGACCCAAGCAATGCTTCAGCTTACAACTTCCGGGGCGATGCCTATATCGCCCTAGGAGAATATAATCTATCTATTGTCGACTTCACAATGGCGATTAGCCTGTACCCTGACTACCAGTATGCCTATCACGACCGTGCACTTGCCTACTACTATAAAGAGGAGTGGAACAACGCTATCGCCGACATAGACAAGGCCATCGAAATCGACCCTGAGGATGCAAGTTTCTATTACTTACGCGGATTTTTTTACAGGGAGATAGGTATGAATGCCGAGGCAATCGCTGACTTTGAGAAATGTATCGAGATATCACAGGACGCATCACTAATTCAAGAAGCCCAGGATCAGCTACAGGAATTGAGATAGTTCGCACCACCAAGAAATCCAAGTGTTGCTTCGGGGAGAGTTCGACTCTACCCCGTCTCCACCAGAAACAGCCAGGGTTCCAGCTTGACGCTGGAACCCTTTATTTTCCATCTATAAAGATACTCGAAAATTAATGGGGCGGGCATAAATGGCCACCCCATATAGACTGGTTGACTTTAGCCACCGTCTACGAGGAAATATCACCCTCGAGCTCGTTCTGTTCCTCCAGTGTATCCTTCACGGCTTCACAGTTACCTTCGATAAAGGCATCATAGACCATGTTAATTACTTCACCTTCGGAAAACTCGTAGCTTACATTGGAGTGTGCTGCATTCAGCAGGGCCGCTACAGCGTGTCTGGCCAATGCCTTACACTTCCCGCCCTTTAGTCGAAGGGCATCGTCGAGAGTAATGTGTGAGCCTACACCGAAGATATCATCGAAGTAATCTTCGTCTGGGTCATAACCTGTAAGCTCCCAGGCACCATGATGGTTCTTCCAGAATCCCGGTGTGAAGCCTTCTACACCACCGTTCTCAACCTCTACCGTGATTGAATCTTGCTCCGGATAGTCAGGGGCTGTAATAATAGTAGTACCCCTCCAGAGCCCTTGGCCAGTTGCCGTATAAGTGGTACTAGCTGTTGGATAGACAGTCACTTCCCACTGCCATGTTTCGTTATAATCCAGCTCATTATCACCATCGGTATCACCACTGAAGACCTCGCCGATTTCGTTTGAGGTTGAAGTCAGATAGACATCAAACGGTTCGAGGAAGACCTTCACTTCTGTCAGGTCAGCCTCGTGCTCATTCGAGCCGGTATTATCCTCAACAATTGTCAGGACCACAGGTTCTCCAGAATTAATCTGTATGGATGATGCTGAAATAGTTAGAGCTGTACCAGGCGTGCATGCCAATGCTGGCACCGCAATCGATATTGCCAGAGAGCTCACAAGAAGTAGAGCTGAGGCCAGCATAAATACCTTTTTCATATTGTTACCTCTTTTTCTAGTCCATAGTAGTGTGTTTGTGTATGCGATATGTAACCACAGGATTCTCTATGTTATATATCTATTAGTTATATATCTATTAGTAACCACCCCCTTCATATTGTAAAGTTCGTTATTACGCCATTTTGTATCATAGTCATGTTGTGTTATATTCTGGTTAGAGTCTGGTGGACATTCGGTGACAAAAGTTGATAGCACCCCATACACCTGTTTGGATGCTCACAATCGCTAATAACTAAGAAGGCTTATTGAGGCGTGGTACCCTGGAAGGTCCCCCAGCGGGGCAAGCTCAATATAAAATCGCCTGTTTTCAATCGTAAGGACAAGTAAACATGTCCGCTATTTGGCCCGAATATAACCCACTGAATACCGTCTTGCATGCTGCCTGTCTGGTATATCACCATGCTCCAGACAGGAACATACTTCCACTAGGCTTGCTTTATTATGGGGGGTTTTGCCAGCAGCATCAGTGGTAGCGCCGGTACTGTTATCAGGGCAAATAGTTGCCAGGCCAGCTGATAGCTTCCCGTTGCATCAAATATCCAGCCAGCAATAACGGGGCTGGCGAGTCCGCCGGCCATACTTATCAGTGTCATGAATCCAATAATCGTGCCGTAATTCCGCGGGCCGAAGTAGTCAGCCAGCAAAGCCAGCCTCAAAGGTACCGTTGCCCCGAAACCGGGGGCATAGGTGAGCAGATACGGAATAATCAGCCACATTCTATCGTTATTTATAAAGGCAAGAATAAAGACCCCGATGGCCTGGAGAGCAATACCTACGGTGATAAGATACTGCTTATTCGCGAAATCACCGAGCAGACCAAAGCCCAGCCTCCCGATAAGGCTACTGATGGTCACCCCTGTAACTACCGTAGCTGCCAGTGTGCTGGATACTTCCACGCTTTCAAGGTAAGGCACCAGGTGCACCATCACAGCGCTTGCCCCGATGAACTGGAAGAAGAAGACAGCTGCCAGCAACCAGAAAGCCCGGGTCTTCATGGCTTCTCTTAGAGAAAGACCTGCCGGCGGAAGGTCTGAACCCCCTGCCATTTTGTCAGAGGTCACTCCCGAGTCAGTTGAGCCCGCCGAATCACCCCTGCCGACCGGACTGGCACCGTCGGGAAGGTATCCATACTGCTCGGGTTTATGCCTCATCATTGAAGCAAGGGGTATTCCAATGACCCAGGCAGCAATAGCGACGATAACCAGTGTCTCTCGCCAGCCAAGCTCACCGACGGCATATGACACCAGCGGTACCAGCATGCCGCTGGCACCAAAACCGGTCACAACCAGCGTCATAGCCCGGCTCCGTTTCTTTTCAAACCAGTTAGTTACGGTAGCGAAGATGACGATGAAGGCAGCAAAGCTCATCCCGACCGCAATGAGCAGGAAAGAACCGTAGAACGCCCACAGGGAATTGACGCGGCTCATCAGGAAAAAACCCAGCCCCACGGTGGTCCAGCCACCGAGCATCAGCTTCCTCGGCCCTACCCTGTCAACCAGGAAACCTGCTGCAGCCTCAAGAAAACCGGACTCCAACCTCTGCAATGTAAAGGCAACCGATGTAACAGCCGCACCCCAGCCAAAGGTATTCCTTATTGGATTGAAAAAGACCGTAAAACCGTAGACAAAGGTGCCGCCGACAAAGAAGTTCAAAACGACAGCGGCCGCTACCATCCACCAGCCGTAGAAGATTTTTCTCCTTCTCGGCATAAAATCGCTTAATGAATTATCTGGTTGCTGCAATGCGAGCCTCTGTCAAAGATGCCTTATCTACTCTATCACATCGGGCTACACAGACGCACACTGGCTCGACCCGGCTCTGTTCAACCCCCTTGACACCACAGACATATCGGTCTATTATGCGTTACGCTCCATACTGCGCCAAGTCACACCTGCCATAGGCGACTAAAATCACATACGAGTGGTGTTCTCTAGGTTATAGTTATACTCAACGAGTAAACGCCCCGAATAGAGGAGGTCTATGGTTAGTGAAAGGGACAAGACCCTGGAAGGGCTACGGATTGCCGTACAGATGGAGATTGACGGCAAGGAATTCTACCTGAAAGCCAGCCGTGCCAGCAGCAACGAGATGGGACGGAAACTTCTAGAGAGCTTATCAGTGGAAGAAGACCTGCACCGGCAGAAGTTCGAGCAGATATACGAGGCAATCCAGCAGAAAAAAGACTGGCCAAGCGTTGGGCCTGCATCAGACTTCAGTCAGAAGTTAAAGACACTGTTTGCCCAGCAGGCCGAAGAGATTGGAACCGGTATCAAAGCCGCGGCTACCGAGCTTGATGCCGTATCGACAGCGATGGATATGGAGAACAAGAGCTACGATTTCTACAAGGCCCGGAGTAAGACGGCAACCTACACAGCCGAAAAGGACTTCTACGAAGCGGTCGCTGCTGAGGAAACCCTGCACCACAGGCTCCTTCGCGACTACTATGAATACCTGAAGGACCCGGTTCAATGGTTCACCCAGAAAGAGCACCCGCTACTGGACGGGGGGTAGGTGAAGAAATGGATAAATACCAATGTACGGTCTGTGGTTACATCTATGACCCGGAACTCGGTGACCTTGACAATGGAGTCGAACCGGGAACACCGTTCGAAAGTCTACCAGATGAATGGGAGTGCCCTGTCTGCGGTGCTCCCAAGAGCGATTTTGAGAGGATAGATTGAACTCCACCACACTGCTACGGATAACAAAAAGGAGGGAGAGTTAATCATGGCAGAACAAAAGCGGATTTACAGGTGCAATGTCTGCGGTAATATCATTGAAGTGCTGCACGCCGGCGTCGGGGAGCTGGTCTGCTGCGGTCAGCCCATGGAGCTACTTCAGGAGAAGACCAGCGATGTGGGTCTGGAGAAGCACGTCCCTGTACTGGAAAAAATCGATGGTGGCACAAAAGTGAAAGTGGGCGATGTCCCACATCCCATGGAGCAGGAGCATTACATCGAGTGGGTGGAACTGACAGTTGACGGCGAGTCATGCCGCCATTTCCTCAAACCTGGAGAAAAACCGGAGGCAGTCTTTGAGGCCAAAGATCAGAAGGCTACCGCCCGGGAGTACTGCAATGTCCACGGATTATGGAAGTCCGGCGGCTAGGGAATACGGGCACCCGTCAGGTGTTTCGGCATACTCAGATATTTGGCTATCATTTAAATCATGACAGGAGGGACTGATGGACAAGGAAAAGGTCATTGAACTGCTGAACAAAGACCTTCAGGATGAGCACGGGGCAATCATCCAGTACCTGACTCATGCCTACGGCATGGGAGAGGGTGAGATGGCCTGCGAGATTGAGGCAATGGCCCGCGACGAGATGCGGCACCTCGACTGGCTGGCAGAAACAATTGTCGAGCTGGGAGGTATCCCCAGTCTGGAACGCGGCACCATGAAAATGGGTGGTGCATCTGTCCACGACTGGATGGTAAACAATGTCTCCCTCGAACAGGGTGCCATCGCTCAATACGAGGAGCAGATACACGCCATTGACGACCCGAAGATAAAAAGGCTGCTGCGACGCATCCTGTCTGACGAGCTGGCACACCGTGACGACTTCGAGCACTTCGCTCAAAAGTCACATAGAGAGACCATGGAAGATGTCAGGGGCACGAAGAGCGACGATATGATAAGGACGCTGAACTGGGGTATTGAGCATGAGTATACCGTCATCCTTCAGTACCTGCTCCAGAGATACCTGACACCCAATGAAGAGGCCGCCGAAGAGCTGGAAGACCAGGCAATCAACGAGATGCAGCACCTGGGCTGGCTGGCCGAGAAGGTCGTTGATATGGGCGGCACCCCGGTTATCGAGCACGCGGAAGTCGACCGGTCAACCAGCACCGCCGATATGCTCAGTGCTGACATCAAAATAGAGCGTGAAGTGGCCGATGCCTATGACAAGGCATCTACCAAGGCCGACGACCTCAAGCTGAAGAAGCTACTCCTGCGCCTGCGCGACAACGAGATATACCACGCCGAGGTATTTGGTGACCTTCTGGAAGAAGAGAAGTCCGGCTAGACATACCAGCACTGAACGGTCATTACATTAGCGAATAAGGCAATCTTCCTTTCTTTACGGGGGAGATTGCCTTATCTATTGACGGACAATCATCACCTCAGCTAAAGTAGGCCTTGAGAGAAATCAATGAGCAAGCATCTTGCCGGAGTATAAGCGATGAACGGACCGAAAGTTACCAGATGCGGTGATACAGAGTTCCGTTGGGGAGAACGGACCTACGTAATGGGCATCATCAACGTCTCACCGGAATCGTTCTCCGGCGACGGCCTCACAGATACCGAGGCAATCCTAGAACAGGCATTACGCTTCGTCGAGGAGGGCGCCGATATCCTCGACGTCGGCGGAGAGTCTACACGCCCCGGCTCAACATCAATCGGTACGGATGAGGAACTCAGGCGTGTCATTCCTGTCATCGAGCAGCTGGTCAGTAAAGTATCCGTCCCGTTGAGCGTCGATACCTATAAATCGGAGGTGGCCGTTCGGGCACTGGATGCCGGTGCTAATATTATTAACGACCAGTGGGGATTAAAACACGACCCTCATCTTGCAGAACTGGCCGCCGAGAAGAAGGTGCCCATCATCCTGATGAGTAACCAGCGTGACAAGGGTGACTATGATGCTAAAGCCCAGCGCGATACCGCTTTGTATCAGGACGTTATGGCCGAGGTTATGGCGTCGCTTAAACAGAGCATCGAGACAGCCATGAGTGCCGGAGTGCCCCGCGAGAACATCATTATCGACCCCGGTATCGGCTTCGGCAAGACCTGGCAGCAGGACACTGAGCTGGTGCGCCGCCTCGCTGAACTGAAAACACTGGGACAGCCCATCCTGCTGGGCACATCACGCAAGTCCCTAATAAAGATGGTACTCAACCTCCCTGCTTCGGAGCGAGTCGAGGGAACTGCCGCCACTGTCGCCATCGGCATCGCCAACGGGGCGGACATCGTGCGTGTACATGATGTCCGGCAGATGGTCAGGGTCTGCCGCATGACGGACGCGATAGTACGAGGATAGCATGCCTGTTAGAAGGAATAATACGAAAATCCCACTATATCAGGTAGACGCCTTCACTTCTGAGGTTTTCAAAGGCAATCCTGCCGCTGTATGCATACTGGACGAGTGGCTGGATGACGTAGGCTTACAATCAATCGCCGCCGAGAACAATCTCTCAGAAACAGCCTTCCTTGTGAAAAGTGATGAAGGATTCGAAATAAGGTGGTTCACACCTCTGGTCGAGGTGCCGCTGTGCGGACACGCCACGCTGGCCAGCGCCTTTGTTATTTTCAACCATCTGAACTGGCCGGAGGCCTCCGTACGCATCCAGACCCGGCAGAGAGGCCTACTCACAGTCACGCAGAAAGAGGGACTTCTGGAGATGGACTTCCCGGCAATGATGCCCAGCACCCATGAAATCCCTGATGGACTTGATAACGCCCTGGGACATCCGCCACTGGAAGTCCTCGGTACGGAAAGACAGCTATTGACGGTGTTTGCGGACGAGCGTACTGTCAGAGAGCTAAAGCCGGACTTCGGCCTGCTGGCCCGGTATGAGTTCGGGACTATCGTAACTGCGCCGGGCAGCCAGTGCGACTTCGTTTCAAGGTATTTCGCCCCAAATGTGGGCATTCCGGAAGACCCCGTTACCGGCTCGGCGCACTGTGTGCTGGTGCCCTACTGGTCACAAAGGCTGGGCAAGAAACAGTTGCACGCCAGGCAGGTCTCAAAAAGGGGTGGTGAGCTATTCTGTGAAGACTGCGGTGAGCGCGTTTCCATTGCGGGAAGAGCTGTGCTATATCTCGAGGGGACGATAGTGGTGTGAGCGGAGAGAAACACCCGACGATAAGGACGATTGCGGACTTCGCCCCTGAGGGTGTCGAAGCCGGGGTCGGGCTTGCCTTACAGGATGATGCTGGACACTATGTCTTCTGTCTGGCAGGCACCCGCCACAATTGTCCGCCGGAGGAGATGTTCTACGCGGGATAGGTGGTCATCGGGAAGTAGACGAGGACTGGCTGACGTGCGCCCATCGAGAAGCGAAAGAGGAGATTAGAACGGATATTGAGATTCTCCCCGCCCCAGCTACGTGGCATATTCCTCATCAAGGGCCGGTACAGCAAATCAAGGTAAGCGATAAGCCACGACCTCTAGCGTTCTACGAGATGCTTCACTCACCCGGCACCCCGCGAGCAGGCGTGCTGTACCATATCGTCATATACCGGGCATATTTACCCAGTCCTCCAAAGGACTTACCGCCGGATGATTTACAGGGCGTTATCGCGTTGACGAAAGAGCAGGTAATCCGGGGGCCGGAGCGAAAACCAACACTGGAAGAGCTGCTGAGTGAAGGGGCTTTATTACTGACAGAGGAGGTACCAGTAGACCGGCAAACCCGCCTCTATCCACTCGGTACCGCATTAGCTCTGGCACAGGTACTGAGACACGTTAATAAGGCATGAGTCAAGCAGCGTCCTCTACTCCCCTACCTCCCGCCACACCATCTCTTCATAAGCCGCCGTCAGCTTCCACGTGACCTGCCCCGGTGTCCCCGAACCGATAGGCCTACCGTCCACCTCGGTCAGGGGCATGACCTCCATGACAGAGTTGGTCAGAAAAGCCTCATCTGACTGAATCAGCTCCTCTAATGTTATGTCACCTTCTGAGGCAGGTATTTTTGACTTCTTTGCCAGCTCCAGCACGGCCTCTCGCGTAACACCGGGCAGAATGCCACTGGATATCCTCGGGGTTTTCAGGACACCATCTACCACCAGGAAGACGTTACTCATGCTGGCCTCAGCCAAGAAGCCCTCCTCATTAATACAGATTGCCTCATCAACTCCGGCGTTCCTTGCTTCCTGCCGGGCGAGCATACTCTCCAGATAATTCAGCGATTTCATGCCGGATATGGGCGACTGGCTATTACGACGGACTGATGATACGATTGCCCGAAAGCCCTTTTCATAGACTTCGCCGGGGAAGGGTCGGTATTCAGCGGCTACCACCAGCACCGTCGGCCGACCGCAGGTAGTCGTGTCAGGCACCGCACTTCCCTCACCAATGGAGACGGTCAGCCGGATACGGGCATCGCTCAGTCCATTAGCATGGAGGGTATCCATCACGGCGCTACTCAGCACCGATTTGTCTATAGCTATCCCCAGTGTCCCCGCCGAAGTTGCCAGCCGATCGAGGTGGCGCTTCAGTCGAAAGACCTTTCCCTCGTAAGCACGCATCGTCTCGAAGAGTCCGTAACCATAGAGGAACCCGTAGTCCAACGCAGCTATGCGGGCATCCTCTCGTGCAACCAGCGAACCATTCAGGTAGACTATCTCAGCCATAACACTTCTCCCGGGGCCACACCGGCTGCCGGTAACTCAGAAAATTCCTTAACACAGCATGACCGACATCTGTCATGATTGACTCAGGATGAAACTGCACCCCTTCAACGACAAAGTCCCGGTGCCGGATACCCATGATAACGCCATCACTGGTGGTCGCTGCTTTCTCCAGCACTGGCGGCCAGTTGTTCGCCCCTACCACCAGAGAATGGTAGCGTCCGCCTTCAAAGGGATTCGGCAGACCGGCGTATATTGTCCGGCCATCGTGATAGACCAGTGAGCTCTTGCCATGGGTGGGCATATTAGCCTGAATGACCGCACCCCCATACACATGGCCAATGCACTGGTGCCCCAGGCAGACACCAAGAATGGGAATCTTGCCCCCGAAGTAACGGACAACGTCATTGGAGATGCCCGCCTCAAGCGGGGTACATGGTCCCGGAGATATGATTATATGGGAAGGACGAGACCTCTCGATTTTCTCGAGAGTGACCTCATCATTACGATAGACCACCGGTCTCCAGCCCAGCTCCCCGAGGTACTGGGCAAGGTTATAAACAAATGAATCGTAATTATCGATAACGATAACCATGGCTATTCTTCACCGGGCACCGTCATATTGAGGGCATTAATCAGCGCCCGGCCTTTGTCCAGCGTCTCCCGGTATTCAGCCTCGGGGTCGGAATCATAGACAACAGCACCACCTACCTGGAAATATGCCTTACCGTCCTTGACGATGAAAGTACGAATGACGATGTTCAGGTCAATATTACCGTCAAACCCGAGGTAGCCGATACTACCGGTGTAGACGCTCCTCCTGGTGGGTTCCAGTTCATCGATAATCTCCATAGCACGCACCTTGGGCGCCCCGGTAATCGAGCCGCCGGGAAAACTGGCCTTGAGCAGGTCAATGCCGTTCTTACCCTTCCTCAGTCGGCCTTCCACGGTCGAGGTGAGGTGAAACACCGTGGGGAATACCTCCAATATCGCCAGTTCGGTTACCTTAACGGTGCCGTACCGGCAGACCCGACCGAGGTCGTTCCTTTCCAGGTCAACAATCATGATGTTCTCAGCCCGGTCTTTGGCACTATGTAGTAGCTCATGAGCCAGCACCTGGTCTTCTTCCGGGGTTTTACCCCGCGCCCGGGTACCCTTTATTGGCCGCGTCTCAACCCAGTCACCCCGAACCCGAAGAAACCTCTCCGGCGAAGCGCTAACTATGGTGGCCTCATCAAAGCCAAGATAGCAGGCAAAGGGGGCCGGATTTATCTTTCGGAGGCGAAGGTATAACTCGTAGGGACTCAGGGCAAGCATGGTCTCAAAACGCTGTGACAGGTTTACCTCAAAAATATCCCCGGCAATGATGTACTGTCGTGCCTTTTCCACCGCTGATACGTATTCCTCATGGGTGAAGCCGCCGTGCAGACTGCCCTCCGCAACGCAAGCCGAGGCCGCTGGCAATGGCAGAACTTTATCTGCGAGTTTTGTTTTAACCCCACCGAGACGCTCTCTGGCCCGCTCCAACCTCAGTGGTTCCTCAAGCTCAGGAAAACCTGTCGAGATAATGTAGGTCTTGCCCTGAAGATTATCAAAAGCCAGCGCCACGTCGTAGAAACCAAAATAGCACTCCGGCAACTCGAGGTCATCAACGGCTGTAGTCGGCAGACGCTCAATGAAATGACAGAGGTCATAGCTCAGGTAGCCAACGGCACCACCCGTAAACGGGACCGGAAGGTCAGACGAGTGCAGCCGGTAGCGTTCGAGCAATTGATTGAGGATATCGAACGGATTGCCGTTTAAAAAGGACTTCTCCGAGCCCCGATAAACAGTGCAATCGCTCCCCCGGCTGCTCAATACCATGAAGGGATTACTGCCGATAAAAGAATAGCGACCGAGCTTGTGATGGTCCATACCGCTGTCCAGGAAAAAACAGAATGGCTCATCATGGAAAAGCTCAAAGGTATCAAGCGGTGACATGCCGCAGTCAATCTCTTCAATAAGCGGATAGCGCGGTTCTGTGGTCATGTAATCTAATTGAGGTAATAATTCAGCCGTTTCAGTACCCATTTGCATATTACAATAGTAGCCATATCACGTCAATTTAGATGACTGGTATATCTTCCCCGGTGAATGCTATAATTACAGTCAACCTCTCCCTACTCGTTAGCTCAACAAAGGGGGTGATGTGCTATGGGAGGCCAGGAAAACTACGAGGCGATTCCCATCGGAATGGACCTAGGAACTCTCGAGATGACACTTGATGAAGAAACGGTCAGGAACAGAACAGAGCTCGTTCAGTGGCAGGCCAAGGGGCCAGCAGAAAAAGGCTTCGCACCACCGGGATTCACCATTTCGCAGCATGCCCGGATGAAGTTCGAGGCCCTGCCCGAAATGAGGGCCTCTATCTGGGCGAAGAGCGAACAGGAGTTCCTTAAGCCAATGAAACTCGGCAGTAAGATATTTATCCGCGGCAGGGTCGTCGATAAATACGTCAAGCGGGGCCGCAACTACATGGTTACAGACCTAGAAACAACTGATGAGACTGGCGAGGTACTGCTACGCAGTCGTGAGACCGCTGTCTACGTTGAATAGGCAGGAGGCATACAATGGAGAGAGCCATAAAAAAGATAAAAATAGGCACAGAGATACCGAGCCTGACAAAGACCGCGTACATGCCCATTGACCCGAATACCCGTAATGTCATCCACACTGACGATTATGCCCGCGACTTCGGTATGCGGGGAGCACTGATTGGAGGCTCTACACTGCTCAGTTACGTGGTGGAGATGCTTTACAACTACTTTGGTGATAACTGGCTTTACCACGGAAAGATAAAGGTGTCCTTCATCGGTGGTGGGGCCGTCAATGGCGATGTCGTGACAGCCCACGGGCAGGTCTCAGCAGTGGAACCAGAAGAAGCCGGAGACAGAATCATACTAGATGTCTGGCTGGAAAACCAGGGCAAGGACAAGGTGGTTATCGGCGAGGCAAGCTGTATCCTGCCTTAGCCAGTACAACCCTAGTCCAGCCGGCGGAGGCGGCCAGCGAAGACCAGTGCTGCCAGCGAAATTACTATGAGTACCATGGAAAATCCGCCGACCGTCCACTGGACACCTATGGCAGTATCAGCCAGTACACCAGCAATAACAGTGCCGAAGCTTGTCAGGCCAAACTCCATCATGTAGACACTCATTACCCGCCCGCGGTACTCAGGGTCAACGTAATACTGGATGAGAGTATTCCCCAGCGTCATCCGCCCTGTCGTACCCAGACCAACAAACACAATCAATCCCAGTGATAGTGGCCAGGAAGTGGAAAAGGCGAAGGCCGTCAGGGATATACCGATAGTGAGACTACTAAGCAGCAGTAGCAAGCCACGTTTTCTATTGGGTAGAGACGCTAAGGCTATTGAGCCAACGATAGAGCCAATCCCGGAGACGCTCATCAGTATCCCATACCCATCAGCGCCGACCTTAAGGATATCGTCGGTAAATACAGGCATTAGCATCATGTAAGGCATGGACAATAACACGGCGAAGAGGGTCAGAAGCAGGATGAAGATGATAGTAGTCTGGTGACGGAGATACTTAATGCCCTCTCTAATATCATTCAGGGCGCCACTACCGCGCAGGGTTGTCGTACCGGTCCGTGGCAGGAAGCTTACCAGCAGAACCGCCAGGAGATACATACCCGTCATTGTGAAATACACAGCCTCAAAGTCAAAGGCTTCGATGAGGAAACCGGCCACCGCCGGCGATATAAAGCGCATACTGCTCATACCGACGTTGTTCAAAGAAAGGGCATTGAGTAGTTGCTCCTCGCCAACAAGCTCGGGGACCATCGCCTGGCGTGATGGCATCATCAGCCCCATAACAATCCCCTGAAAGAGGGAGGCTATTGCCAGTACCCACCACGACCCCTCGTTCGTTTCGCTCAGGTAGCCGCTCATCAGGGTTAGAGCCACGGCCAGAGACACCACCGCTGATGCGGCTTGACCCACCATTATGGCGTATTTCTTCTGAACACGGTCAGCAATAACCCCTCCGAACAACGAGAGAAAGAGCATCGGTATGGCGTGAAACAGTGACATTATACCAAGGACAGTCGTTGAACCGGTCAGCCGGTAGATGAGGAGGGAGCGCGCCATTATCTGCATATTCATTGACGTCATCTGGCAGAGTGACGCACTCCAGTACAGACGAAAAGCTGGATTCCTGAGGGACTCGAAGGTCCTCAGGTTTACCAACTGGGAAAACCGGCCCCTTATGCCGCCCGACAGCGCCGGGCTGATATCATAATCAGAGCCGACATCATCATAATCTGAGTCAGGGAATTCTCCCGGCTTCCTTCTCATCAAATACCTTCGCTATCCGCAACCTTGAAGGGGGAATTATAAGCAACTTAGGGCATCACTACTGATGCCCTTCTTTTTAGATATTTTACTCCGATGAAACGCGGAGGACAAATTATCTATTCGCTTGAGTCCACCGCCGACTTCCGGCAGAGGAAGAAAGCCCGGTCAGCGTCTTCGGTCAGCCTGACAAGTCCTTCACGGTGGTCGAGACAGTAGCTCTCAACCACGCCCAAACCGGCCGTTCCCAGGGCAGCAATCACATCTGGCGCCGGGTAGCACTTCTGAAGGAGGGCAAAATCTGTCCGCTGCCAGCCATCCTCCAGGTGCATGACGGTAGCGTCGAAGCGGGCTGTCTTTTCTTCAGGAATGTAGCTGGTGCGGACAATACACAGCTGGTCGTCCTCAACGATACTGAAGCTATCGTTCCAGGTCAGTCCGTACCCCGCCTCCATGTTAAGGTCGAAGAAGAACGGCCCGTTGTCACGCAGAACAGCACATACATTGCGAAAGACTGTGGTCAGCTCTTCCAGAGTCATGACATGGTTAAGGCTATCAAAAAGGCTGATGACGGCATCAAAGGTCTGCGGTATCTCAAAAGAGCGAGCATCGGCGTGGATGAACTCGGCATCGGGGGCATTCTCGCGGGCAAAGCGGAGCATCTCCGCCGAGCCGTCCAGCCCGGTGACCCGGTAGCCGAGGGCGGTCAGGGTTCTGGCCATCTGCCCAGTACCGCAGCAGAGGTCGAGGATACTGGCCCCGCTGGGAAGCTGTCGCAGCACCAGTTGCTCCAGGATGGGGAAGACACGCGTGGTGAAGTCGTCGCCCCAGTGCTTGTTATAGACGCGGGCAAACGGGTCATAGTCTGAGTAAATAGACATTGATGGCGTCATCATTCAACAAATTCCAGGAGACCGGTAAGGTTACTTAAACCGCGGCCAGCAGCACGACATAGTTCTTGCCGTACACCTTGGCACAGTTCGGGCAGGTGGTATAGAAGAAATACAGGTCCTTGAACTCTTTGCCTTCCGATTCAACATAGGCCTTCATTTCTTTGACCCACTTGCCTATCTTCGAGTACGGTCCTTCAAAGACCTTGGACAGAAATGTCCCCGGGAACCTTGTCATCTCTGCTCCCGGTACTTCTTTGCTAACGGCAATATAGATATCGGAACCCCAGAGGGATTTCTCATCCGAAAGTGTTATCTGCTCAGGGGCAAGGGCGTCCGCTGCCTCAATCCTGGCCATGTTTTTAGTCATTACTTTGCCCATGTTGAGCGGGATATGAAGAAAGCTCCTGACACGGTCTTTGAGAAACAGCTTGCCCTCAAAGGAGACTGTCTTATTATCCCAGGGCTCCGGGTCAAATCGTGGACAGCAACCTGTCTCTGATTGTTCGGGGAGTTTGTCTGTCATTTTACTGACCTCCTTTTAATCTTTCAGTCAGCAGTGGCACTATCTTGAAGAGGTCGCCTACCAGGCCGTAGGTGGCTACCTCAAAGATAGGGGCATTGGGGTCGTTATTTATCGCCACGATGATGTCGGCGGTCTGCATTCCGGCGAGGTGCTGCACCGCCCCGGATATACCGCAGGCAATATAGAGCTTCGGGCAGACCGTCTTGCCCGTCTGCCCCACCTGGTGGGCGTACGGAATCCAGCCCTCGTCCACCGGCGGGCGTGACGAGCCCACCGCTGCACCAAGGGCATTCGCCAGTGCGCGGATAACATCGAAGTTCTCCGGCTTGCCCAGTCCCCGCCCGCCGGAGACAATGATATCGGCGTCCTCCAGCTTTACCCTCTCCGTCAGGTCCCTGACGAAGTCAAGCAGCCTGGTACGCGCCGTGACGCGCTCTTTATCAAAGTCCACTTTAATAATCTCCCCCTGCCTGGTCTTATCAGGAGTGTTTCGCTTGAAGACACGGGGACGGACGGTAGACATCTGGGGCCGTCTCGTCCGGCAGAGGATGGTCGCCATGATGTTCCCCCCGAAGGTAGGCCGTGTCTGCCGTAGCAGCCCTGTCTCCGGGTCAATCTCCAGTCCGGTGCAGTCGGCAGTAAGGCCCGTCTTGAGGACGGCGGCCACACGGGGGAAGAAGGCCCTCCCGAAGGACGTCGCCCCGGCAAGGACTATCTCCGGCTTATTCTCACGGATAAGCCTGACTAGCTCGGCAGCGTAGATATCCTCCTGCTGTTTCGCCAGGGCAGGGTCATCAATTAAAAAGACCCGGTCTGCCCCGTAGGCAGCCAGACGACTGACGTCGGCGACGTTATGGCCGAAGCAGACCGCACACAGCTCTGTACCAAGGGTATCGGCCAGCTCCCGTCCTTTTGATAAAAGCTCGTAGCTAACCCCCTTAAGCTGGCCGTCCTGCTGCTCGGCATAAACCCAGACCCCGCGGTACGCATCATCCGCCGGTGCTGCTTCAACCGGCACCTCAATGATTATTGCTTCAAACGTACAGGCATCACGACAAGCCCCGCACAGGTTGCAGCCCTCCCCGATTTGAGCGATATCATCGACTATCTCGATAATGCCGAACGGGCAGACATCAACACAGCTACCGCACCCGGTGCATTGCTCGATTTCAATCCTGATACTCACCTCACCTCAACCTCATCCCTAGGCTATCTTCAGCTCTCTTAGTTTCTCAATCAGGGTATCCACCTGGCTGTCCGGGTCTCCCTCGAGCATCTCGCCCTGATGGACACGCTTGGGAAAGAATATCTCGACCACCCAGGTCGCCGAGCCAGTCAGACCGACCCTTCCCTCGTCAACCCCCAAATCCGCTGCCGTCCAGACCGGTATCTCCGCCCTCTTCGCCTTTGTAATTCCCCGCAACGACGGCAGACGGGGGACGTTTATCTCCTTGACCACGGTAATTACCGCCGGCAGGGGCGTCTCGATGACTTCGTGCCCGTCCTCAACCATCCGCTCAAGCACCATCTTGCCGTCGGCCACTTCCGTTATCTTACTAACATAAGCAACAAATGGCAGCCCCAACACCTCGGACAACTCCGGCCCCACCTGCCCGGTATCACCGTCGATGGTCTGCCGACCGCAGATTACAAGGTCGTAATCACCTATCTTATTGACCGCACAGGATAGCGTATACGAGGTAGCCAGGGTATCGCTGCCAGCAAAGGCACGGTCGCTGATTAGGATAGCCTCGTCGGCACCGCAACTGACGGCTTCCCGGAGCATATCCTCCGCCTGCGGCGGGCCCATGCTGATTACCGTGACCCTACCGCCGAACCGCTCCCTGAGGCGAACGCCCTCCTCAAGGGCATAGGTATCGAAGGGGTTGACCACGTTCTCAATCCCTTCACGCCTGAGGGTATTGGTCTCGGGGTCAATCTTAACGTCGGTGGTGCCCGGCACCTGCTTGAGACAGACTATAATGTTCATTTCACGGATGCCCCATTATACTATATTTTTACCTGACAGATGGAATCGCTCCGCATAATATTTAACCTGACCTCTTTTTGTTTGAGTTGCTAGACGATAAAGAAAAATAAAAGAGGGTCAATAGGGACGTGGTACAGATTTTGGCTGCCATCTTGACAAATTCCTCTGTACAGTATAAAATATACTGTAACAGTATCACAGGAAGTTTAAGATGCCTACTATCAGGATTGATGAAGACGTATATTCCTGGCTTAAGTCACAGGCAGTACCGTTTAAGGATACGCCTAATTCAGTGCTCCGAAGGCTGGCTGGGTTAGACACGAATAAGCGTGCTGTTATCGAAACTAGGAAAGAAAAGAAGGGGGAAGACAAGATGATAACAGCCATCAGAACAAGTGGAAGGCGGTTGACTGGTAAATTACTGAATGACCTGTGGGAGGTTCATGCTAGGCATGCCTTATATCACAAGGACGGGACATTCTTTGAAAATTTGCGTGATTTCCCAGGAGCTTTATTTGACGCCCATGGGTACATGATATTTCAAACTGAACAAGAATACAATAATTGCCCGTATCTAGACATTGGACAAAAATTAAATATACATAAAGGGATTTCTTCCATCCCCGGATACAGACGAATGAGTTAATATGACAAAATATGAACAAGCTAAATATCGTGTAAGAACTAAAGCACGCATTGAGCATACTTGTTTTGTGTGTGGGCAAATGATTGTAGCTGGTGATTACTACTACAGAGAAAGATTAGATATGCAGAAACCACCATCGCTTATTCTTAAAGAATTCTGTGAAAAATGCGGAATAGAACAGCCTAGCGATAGCGGCGGGACTTGAACTAAGCGGCCTGTCTACCTCTATATGAACTCTTTGGCCTATGAATGCTTCTGATTTCACCATCTGACAGATTATTTATACCCGCCTCGCCTTGCGTTTTCGCAGACCGACGGCGATAGTATTGCGCAGTACCTCATTGGAGCCCTCGTATATCTGGGTAATCTTGGCATCGCGCATCATCTTTTCCAGCGGATAGTCACGCATGTAACCGGCACCGCCACAGACCTGCACGGCATCAACCGTAACCTTCATGGCAACGTCCGAGGCAAAGACCTTGGCCATCGAGGCCTCTTCGGTGATGTCCTTAGCACCACTGTCAATCGTCCGGGCGACCCCGTAAACGAGCAGTCGAGCAGCTTCCACCTGGGTAGCCATATCTGCCAGCTTGTCCTGCACCACCGGTAAAGAAATGATTGGGTGGCCGAACTGGATACGCTGCGAGGTGTAGTCCACCGCCGCCTCAAGGGCCCCCTGGGCAATCCCAACCGCCTGAGCACCGATGCCGGGACGCGACTTGTCCAATACCCGCATCGTCATTACGAAACCCATCCCCTCCCTGCCAATCAGGTTCTCTTCAGGGACGAGACAGTCGCGGAAAATCAGCTCTCTGGTGGCGGAAGTGCGGATGCCCATTTTCTTCTCCTTCTTGCCGAAGGTAAAACCGGGCGTATCTTTCTCAACGATAAAGGCACTGGCGCCGCGAGCGCCCTTTGACTTGTCGGTAAGAGCGATGATGGTATATATCTCAGCCTCACCGCCATTGGTGATGAACTGCTTGGTGCCATTGAGCACGTACCCACCGGACACCTTCTCCGCAGTAGTCCTGATGCCGGCGGCATCGCTACCGGCGGTCGGCTCCGTCAGGCCAAAGGCCGTAAGCCGCTTGCCGTCGGCAATGTCCGGCAGGTATTTCTGCTTCTGCTCCTCACTGCCAAACTGCAGGATAGCTGAGGCCCCGAGGGCGCTGGCGGCATAGCACACCGCTACCCCGCTACAGGCACGACTCAACTCCTCCACGACGAGGCACAGGTCGAGGGTGCCGCCACCAAGACCGTCATACTCCTCCGGTACAAAAACACGAAACATATCACTGTCGGCGAGGTCCTTCATTATCGCCCAGGGGAACTCCTCGGTCTCATCAAGTTCAGCCCGTACCGGCAGTATCCTCTCTTCGGCAATCCTTCTCGCCAGGTCTCTCAGTGTGATCTGTTCTTCACTTAGACCATAATCCAAGATATCCCTCCCTGCACCCACAGCCCGCAAATGACAGACCGGGGGAAACGCACGCCCCCCGGATTCAACACCATCTACGGACTCGGGCGAAATCCTGCGGATTGCATATTATAGGCCGAGTCGACCACCCACTGTCAACACGATAGTCCCATCCCACTCAACATCTTCATCAGGCACCTAAATTTTCTTTACATACCAGCTTGGACTCCTGATACTGAACTACTTGTTACGCTAAATTAAAACGTGCTACCCTTTTATCTATCAGCCAATATAATAGGTTACTCTATATACTAATGGGGGAATATCATGGATTTATCACCGGAAGAAAGAATAAAAATCTATGAAGAGGAAAAAGAACGTATCGAGGCAGAACAGCGAAAAGAGACTACTGTAACGGACTCAACAACCGGCCTGAAGCCAAATGTTGCCGGTTTGCTCTGCTATCTTGCTGGCTGGATTACGGGTATCATCTTTGTGGTCATCGAACAAAAGAACCATTTTGTCAGATTTCATGCCATGCAATCGATTGTGGTGTTTGGTGCTCTCACCATAGCCAGTGCTCTGCTGACGTGGATACCATATGTCGGTGGATTTTTCGGTGCTGTTATCGGCATACTTGGTTTTGTCCTTTGGGTCGTGCTTATGGTGAAAGCCTACCAGGGAGAACTATACAAGGTTCCGATAGCAGGCGATATTGCAGGAGGCATCTTGCCTACACGCGATAAAGCAGCGGACATTCCAAGCAGCAAGTCACCAGCGATACAAACTGATAGTCCTATTTCAGCGATTAGAGATGCGAAGATAAGCACACACCGTATGGACAACTATTTCACCGAATCGAGAGCTCTCAGATTAACCGCCTCCAGCTTTGCTATTGCCTGGAGTATTGCTTTACTAATCTTCTTCTCATTCTTTCACAATTACATAGCTTATTATCATTCAGCGATAGTTAACGGTGCCACTACCTGGACAAAAACGCCGATTTTAACCGATGACTATTTCACCTGGTTGCCAGTACTTATTACAACACTCGCACTTTCCATAGCAGGGCATGTTATCCTTATTGTTCATGATAGATACTGGCTCCGGCAGACCATCCTTATCATTTTAAATGTGATAGGAATCGTCACCATAGCCACTTTACTAGACATATTCCCCTTCAATTTTGACGTCATACCGTCCAGCACCTGGGCAGACGTCGTTCCGATAATTATTACGATAGTATTAGTGTGCGTCGCTGTCGGACTCGGGATAGGAACTCTTGTCATGCTGATCAAGTTTGTCGTGAATCTGATGAAGGAAACCAGTGCTTAGTGAAACAATCAGATAACCGCCGGAAGGAAATAAATATATGAGACCAGTTCCCGGAGAAAACTGGCCTGCCCCACCCGAAAAGTGAAACGGCATGGTGATTTGGAGTATAATGGGGCAGAATTGCGAGATTGCCCCTCAGGGAATATTCCTAATCTACAGGAGGTGGATTCTATCATGTCAAAGGCCTTTATTCTGATTGAGACGATGGTAGGCAGGACCAGGGAGATTGCTGCCCAGATGAAGGGATTAGAAGGTGTGAAATCAGTTGACCTCGTCACCGGCCCCTATGACATCATTGCCATAGTAGAGGCAGAAACCCTGAACCAGATTGGTGATATCATTACCCAGATTATTCACCCGATAGGCGGCATTTCCCGAACTGTGACCTGCCTGGCAATTTAGTTAGACAAGCTAATCAGGCACAATCGATTACTGTACTGAGGAGTCAACAGGGATGGACTTTCAATTTACATCGGAGCAGGACGCATTCCGTCAGGAGGTACGCGACTTCCTCGAGGGTGAGATTAGTAACGGGACGTTCCAGCCGATGTGCGATGGCTGGATACAGGGCTACTCTCCCGAATTCACCAAAAAGGTGGCCGCCCGTGGCTGGATTGGCCTAGCGTGGCCGAAGGAATACGGAGGTCAGGGTCGGAGTGATATCGACCGCCTCATCCTCACCGAGGAAATGCTCCGCTACGGGGCTCCCGCCGCCTGTCACTGGTTTGCCGACCGCCAGATAGGCCGTGCCATAATGGCCTATGGCACAGAAGAACTGCAGGAAGAGTTCCTGCCCAAGATTCTGAAGGGAGAGGCCTACGTCGGCTTGGGGATGAGCGAACCGGAGGCCGGTTCCGACCTGGCATCGCTCCGGACCAGAGCCGTCGAGGACGGAGACGACTATGTAATCACCGGCCAGAAGATGTGGACCAGCTGTGCCGGATTCATGACTCATGTCTATCTGGTAGCCCGTACCGACCAGGATGCCCCAAAGCACCGCGGCATCAGCGAGTTTATCATCGACGCCAGCCTTCCGGGAATCACCATCCAGCCGACAATCGATATTACCGGCAGTGAAGCCTGGGGGGAGGTCTTTTACGACAATGTCCGCGTGCCCAAGAAGTACCTGATTGGCGAGAAGAACCGCGGCTTCTATCAGATACTCAACCAGCTTGACTACGAAAGGGCCGGGCTGGAGCGTATCATGGGTAACTACCCCCTGTTTGACGCCCTGATTCAGTTCACCAAAGAAACGAAGAAAAACGGGGTACCGCTGTGCAAAGACCCGCATATCCGCCAGAAACTAGCACGGCTCCAGATTGAGTTTGAGGCAGGCCGCCTGCTTTCCTACCGCGTGGTACTAGTCATAGAGGAAGGGCGTGCCCCCAATGTAGAGGCTGCCATGGCTAAGGCCTACTGCACCACCTTCGAACAGCGTCTTGCCAGTATCGCTACTGAAATCCTGGGCCAGTACGGCCAGTTGCTCACTGAGTCGAAATGGGCACCGATTCTGGGCATGGCCCCGCACTCTTACCTGGGGTCGAAGGGTTACAGCCTCCAGGCAGGTACCACCGAAGTGTTGAAAAACATCGTGGCGACCCGTGGACTCGGTCTACCGTCCGAATAGCAGGAGAACGCATGAACGACTTGAAACTACCACAGCTTGCCTGGTACGGCGTCAGGGAACTGGTTCTGCCACTACCTGACAGCTGGCAGGTCGAGACCCATAATATGGCCGGTTACAATCTACCCGCACTGACACCCGAACAGATAGAGGCGGCGGTGGCGGATACCATTGGTACACCATCCATCAGGGAACTGGCCAGAGGCAAAGAGCAGGTCGTCATTATCTTCGATGACATGACCCGCGCTACAAGAACGTACGACATCCTGCCTGCCGTGCTCTCGGAGTTGGCTGCCGCCGGTATTTCCGACGACCAGATTAGGCTTATCTGCGCCCTCGGCTGCCACGGAACATATACCCGGGAGCACTTCGCCAAGAAGCTCGGTGAGGAGGCAATGGCCCGTTTTCCGGTCTATAACCACAATGCATTCGGAAACTGCATACACGTCGGCACGACAAAGACCTACGGCACCGAGGTCTACATCAATGAAGAGGTAATGAAGTGCAACCTCAAGATTGCCATTGGCTCGGTGGTTCCCCACCCGATGAACGGTTTCGGCGGCGGCGGCAAGATAATCCTCCCTGGCGTGACCTCCTTTGAGACCACCCGCCAGAACCACGACTCTTTCTACGAGACAGCCAGACAGTCCCGCGAGCACCGCATTGTCGGTATGGGGATTTTCGAAGAAAATCCAATGCGAATGGACGTCGAGGAGGCCGCCCGACTGGCCGGACTGGACGTTATGATTAATTGCCTTATCAATATGTGGGGAGAGACGACGGCCGTTTTCTCGGGAGCGCTGGAACCATCGTACCTGGCGGCGGTCCAGGCAGCCAAAGACCACTACCTGACACCCCGCGCCGAGGGTCAGGACATCGTCATCTCCAATACATTTGCCAAGGCCAACGAGGGCTTTATCGGGGCGGCCATCGCCTACGGCTCTGTGGCCCCCGGCGGCGATATCGTCCTCATCGCCAACGCCCCGGACGGGCAGGTCACCCATTACCTGCTGGGCACCTTCGGCAACACCAGCTTTGCCCCGCTGCGGCAGGGGGCCAGGGTGCCACCGCACGTTAACCGCCTGATTGTCTTCTCGGAGTACCCCGATTTAGCCAGCCGGAGCTGGTTCGGTGAATCGGACAAAGTCATATTCAAACACAGCTGGGACGACGTTCTCGAACTCCTTTCTTCCCATAAAGACGATACAAAGGTTACGGTCTACCCCAATGCTGAAATCCAGTACTGCGCCTGACTAATCACAGATATGAGAGATAGTATATGAGGACTGCTGAGCAGTATTATGACAGTCTCCGCCAGATGAGTCCTGCAGCCTACGTCCTTGGCGATAAGGTGGCTGATTTCACCGCTCACCCGCTGATAAAAGGGCAGGTAGCCGCGGTGGCCCAGACTTATGCCCTCGCCCATGACCCGGAGGGCCGCAAACTGCTGGTAGCCCACTCCGACCTTATCGGTGAGGAGGTCAGTCGTTTCACCAGGCTCTATGAGAGCACCGACGACCTGCTGACCAAGGTTAAAATGCTCAAGTTCCTCTCACAGCGGACGGGTACCTGCTATATGCGCTGCACCGGGCTGGATGCCCTGAATGCCGTCGGGGTAACAACCTACGAGGTAGATGCCAGACACGGCACCACCTACTACCAGCGGTTCCTTGATTACCTTAAGCACGTCCAGAAGAACGACCTCGTCGTCTGGAGCGGAGTTACCGATGTCAAGGGAGACCGCTCGCTGCGCCCATCAGCACAGCCCGACCCGGACATGTACCTGCGAGTCGTCGACCGAACCAGAGACGGCATCATTGTCCGCGGTGCCAAGGCACACCAGAGCGGGTCATTGTGTGCCAACGAGGGGCTGATTATGCCCTCACGGGAGATGCGAGAGGATGATAAGGACTACGCCGTTTGCTTTGCCCTGCCGGCCGATACGGAAAATGTAATCCACATCTACGGACGGGGTACGCTCGAAGCAAGGGCACTGGAAGGGATTGACCTCGGCAATGTCGACTTCAGCAAGTTCTGCCCGATGGTCATCTTCAATGACGTTTTTATACCGTGGAAAAGGGTGTTCCTCTGCGGAGAGTACGAATTCGCCGGCCCGATGGTGAGAAGGTTCGGGAGCTACCATCGCCACTCGCACGGCGGCTGTAAGTGTGGCGTGGGTGATGTAATCATTGGCGCAGCCGCCACCATCGCCGAATACAACGGGGTATCCAACGCCTCGCACATCAACGCCAAGCTGGTAGAGATGATAAAGACGGTCGAGACAATGTACGGCTGCTGTCTGGCAGCCTCTATCGAGGCCATGCCAAGTGACTCCGGTATATATTTGGTCGATAGTGTCCTTGCCAACACCTCCAAACTATACGAAGGCCAGGAATATCATGAAGTACTCCGTCTACTGGTGGACATCGCCGGAGGCTTTGTCGCTGACCTGCCCTCCGAGAGAGACCTGCAAAATCCGGAAATCGGTCACTTCATCGAAAAGTACCTGAAGGGGGCCGCCGACGTGCCCGTCGAGGACAGGATGCGCATGTTCCGTCTCATCGAGAAGCTGGCCTTCGAGACGAGGGACATTGTCTCCAACATCCACGGCGGTGGCTCTCCCGAAGCGCACCGGATGACGTTACTGCGTGATACAGACCTTGAACCGAAAAAGAGGCTGGCTAAAAAACTGGCCGGTATCAATGAAAAGGAAGAGAGGTAAATAGATATGGACTTCAACCTTTCTGAAGAACAGGAAATGCTGAGGACATCAGCCCGGGACTTTCTGGAGGATAAATGCCCCAAGACACTCGTCCGTGAGATGGAGGTGGACGAGAAAGGCTATACTCCGGAGCTGTGGCAGGAGATGGCCGGGCTCGGCTGGATGGGGCTGGCCTTACCCGAAAGCTACGGCGGTAGCGGCATGGGATTCATCGACCTGGCGATACTGCTGGAAGAGATGGGACGGGCCTGCCTGCCCGGTCCTTTCTTTTCGAGCGTAATCCTCGGTGGTTTCACTATCCTGGATGCCGGCAGCGATACGCAGAAACAGAAGTACCTGCCTGATATCGCCAGTGGCAGGTCCATCTTCACCCTTGCCCTGAACGAGGTCAACGCCTGGTACGACGCCGCCTCAATCGCGACTACCGCCACCACCGACGGTGACGCGTACGTTATTGAAGGTACCAAGCTCTTTGTACCAGATGCCCACGTGGCCGACCATCTACTGTGCGTTGCCCGCACGGAGCAGTCGGTCAACCCCGAAGAGGGGCTCACCGTCTTCATCGTGGAAGCGTCCAGCCCCGGACTGAACCATTCCGCCCTGAAAACGATATCTGGAGACAAGCTGTTTGAGGTGGTCTTCGACGGAGTTAGAGTCCCCAAAGATAATATACTGGGGCAAGTCGGCAAAGGCTGGGCAATAGTAAGGCGGATAATCGAGCGTGGTGCCGTTGCCAGATGTTGCGACCTCGTAGGAGGGCTGCAACGAGTACTGGAGATGACACTCGATTACGCTAAGGAGAGACACCAGTTCGACCGCCCGATTGGCAGTTTCCAGGTCATCCAGCACTACTGCGCCGATATGGCCACCGATGTTGACAGCACCCGGTTCTGTACCTATCAGGCGGCCTGGATGCTGAGCGCAGGGCTACCCTGTCACAGTGAGATAGCTATCGCCAAGGCATGGGCGGGCGAGGCTTACGAAAGGGTTGTTACCCTGGCACATCAGATTCACGGTGCTATCGGCTGCACCATCGACCACGATTTGCAGTTCTACACGAAGCGGGGTAAGGCAGCGCAATTAAGCTTCGGTGATGGCGATTATCACCGTGAAACAGTCGCCCAGCAGATGGGCCTATGAGCTTCCGGTAAGTTCCTTCAGCCTGGCCACCACATCCTCGATTGTCTGGTCGGCGGTGGATGCCCCACCGGCAAGCCCGATACTGGAGCACCCCTCAAGCCAGCCCGGCTGGATATCATCGGCAGTCTCGATCAGATAGGTCGTGGTCGCCAGTGAACAGAGCTCAGCGAGGCGGTTCGTATTGGCGCTTGTATGGTCACCGATGACCAGCATCAGTCCCACCCTGTTAGCCAGCTCCAGCGCTGCCGACTGCCGTTTTCTAATGTCATGGCAGATAGTATCAATAATACGCAGCTCTGAGTCCCTGACAAACACGGAATCAATCAGCTTCTTAGCGAACTCAGAGAAGTTAGCCGGTATCTGAGTTGTCTGGGCAAGGACTCCCAGACGTCGAGGCAGAGGACTGAGCCTGGCAACGGCATTCTCGTCCAGCGTCGCCATGCCGTTACCACTGGCCCAGCCAAGAATGCCCTTCACTTCGGGATGCTCGGCATCGCCGTAGACGATTACGAAAAAGCCTGCCTTCACCAGCCTGGCAGCTACCAGCTGGGCACGTCGTACGAAGGGACAGTAGGTGGTATTGACTATCTGAATGTTCCGGGCACGAATCTCGTCTTCCACCTGGGGACTGATACCATGAGCACCGGTAGCCACGGTGTCGCCCCTGATATCATCGACATCTCTGGCCACCCTGACGCCAATCTCTGCCAGCCTCTGCACGACCTGCTTGTTATGGACAACCGGACCCAGTGTCTCGACCGTGCCACGCTCACCGGCAACTTTCTCCAGGATATCGATTGCCCTCTTGACCCCGAAACAGAACACGGTCCCCGCCGCCTTCTCAATCGTGACTGTCATGTCGCCTGTTCGGTCCCTGTATTCGCATAAACGCCCCTGTATTCCGGCGGAAGAAGCTCAGCGATACGCTCCATTATGTACTCGGCACATTTATCGCGATTATTATTTCCCGCAGGTGGCGGCAGTTGGAACGGCTGGCCAAAAGTAACGGTAAGCCGGGGGCGTCGCAACCAGACTGCACCCTTGACAGTCTCCGTACCGGTAATCGCTGCCGGCAGAATGGGAACACCGGTACGTATCGCTATCATAGCCGCCCCGGGGAAGGCCTGTCGTAATTGAGCGGTCCGGCTCCTCATACCTTCGGGAAATATACAAAGGGCATAACCATTGTTGAGGACCTGTTCGGCGGCAATCAGTGCTTCCCGCTGCATCCGTTCGCGGCGTACCGGAAACCCTCCCAGACCCCGTATGAAATAGTTCGAAAGTTTCGTACGAAACAGTCCCTCCTTGGCCATAAACATCGCGTACCGCCCCAGACTGACACTGAGTAACGGCGGGTCAAGGTTGGTCATATGGTTGGCAACCACGAGGAGCGGCCCTTCACGAGGAACGTTCTCCTTCCCCTCAACCTCCCAGCGACTAAGGAGAAACAGCATCATCCTCACTGCTGGATTACTGACCCGATAAATCCAGTGCACACCCAATCAACATCACCTGTAGAGTATAATTTATGACCGATTATATCCCACGATTACAAGGATGACAAATATGTAATTAATACATGAGTCTTTGTATTGATTGAGTGTCCCTTTTAGTCCATAATATCAATTATGGAGCGGTTAACAATTGGCAAACTAAGGGGTCTGCAGCAGATAGCCAGCCCGGATGGAATACTCACTATCTGTGCCATGGACCACCGCGGGTCTTTCCGCAACATGATTAATCCGGCTGACCCTCAGTCGGTAGGCTATGATGAAATGGTAAAGCGTAAGCTGGAGTTGTGCTCTACCTTCGCCCCGATTGCCACTGCCGTACTGATTGACCCCCTGTTCGGCGCCTCCCAGTGCATCAGTCGGGGGGCTCTCCCCGGCACCACCGGACTCCTCGTCAGCATCGAGGCCACCGGATACAGCGGCAGCAGAGAGCACCGTGTCACCGAGCTGCTCGAGGGATGGGGTGTCGAAAAAATCAAGCGGATGGGTGCCTCGGCGGTGAAAATACTCGTGTATTACCGACCCGACCTAGAAGAACTGGCCAGCAGGCAGCTAGGCATCGTCAGGACGGTAGCCGAAGAGTGCATCAAGTATGACATACCCTTCCTCGTGGAGCCGGTCAGTTACCCCGTCGGTAGTGAGGCCGACAACCCGGAGGAATTCGCCCGGCATAAGCCGGAGATTGTCATCGAGACCGCCCGCGAGAT
>DUFD01000011.1 GCA_011171075.1 Dehalococcoidia bacterium | reverse complement strand
TGCCAATGCGGACGATGTTGGCGCCTTCCTCAATAGCGACCCGGTAGGAGTTGGTCATTCCCATCGAGAGGTATTTCATGGTTACCCCGGGCAGGTTCAGCTCTTTGAGATAGTCAAAAAGCTTTCTTGTCTCGATAAAATATGGCCGCGCGTCCTCTGGGTCACCAACCTCCGGGCCCATCGTCATCAGGCCTTCGACTCTGATATTTGGAAGGGCTGATATCTCCAATACCAGAAGCTCAACCGCCTCAGGATATACACCTGACTTCTGCGGCTCGCGTCCGCTATTGACCTCAATCAGCACTGGCATTACCTTGCCA
This sequence comes from Dehalococcoidia bacterium, assembly GCA_011171075.1. Lineage (GTDB taxonomy): Bacteria > Chloroflexota > Dehalococcoidia > Dehalococcoidales > Fen-1064 > W589. The sequence continues at coordinate 21,699 of DUFD01000011.1, read as the reverse complement.
ATAACAGCGCATCTTCGGTCTATCTCCCGGGCAAGGGCAGCTGTATCAACAGTTTCTATCATGTCGAACAGGCTGACAGCCCGGCGTACCTTGTTCTTTTGCAGGTGCCCGATGAAGTGCCATTGCACCCTGTCACCCACCGCTTCATAGGCTCGTTCCGCCTCCTGAAGATAGTTCTCACCGATAACTCTTACCCCCGCCCCCACCGCCTCCATGATTTCATCCGGCGACCTCGTTTTAGCAGCTACCACCAGGATTACTCCTTTCGGCAACTCGGCCAGCAACTGTTTTACGTTTGGCGTGATGCTCATTTTTCAAAATGGTCGCGATATCGACTATACCATGAACATCTTAACGCCAACTTGCGGCATCTTCAAGGCCGGATGGAGACAGCCCCTTGACTATTCACTTCAGATAAATCAAAATGGAGGCACTGGTACCGGGGTGTAGCGCAGCCAGGTAGCGCACCTGAATGGGGTTCAGGTGGTCGGCGGTTCAAATCCGCCCACCCCGACCACACCATCTATAGCGGTGATTGAGGGAAGCCAAATATGGCTTCCCTTTTTTTATTCAGACAAGTGATGGCGATGAGACACTATGGAAGCTATTGCGCGGATGAAGTTAATTCCTGCCTAACAACATATTGAATTATTGGACAACTCAAAGATAAAAGAAAGTAATAGTAAATGAATGCTTTCAAGAAGATTGTTTGGGAACAGATACGTAATGCGGATGCATTCGACCGAATTTGTTACTATGTACAGAAAGAACTACATCAAAACAACGCTGCTTGCGAAAAAACGATACTTTTAGCCCGCAATTACTGCACTTTTGGTCCTGTTGTGAGAGCCAAGTAGTGTCAAAATAGTGTCACTGACCTATGTCAAACTATATCAAAGAGGGCGAGTAGTGTAATACTCTCTGGAAGGAGAATGCTAGATGCCGACGTCCATAAACGGGAATACATTCTATAGAATAAGTGAAGTCTGTCGAATTGCAGGCATTAGCAGGTCAACTTTCTCGCGCTGGGTACGAACCGGTAAAATAGCAGATTCTGCACTCAAGGACAGACGTGGGTGGAGAATATTCAGTGCATCCGAGATTGCATTGTTGAAGACTGAAGCTAAATAATTCAGCCTAAATACCCAATTACATGAGGCAGAGGTAAAAATGCCTCAAGTATTAAAAACCAGACTAGTAAAAATTTCGTCTAGAATTGTCTTTCTGATAGTGCTCTTCAGTATTCTTAGCATGATTGTATCCTGTTCATGTGTTCAGGGGCCTACCGGCGATAAAGGTCCTACTGGTGACCAGGGCCCTGTAGGTGAACAAGGCCCCATAGGTGAACAGGGGCCTACCGGCGATAAAGGTCCTACTGGTGACCAAGGCCCTCCGGGTTTTACAGAATACAGAGCCGGCATTGGAACAATAGCTGAGGGGACTGATAGCGTAACTATTAGTTTCTCAAGTGCGATGGCAGATATAAACTATAGCGTTGTTGCTATGTTTTATAATAGTACTGGTTATGATTTCCCGGGCAATTGGAGGCCTGTTGTACTCTATCTTACAAATAAGACGGTGGACTCTTTCACAATCACTCCTAGAAATACAGATGGAGCTACTGTTAACGCTCCGGCAGGGGGAGTTAATTTCTGTTGGATTGCCATCTCATACGAATAATATCGTTACTTACTGAAAGCGAAGCTAAGAGTTGGTAGAAATATTGGGGAGCTAAGAATAGCTCTCCCTTATTTAATTATTAGTTGATTTGTATTGTTCTTGAAGTTAAAATATGGCGGAAAGGAGGCAAGCGGCCTCCGCCTTTTCTCCGGGCTACATGGGGTATAGATTGGGGAGTGAACTCGCTCCCCTTTTTATGTTAATTGACATAGCTGCCGACATTTGAATTGAGATATATGATAGTGGGTGTAGGAAAAGCTAACTAAAGTGAAGTTGACAGATATTGATAATGAAACCTAGAATGAATATCCGTGTTAAGTATTAATACGTACATCATTAATACTTATCCACACCTGACCTGTTTGTTGATAACAAAGTTGGGGGGTGGGTGATGGATGACTAGGCGAGCACCAAAATCCGCAGTTAATTGGTGCTCTCTTTTTGTATAAGGGAGGTGAAAAATGAAACGGATTCTAGGAAATTATAAAGAGAAAGGAGAAGCGAAAATGAAATGGATTTCCGCAGCAACAGCTATTATTCTGGTAGCAATTGGGTTCGTATTCTTAATGCCACAAGAGGCACATGCAGAAGCTATAACCTGGGAAGGGGATTACAGTAACCTTTGGAGTGACTCAGATAATTGGTCCCTGGGACGTGTACCTAATAGTGATGACAATATCACTATAGATAGTGTCAGTGGGACAGATTCGATTGTTTACTTAGATATAAATTTCGACCTATCTGGCAGCTTGATAATTGAAGAAGGTGACACACTTTGGGTTTTGGGAGATACTTATGATGTTGAATTACACAACTTGGGTGCTATCGAAAATAGTGGATGCATCACAAACTTCGGCTACATCGGAAACGACGGCACTATCGATGGGTATGGTGGAATAGCTAATGAGGGTATCATACAAAATGACGGTAGTATCAACTTGGATGGTGGTCCAGGTTTCGTTCATGGCATCTATAACGTCGGTACATTCACTAACCAGGCTTCTGGCGTCATTGAAAACAACGGCACTAATATCGATAACCTAGCAGAATCTGGTGATAAAATCGGAGTCTTTGAAAATTATGGCTATATCCATTGTATAGGAAGCGATACCGGCATTGTTAATGAAGGTACCTTCAACAACCATAGTTCTGGCATAATCGAGAGTGAGGATTTAATCACCAACTTTGGTGGCTACTACGGTGCTATAAATAACTACGGATATATCTTAAATACATATTATATTGAAAATGTGAGTGGCACTATAAACAACTATGGTACTTTAACTAACGACGCTTTTATTACAAATGATGGCACTATAAACAACTATGGTACCATAACGAGCACTAGCTATGGTGAAATTGAAAATAATGGTACTATAGCTAATTTCTGCGATGCAATATTCAACGATGAAGGGACTTTCATTGGGAATCCAATGATTGACGCCTGTAACGAGCCACCTGGCTCTATTGATGACTTCTATTCCCACACAGGTGACGCCATACTAATCGTATCTGCACCTGGTGTATTGTTGAATGACACTGACCCTGATGGAGATGACCTTGTAGCCGAGAATCCTACAGATCCTGCTAATGGTTCAGTTACCCTTAATGCGGATGGCTCTTTCAGTTATATTCCCGATACTGGATTTCGAGGTGTAGATAGCTTTAGCTACACTACGTCAGATGGTAATGGAGGGACTGATACGGCTCTAGTCACCATTACCGTTAATCCTTCAGAACTAGAGCAGATTCTTGGTCGCTTCGACGATATTGAATCCAAGATTAATAGCCTGGGAGCTGTTACTCAGAAGTTAGATATCGAGGTGACCTTGCAGGCTCCTGATAGAAAACAGACCATATATCACTTCGGTACAAGTTATGGTGGTCAACCTGTACAGGTATCACTATGTTCGGTTCAAGGAGCATTTTATACTTCAACTTATGGCGGGTGGTATGAAGACATCAATATTGAGGAGGATATAAGTTGGTGGTCGTGGGGTGCTGGTCATTTTCGTATTAAACTCGACCGTCCAGACCACGATGATTGCTACTGGCTCCAGTTCGTTTTCGAGTATTACGATGGAGTGGATTATAGATACGGTACCTGCTCAGTGGGCAATGACAATTTCAAACACTGGCCTTAGTAAAAGGTAATAATTTCAGACTAGACTAACGTAGGCTAGCAGGCCTTCAACGGTCTGCTAGCCTTCTAATATCCCTTTGACTTGCCTTAGTTTGAGGTGGTATTGTTCATGCCAGAAAGGAGGCAAGCGGGCTCCACCTTTTCTCCGTGCTACATGGGGTTCAGGTGGTCGGCGGTTCAAATCCGCTCACCCCGACCATATTGAGATTGCGAACTCAAGCTAAAGCTATGACTTTTCCTTTTCCATATACTCCAGGATATGGCTTCTCATCTCGGCATAGCCGGGAGGATGCTGCGAACCGTATCTCAGGAATGAAGGGATCGGATACCTGAAGACACCCGTCCGGTAACCCCGTTCTAGTCCCGCTATGGTCAGTTCTATCTTAGAGAATGGGACCGAAAAGGCGCACTCGTAGTCCTGGGTATTGGGTACCAGCCGTTCGCCAGTTCCGACGATAACGAACTTGGCCTGCTCTTCCTGGATTGTTCGGGTAATGGTGTTGGTACACCCGGCGCCTGTCGACAGGGTAATGTTGACCTGTGAGCCAGTTCCAGAAGTATAACCACCAAGCAGTACCCATATTTGCGCCGGGGTGCCGTAAAACAGGATAACATGCGGTTCAAAAGTGGCTCTATCCACCGGCGCCATGAGCGCATACTGATACGTGCCGTATTCGAACTTGGGCATATTCTTGATGGAGGCGGCTGCCTGTTCCTTGTTCATCCCCCAGAGGCCAGCGGTCTCCTGGAAACTACCATCCACCACATCCGGTGGCAATGTCCAGAACCCCAGGCTTATACCTGCCACGTAACAGGTCTGCTCTTTATCTACGGCGATTGTCCAGCCGTAACGCTTGGCCAGGGCAATAGCGTGACAGAGAGAGATATCCAGTCCCAGGTCACGCTGCGGTATCCTGACCCTCTCCGGAAGTTCCTCGGCTGACTTGCATAACCTGACCGCTACCGGGAAGGTCTGAGGACGCAGATAGGTATTCAGTGCTTCACTAACCTTTTTGAGGTCGGTCATTCTTTTCCTCCCTTAAATTCATCTCATAGTTAATGCTGAAGGTTCATATCAGAGTTCTGTCTCTGTGGATTATAGCATGTTGGCAACCAGCGCTGCCTGTTATCCATTAGTATTAAAAAACGATTTACCCCTTGACAAAACCGGGTGACTGCGGTAAACTTCATAGCCATTAGAATGAAGATAATTGCACTTAGCTGAATAAAACTGACTATAAGGGGGAGTCGGATGTTAAAGAATGCCAATATTCTAATAGTCGACGACGACGAAGGCGTTACTGATTTACTTTCGGCTGGTCTCGAGGAGAGCGAGGGATATCACTGTTTCGCGGTCTCGACAGGAGAACATGCCCTGGAAAAACTATCCAGTAGCAATATCGATTTGATGTTGCTGGACCTCCGATTACCCGGGATATCTGGCATAGATGTCCTCACCAAGGCCAAACGAGCCCATCCGGATACACTAATCATCGTTATTACAGGTGTTGGCGATGTGCAGACTGCTGTTGAGGCGATGAAGCTCGGGGCTACGGATTATATTACCAAGCCGTTCGATATCACGACAGTAGCGAACAGTATCGAGAGTGCTCTTCAAGAGGGGACCAGGTCTGGGTCGAAATTATTCCCGGTGGGTTTTCATCATGATTTATCGGATAAAACGTCCCGTTGGGCAGCCTGTATGGACAGCATTGCCCGGGGGGTTGAGATGAGGTTCGAATCACTCGTCGGCACGACTATCACGCAGACAATAGTCGACAGGACTGTGGCCACTGCGCAAAGTATGGGTGTACCAGAAAACCACATCAACCAGTGGCTGAATAGTAGGAAACAATAACCTGTTGGCATCGGGGGAGGGAGATGCCAGGGGATGACAGGAGGTATCCCGTGCCGCAATTGATGACCGTCGAGGAATTAGGACAGTATCTTCGGTTCAATAAAAGAACAATCTATCGACTCTTGAAGGAGGGTAGAATACCGGCAATTAAGATCGGTAATAAATGGAGATTCCCTCAGGGGGTTATTGACGACTGGCTGCGTGATAAGATGGGCGGGGCCAAAGCTCGCATTCTTGTCATTGATGATGATGAATTTGTACGCTCTATTTTCAAAGAGACACTGGTTGATGAGGGGCATACCGTGATAACAGCCGCCAGTAGTGCCGAGGGTATTGAGTACGTGGAGCAGGGTAATATCGACATGGTCTTTCTGGACCTAAAGATGCCGGATATGGAAGGGGCAGAAGTCCTCAAGCATATACGAGCTACGGTACCCGAACTACCGGTAACCATCATCACTGGTTATCCCGATAGTGAGATGATGGCGAGGGCCCTTCAATACGGTCCTATTGGTGTCATGCAGAAGCCGTTTGACTCAACAGCAATTGTCACTGCGGTGAATAGCCTGCTATTCGCGGCGCAGGCGAGGGGGAGCCCGGTATAGAAAAGAAAGGTTAACATGTGGTCTCAAAGGGTTAGTCTGGGGATAACCGAAGGTATTTAAAGGCGCCACAGTCTACCGTTTATGATTGTGCATGGCGCCTTTTATTGTCTAGTGTAGTCTCGGTATAAGACTCTCCGTAGACGAGGTATTTTATGAAGAGCGACCTTAAGAAAAAGAAAGCGCAGCTGGTCGAAGAACTCGAGCGAGTGAGACAGCAGGTATGTGAGTTTGAGGCGTATAAGATCTCATATCTGGCGTCTGAGAAGGAGCTACGAGAGAACGAGGAGAAGCTTCGCCTCATGTTTGAATCTGTCAATGATGGGATAACAGTCACCGATCTTAACGGAACTATCACTGATGTTAATAAGGCGGTGCTGAGGCTTGGCAGGTTTGACTCGGAGAACGATGTTATTGGTAAGAGTGCCTTCGAGAGTATTGTTTCCCGTGACAGAGAAAGAGCACTGGCCGATATGACGGAATTGTTTGATAAAGATACCGTAGGTTCCGGGCAATATGACTTGCTCAGGGCAGATGGCTCCGAGTATCCGGCGGAAATAAGCGCCGGTTTATTGAAGGATGCTGCCGGTAACCCCACCGGTTTCATAAGTGTAATCAGGGATGTGAGTGAACGAAAGCGACTCGAGCAGCAAATGCACTTCCTTGGTTTGGTGGTGGAGCAAATCAATGACTCTATTATTGTCACCAACACCGACTACGAAATTATTTACATCAATCAGGCTACCAAAGAACTATTCGGCTACACGCTGGAGGAAATCAAGGGAAAAACACCAGGTATTTTTAATGTAGAGCCATTGGCAGATAACATCCAGAAGAGTATTTATAAGACTGTTGCCTCCGGCGATACCTACCTCGGCTCCATCTTGAACAGGAGAAAAGATGGTACCATCTTCACCAATGAGTTTAAGGTTTCTCCTCTGTATGATGAAGGTGGTCAGATTACAGCTTACATCGGAATCCAGCGCGATGTAACCCAGCAGAGACAGGCGGAGGAATCACTACGAGCGAGTGAAGATAAATATAAACAATTAGTTGAATTAGCTCCTGATGCCATCATTTCGGTCGATGAAAACGGCATTGTCACATCGTGCAACCAGGCATTTGTTCAGCAGACGGGGTATGACAAGCAAGAAATCGAAGGGAGATATTTCACAGAGTTGCCAACTATGGTTTCCTTAGATACTACAGCTAAATACAATGAGCTGTTCGTGTCCTTAGCCGGTGGGGGGGAGTTAGAATCATTTGAATTTCCCTGGACTCATAAGGATGGGAGTTTAAGGTGGGGCGAAGTTCACGCCACAGTAGTGATGATTGATGGACAATTCAAGGGTGCCCAGGCAGTCATGAGAGATGTCACCGAGCGTAAGCAGGCAGAGGAAATCTTCCGGACCATATCACTCGGGTCGCCGGTCGGCATGTACATAGTACAGGACGGGCAATTCGTCTTTGCCAATCCCCAGCTGCTTAGTGATTTTGGTATAACTGAAGAGATGTTGCGAAACGTTAAGCCCCTGTCCCGAGTTCGCACGGAAGACAGGGAAACGGTGAGAAAAAACGCGGTGGAGATGCTGAGGGGAATAGGTACCACCCCGTACGAGTACGCAGTTATCAACAGGCGTGGAGAGACCTGGTGGTTCATGGAAACGGTGGTGCCCATCCAGTACCGCGGAAAACGGGCTGTCCTAGGGAATCTTCTCAATATCACCGAACGCAGGCAGACCGAGGAGAGGCTGCGGGAAAGTCGGCGACGCTTCAGGGACCTGGTCAATCTTCTGCCACAGGGTATCTACGAGATGGATGATAAGTACATAATCACCTTCGCTAATCGGCAGGCTATTGATGCTTCCGGTTACACCGAAGAAGAAGTCACTGCTTCTCCCCTAAGCGCCCTCGATACAGTTATCCCCGAAGACCGAGAGAGGATGGAGAGAAACATCCGTAGGATAATGAACGGTGAGAGACTCGGGGGTATTGAATATACGCAATTGAGGAAAGATGGCAGGACTTACCCCATTATTACATACTCGGCACCTATAATGCGGGACGGTAAGGCAACCGGCCTGAGAGGCGTGACAATCGATATCACCGAACAGAAACAGGCGGAGGAGATTTTCCAGACGATATCAATGAGCTCGCCCGCTAGTATATACATATTACAGGACGGGAAGTTTGTCTTTGCCAATCACCGCTTCCTTGAACGTGTTGGTCTGAATGAAGAAGAGTTGCTTAATACTGACCAGTACAACCTTATTCACCCGGAAGACAGAGAGATGGTAAGGAGCAGCGCAATAGAGATGCTTAAAGGGATACATACCACCCCGTTCGAGTTCCGGGCCTTTAACAAGGCCGGGGAAATGATGTGGGTTGCCGAAACAGTTGCATCGATCCAGTACCAGGGCAGGAGAGCTGTCCTGGCGAGTGCCCTGAACATCACCGAGCGTAAACAAGCAGAGGAAGCGCTTCAAGAGAGTGAGGAAAGGTACCGGGAGCTTGCCGAAAGCATTACTGATGTCTTTTTTGCTTTTGATAGAGACCTGAAATATACCTATTGGAACAAAGCAAGCGAAGAGCTTACTGGAGTCCTGGCTCAGGACGCCCTGGGGAAACACCTGTATGACATATTTCCCAGGTCAGCTCAAACAGAACAGGGCGAACAAGCATATCTCAAGGCTTTGAGGACAAAGCGACCACAGAATTTTGTCAACGAATACAACATTAATGGCAGGGACATTATTTTTGAAATCAGTGCCTATCCATCGAGGGATGGCTTATCTGTATTCGTAAGAGATATTACCGAACAGAAGAACGCAGAGGAGGCGCTTCAAGAGAGTGAGGAAAAATACAGGATACTAGTAGAGAACTCGCAGGACTCGATAATCATGCTGGACTTTGATGGGACAATCCAGCTGGCTAATCAGGCATCAGAGCGGCTCTCGGGTTACAGCCTAGACGAAGGAATCGGCATGAATATCACGGAAATCGTCGCTCCGGCCTATCGGGAAGAAGCCATGAAAAAACTGATGGAAGCAAAGAGTGGGGAGCCTGTTCCTTACTTCGAGACTGCTGTTCAAAGGAAGGACGGCACCATTGTTACGATTGAGGCCTGCGGTCAGGCTGTGTTTAAAGACGGCGAGGCAGTGGGCGCACAGGTTATCGCCCGCGATATTACCGAGCGCCAAGCGTGTCGAGGAGGAACGCCAGAGAATTGAAAGGCTGGAGTCGCTGGGCACGCTTGCCGGTGGCATTGCCCATGACTTCAACAATATCCTTACCGGTATTATGGGCAATATCGGTCTGGCGTTAAGACATATGGAACCGGAGGGGAGAGCTACCGAGAGACTGCTGGAAGCGGAGAAGGCTTCTCTGCGAGCAAGGGACCTGACGCAGCGACTGCTGACCTTCTCTAAAGGCGGCACCCCAATCAAGAAGAACGTAGCCATAGGGCAGTTGATAGAAGAAGCTGCCAGTTTTGCACTGCGAGGCTCGAATGTCAGGTTCGAACTCGCCCTACCGCATGACACCTGGTCGGTAAACGTTGATGAGGGGCAGATTAACGGGGTTATAAGCAATCTGGTTATCAATGCGGATGAAGCTATGCCAGAGGGAGGCACCATCAAAATAGGGGCAAGGAACAGGGCTATTGGACTCTTGAAGTTCGTTCCATTGCCAAGAGGTAATTACGTAGAGGTGACTGTTGAAGACCATGGTGTCGGTATACCAAAGGAACACCTCCACAGGATATTCGAGCCGTATTTCACTACCAAGCAGAAGGGGAGCGGCCTGGGACTTGCCACTGCCTATTCTATTGTGAAGAATCATGACGGCTATATTTCAGTCGAATCAAAGCTGGGGATCGGCACAACCTTCCATGTCTTCTTACCGGCCTCTAAAAATTCGGCACCGATGGCAAAGTTGACGAACGATGAGGCATCCGCTCCCGGCTCGGGCAGGATTCTGGTGATGGATGATGAAGAGGCAATCCAGCAATTGCTATACCGGGCCTTGACCGAGGTTGGCTATGAGGTAGTGCTTGCGGGAGATGGTGAGGAAGCCATAGAACAGTATACTAGAGCCAGAGACGCAGGTGACCCGTTTGATGCGGTCATCCTTGACCTGACGGTTCCGGGAAAGATGGGTGGGCGGGAAGCCATCAAGAAGCTCAATGAAATAGACCCGGGCGTAAAGGCAATTGCATCCAGTGGGTACTCTACAGACCCGGTGATATCAGACTTCAGGAATCATGGTTTCAGCGGGGTTGTCGTCAAGCCGTACAGGATATCAGAGTTAAGAGAGGCTTTACGGGAAGCGGCGGATAGGAAAAGAGAAGCGTAGTTTTCCAGCCTCACAGGGCGGATGTCAACAAGGTTGGAGTGATTGAAAGTCTGCGGGGGCTACTTTCATCAATGGTGAGTCATATGGCTTAACTACTGCTCGTTGTCGGGTTTTTCATCTGGGTCGGCCGTACTGAGGAGAATAGTATCATCGGCAAAATGCTCGCCACTGGCCCGTTCGAAAGCAGTTACCAGATCATTTACTGTTAAATTCTTTCGCTGCTCGTGACTGAGGTCGACAATAATCCTGCCCTTGTGCATCATGATAAGGCGGTTACCGTAGCGGAGTGCGACCTCCATATTGTGAGTCACCATCATCGTCGTTATCTTCTCGCGCTGGACGATTACCTCACTGAGTTCAAGCACAATCCGCGCCGTCTTCGGGTCTAGCGTGGCAGTATGTTCATCCAGCAGAAGCAATGAAGGCTGGCTGATTGTGGCCATGACCAGGGCAAGTGCCTGTCGTTGGCCTCCGGAAAGCGTGCCCACCTGAGTGGTCAGTCTATTCTCCAGTCCCAGTCCTAGCGGGGCTAGTGCCTCACAGAACTGGTCACGACGTTGCTTGTTGGTGGCTATACTCAGTCCCCTGGCCTGCCCCCTTAGCATGGCCAGAGACATGTTTTCTTCTATGGTCATCTTGGAAGCGGTACCCGTATGGGGGTCTTGATACACTCTACCAATATACTGAGCATGCTTGTGTTCACTGAGGTTGGTAATATCCTTACCGTTAATGATGGTCTTCCCACCTCTTTCAGGTGGATAGACGCCGGCAATTACGTTCAGAAGCGTCGTCTTACCAGCGCCGTTACTGCCGATGATGGTCATGAAGTCCTCGGCGTGAACATTCAGATTGACATTATCAAGTGCCGTGACCTCGTCTATCGTGGCCCTGCCGAATATTTTGCTGACACCTTTGAGTTGTAGTAGCCCTTCATTACCGTTCATCAAGCCCCCTCACATCCTAGCGGCCGGTGGTACCCACTCATGTCGCATTTTCTTCTGTATGTACGGGATTGCCAGAGCGATGATAACCAGCAGTGCCGTGATAAGCTTTAAATTGCCGGCGCTCACCCAGTTATATCTGAGGGCGATATTGATGAATAAGCGATAGGTAAAAGTACCGCCTATTACTGCCAGCAGAATAGCCGTAACACCCCGGGGATGAAATAATGCCTCACCAATGATTACCGACGCCAATCCCATAACAATCATCCCTAATCCCATACCAACATCAGCGGTTGAATCATGCTGGGCTATCAGGGCACCGGAGAGGGCGACGACTCCGTTTGAAATGGAAACACCGAGTACCGTGGTCATATCGGTATTGCCGCCAAGACCGCGCACCATCTGCTCATTCTCGCCGGTTGCCCTCAGTGCCAGACCAATCTCGGTTCGCAAAAACCAGTTCAGTATGACGAGTATGATTACAGTGAGAACCACCATGAATATGATTGACAGGGTGACTTTATCGTCGATTCCCAGGAACTGAGAGACTTGGTCGAAGACGGTTACCTGGCGGAGGAGACCGATATTGGAGCGCCCCGTCATCACCATCAGGTTGATGGAGTAGAGGGCTACCATCATGAGTATGCCGGCCAGCAGGGCAGTTATCCTGAGCTTGGTATTGAGCAGTGAGGTCGCTAGCCCGGCACAGAGACCGGCGCCAAGCGCAGCCACGGTTGCCAGCCATGGATTGATGTCGTTTACGATTAAAATGGCAGCTACTGCACCACCAAGTGCGAAACTGCCATCGACAGTAAGGTCAGGAAAGGCAAGCACGCGGAAGGTCAGGTATACACCTATTGCCACCAGGCCGAATGCCAGACCTTCGTAGAACGAAGCGGACAACAGGTTAACTAAGACATCCAATCGCGTGCTTCCTTCCCTTTAGGACACGTACGCTCGCTCTGAACCATCAGATTGCTAACGCGACTAATACTTACGGTGCTAGTTCGTCGTATATTGTCGCCTTGTCCAGAATGTCTTGCGGGATGGTCAAGCCGTACAATTCTGCGGCAGCCGTGTTCACCGTATAGCTGAATACCTTACCGAGCTCTACCGGGATATCCTCGGCACTCTCTCCCTCCAGTATCCTGACTGCCATCTGGCCGGTCTGATAGCCGACATCATAGTAATCGAATCCCAGACAGGCTATACCACCCCTCTCAATTGACGGGTCGTCAGCGGCGAAGAACGGTATTAATTCTTCCTCACAGACTCCAATCACGGCATCAAGTGCAGAGACTACCGTGTTATCAGTGCCGACCCAGATAACGTCTACTCGTCCAACCAGCGACTGGGCCGCTGTCGAAACGTCGGCCGTGGTGGATACCGTTGTCTCCACTACCTCAATGCCTAGCGCGTCGCATGCCTCGTTGAGGCCGTCAACCAGCACTACTGAGTTCACCTCACCGGCATTATAGATTGTGCCTATTGTCTCAACGCCGGGGACTATCTCCAGAATCAGGTCGACTGTGCTATCCATCTCAATCATGTCACTGGTCCCGGTCACGTTCTCCCCCGGGTGGTCCCAGCTACTGACCAGCTGAGCGGCCACCGGGTCAGTGACAGCACAAAACAGGACAGGAATATCCGTACCCTCGGCAGCGCTGACACACTTCTGGCTAATCGTGGTACCAAAGCTATATATCAGGTCAACCTCGTCATCGACAAATTTCTGGGCAATGGTCTGCTCGGCGGTGGCATCACCCTCGGGGTTTTGGAAATCGAATTCTACATTCTCACCCTCAACGTAACCACCGTCGGCCAGGGCATCGATGAAGCCCTGGCGAGCAGCGTCCATGGCAGGATGAATGAAAAGCTGGGTCAGACCGATTGTATATTCCATGCCACCATCACAACCACCAGCAAACGGTACTGCCAGGGCTACGGCCAGTAAAACACAGAAACTAACCAGCAACCTGGATATTTTCTTATGACGCATATTTTGAACCTCCTAGATTATCTTTGTCAGAAAGTATTAATGATAATTCTTGACTATCGATTCTCACCTCCTTCTCTTCGCGGTATAACGAGAGGATAGTTAACAATACTATATGATAGCAGCTTGACCAGCTTTAATCCATACCTTGAACATAATACTAAGAATCGCACTCCAGACGAGGCTAATGAGGAACAGATGCATGGCTCACCTGCTGTGGCGATTCATGGTATCGCTGGGCTATAATCTAGGCAATGGAAAAAATCACCTTCAAGCTAGTTAATAATGAGTATGAGCTCAAAGAAGCTCTTAACGTGCGGCGCCTGGTCTTCGTTGAGGAACAGGGTATTGACGAGGACATCGAGTATGACGGCTTCGACTCCGAAGCGCTCCATCTGGTGGTCAAGAGTGGCGAGCAGATAATTGGTACCGCCCGGGTCCGCTTTCCGGCAACTGGTGAGGCTAAGATAGAGCGTATGGCCCTGCTTAAACCGTTCCGCCGAAGGGGTATCGGCAGTGACATGATGTCTTTCCTGAGCAGCGAACTCAGAATGCGATATGTCAGTCACGTAATCCTGCATGCGCAATACACCACGCTCGATTTTTACGAAACCTGCGGCTACAGCGTGACAGGTCCGCCTTTCTGGGAAGCCGGCATCAAACACGTGGCCATGGAGAAGCAACTATAAGACCGTGATAACTGGAAAGACGTCGGGGTTTTCGTATCTGGAAGCACGAATATTGGCTTGACAACGGGGTACAAACGGCATAATGTTTGTAATACAGGGAATAGACCGGAAGGCGGCCTAGCCAAAGGAGAGAGCCATGGTTATTGCTGAAAAACCGAAACTAAACGAAGACCGGATAACCAGGAAGATGAGGAAGGGCCTTGCCTATCAGAGCAAGAGCGGCCGGGGTGTGGGGAGAATAGAGGCGTCTGAGGGTAAGGTAGAGAGAGTCGTAGAAGAGGGGCGGATGCCCTATCGACCGGAAATAAGGCTCTGCATTGAGCGGGCTCGGCTTATAACCGAAGGATATAAACAGGCAGAAGATGCCCCCATAATCTTAAGACGGGCGACGGCACTGGCCCATTATCTGGACAACAGGACACTGTACATACTTCCACACCAGAGAATTGTGGGCAATAGTGCCAGCAAGCCCTGTTTATTGATTACCTTCCCGGAGAAGTGGAGCGGCTGGCTGGAAAAGGCCATTGATGGTGAATACCAGATGCTCTTGCCTGATGAGAAAGACAGGCGGGAACTACACGAGATACACAAGTACTGGCGTGACAAGTCGGTCCACGGAATGGAGCGCCGCCTGCTCCCCAAGGACGTACTGGAGTACTGGTACTATGATAATCAGGGTGTGTTCATGTGGCTTCACGGTGGCCATGTCGGCACACCGAACTATGAAAAGATATTCAAGACCGGTCTAAAGGGGGTGGTGGAGGAGGCGAAGGCCAGACTGGAGGAGATATCTTCCGACCCGGAGCTCTACCTCCATCCCGCCGATTACCTTAAGAAGAAGCGTTTCTATGAAGCCGTGATAATAATAACCGAGGCTGTTATTAACCAGGGAAAGAGGTTTTCCCAGTTGTGTCGGCAGGAAGCGGCGGAAGAAAAGGATGAGAAAAGGAAGGCAGAACTGATAGAGATGGCGGAGATATGCGACTGGGTGCCGGAGAATCCACCGCGCACCCTCCATGAAGCACTGCAGTCTTTCTGGTTCATAAATCTGGTTGCCAGAGTGCTTGACCTGCAAACCTCCGGAAATGGCGAAAGAATCGACCAGATATTCTATCCTTTCTACAAGAAAGACAAGGAAGAGGGGAGGCTGACCTATGAGGAGGCCGAAGAGCTGGTAGAGCACCTGGTGCTCATATTCAACGAGGAAGGGGCACTGATACCACCTTCGCAGCCAAAGGCCGGTCCCCTGATTACCCGTGTCACCACCATTGGCGGCGTGACGCGTGACGGGGCTGATGCCACCAACGAGATGACCTACATGTTCATGGATGCCAAGAACGAAATGGGCCTTAATCAACCGGCACTGGCGGTCAGGCTGCATCCCCAGACCCCGCAGGCATTGTACGAGAAGATTCTGGAATCTGTCCTGAAGCAGCCAGGTGTCTATTCCTTCTTTAACGATAGCATGATGATTCCTTTCCTGATGAACCTTGGTATGCCGCTCGAAGATGCACGTGACTACACAACTGATGGCTGCATGAGGTGGATTATACCGGGTAAAGCCATGAGTCAGAGGGCCCTCGGTGGCAGGATTGCCCTGCCGAAGTGCCTGGAATACGCTCTCTATCAGGGAGTGGACAAATTCAGTGGCAAGCAGGTGGGGCCGCGGACTTCGGACCCCCTGACCTGGGCCTCCGTTGAGGATGTGATGCAGGCGTATGAGGAACAGCTCAGGTTCTTCATGCACAAGCTGTTCACCATATATAACCTGGTCGATGCGCTTGATGGAGAATGGCTGCCACAACCCTTCCTGTCTGCCGTGGTGGATGACTGCCTTGAGCACGGGCAGGATGTCCGGGAATATAAATACTATCCAAACACCATTATTCAGCCTGTCGGTCAGGTCACCATTATCAACGCTCTGGCGGCCATGAAAAAGCTGGTCTTCGAGGACAAAAAGGTGTCTATGGCGGAGCTGATTGATGCTCTCAAGAACGACTGGGAAGGTAGGGAAGACCTGCGCCAGATGTTCCTCAACGAGCCACCCAAGTGGGGCAACGACGATGACTATGTTGACCTCATCGGGCGGGACTTCTACACAAGGACGAACAAGGTCGTAAAGAGCTTTAAGAACATCTGGGGTGTTTCGCACAACGAGGATGGAACAGGGGCCTCTACCTACTTTGACTACAGCGGATTAACGGGCGCCACCCCTGACGGCCGGAAAGACCGTGACCTGTTTAACGACGGCACAGTATCCCCGGCTGTTGGTACAGATGTGAAGGGTCCGCTGGCCACAATGAAGTCAGTCAGTAAAATAGACCATGCCGGCACCTTTACTCACCTGTTCAATCAGAAGTTTACGCCCGCTGAGGTGATGAGGAACGACGGGGCCAACTTCATTGCCCTACTCAGGACATTCGTTGACCTTGGTATCCATCACACTCAGTTTAATGTGATAGACCGGGAAACACTGCTGGCTGCCCAGAAACACCCCGAGCAATACGGCGACCTGGTAGTCAGGGTGGCTGGCCTTGCCGCCTACTTCGTTGACCTGACCAAGGCAGTACAGGACCAGATTATCGCCCGGACGGAACTGAGTTTCGGTTGAATAAAAGACCTCTATTCCAAGGGAAGCCGGTAAACAAGGGTTAGCATACTGTCTCAACCTGTGAGCAGCATGAAAGAAGAACGCGGCCTGGTATTCCTTATCCAGAGGTACAGTGTACAGGATGGTCCGGGCCTCAGAACCACCATATTTATGAAGGGATGCCCGCTGAGGTGTCAGTGGTGCCAGAATCCCGAGTCTCTGAAGCCTTACCCCGAACTCATGAGTCATGACACGAAGTGCATGTTGCTTGGTAAGTGCGTTGAGACCTGTCCGGTCGGGGCGATTACCATCCACCAGCAGCAAAGCAGGCAAATTGACCGTTCGATATGTGACCTCTGCTTTAAGTGTGTGGATGCCTGCCCCACCAGAGCTCTGAGCAAGGTGGGAGAGTACATGACTATTAAAGAGGTCATGGCAGAAATCGAGCGTGACGAGCTTTTCTATCACAGGTCCGGCGGTGGGGTAACAATCTCAGGTGGAGAACCGTTATTCCAGTGGCAATTCGTCCTCAGATTGTTGGAAGCATGCAAACAGAGACACCTGCACACCGCTCTGGACACCAGCGGATATGCCCGCTGGGCTGTACTGCAAAAAGTCCTGGAAAATGTTGACCTGGTTCTTTACGATATCAAGCATATGGACTCGGAGCTTCACAAGAAGTCAACCGGGAAAAGCAACCGGCTTATTCTCAGTAACTTGCGCATGATATCTCCCCAGAAGAAGGTATGGCTGAGGTTCCCTCTAGTCCCCGGCTTTAACGATTCCAGGAAGAATTTAACAGAGCTCGGCAGATTGGGACGGGAAATCGGGGTGGAAAAGGTGAGTATTCTTCCCTATCACAAACTTGCAGAGGAGAAATACCGGCAGCTGGGCATAAGACGAAAAGTGTCCAATATTCAACCCCCGAGCAAAAAGCGGCTCATGGAGATACAGGCACGGATTGAAAGTTTCGGCCTGCAGGTGACTATTGGTAGCTAGAGTCAGAAACAATTAGAGTTAAAAAGACGAGTACTTACCACAAATATGACCTGACCTCTGAGAATCTGGCTAGTTACTCTTGGCGTCAATTTATAATATCGTAACTCCAACTGTGAAAGCACGAACTCTAGATTAGATATCGCTGAATAGCAAGATAATGTAGACTAATGAACAGATGGGGATATCTGCTCATTTTCAGCCTCGATTCAGTCGGAGCTAGGGGGGTGATATGCACACCCCCCTAGTTGTAGATTTAATTATTCTTTGCCTTAGCTATTAGTTTTAACCCACTAATGTTTCAGTAGTGATTCTGGCATCTTCCACGGGGATTCTCCGACTGGTAGCCTGTCCTTATAATCAGGATGGTCTGTGGGCATCCCCATACTATACTTGGCAGCAGCCTTGAACCGCTCCCAATCAGCCTGCTGATATAGCACCATCTTCTGGGTTGCCAGAGAACCCTCGGCGTGAATGGAAAGGACTCCATTAAAGGTGGAACCCTCTCGGATGACCATATTAATAGCTCGTATCCTCTCCTCGGCTGAATAATTGGCGTCACCCTGCAGATATTTATCGAGATAAGGGCGAACCTCAGGATTCTCCCAGTCTTGCATCGAAGGCATAGTAGCCGCAATACCACCAGTAATATCCTGCAGGTACTTCATTGCCTCATGCCATTGCGAGGCAAACCAGTACTTGGCGCAGTTGGTATAAACGGGGTTTGGTCGTGCCTGACCTGTCTCCGGGTCAACCGAGCCGGTCAAAGCGGCAGCTCTACCCAGGGCTTCGGTTACAGTGGTATACATGGCAAACCAAGCCAGCATGTCCTGGATACGAGTGGCGTGCGTTAGCCCGTTATATTCTGCCATCAGCATAGCTAGCCCGGGGAGCGCGTCTAGCTGGGTAGACTTATATGTGGCAGCAGTAAGGCGGTGATAGCGGGCAAACGAGGTGGCTACTTCTCTGGTAAATTGCCACTCACCAGCCAGGAAGACCCTCTCCCAGGGAACAAAAACCTCGTCAAAGATTATCATGGGGTGTCCGCCACCCGCTGATCCTGCAGTTGCCAGGAAAGTTACTCCTTTAGCGTTACAGGGCACGGCACAGGCCACGGCGTAATCTGCACCCGTCTCATTGTGGTTGCGAGAGGGTAGTAGCATCAGCTCGTTGGCAAGAACAGCCTGGCTGATGTGTAGCTTACAACCGGTTATAATTATTCCTTCGTTATTCCGGTCAACTATCCTGACATAGAAGTCTTTATGGGCCTGTCTGGGGTCTTCGCCGTGTAATCTCCGGTTACCCTTGGGGTCACTTACCGCGGCGCAGATGCTGGGGTCGTTCTTCTTGCACCATGCCCGATACTGGGCCATGTTGTCGGCGTAGTGGGTACCCATAGCTGCATCCACCTTAGAGGCACCAAAGGCTACGCCGTTCAGACCATCGATGCCGGTCAACCGGGACCCTCCGGCCCCTAAGAGTGTCAGCGTCTGGAGAATGTCCCTGCGCCTTTGCAGGTCCTCGGGAGTCTCGGGTACTTTGAAGGAGAAAGGAATACGTTCTCCATCCTCTATCATGGTAAACAGGTCCACGTAATCAGAGTGCGTGGCTACCCAATATTCTGAAGCAGCTCGCTCAACGGAATGTGGATATCGTGATGGCACGTCCTCGACTCTCTCACCGTCCTGATAGACAACTCGGCCATCCCTCAGACCTTCTACATACTGTTCCGGTGTTCTAATCATGATTCCTCCTTTTTTTATCCCGTATTATTCTATTCACATTTCCATGATTTATCGGCGTATCCCCCCTCTTTAGCTTATTTTGTTCCTGTCAACGAGTATCTGTTTCATGACGGCATTTGTTTGTTGGGTGGCATATTCTTCAGCTGTGAACAGGTCTTGAAGGAGCCACCATTTCGTGGCAAATTGAATCCGCGACATGTATATGTTGAAAGCTGTCAGGAAGACGTTGTCCACCTCGAATTCGCCTGCTTTCACTCCATCATCAAGCAGGCTCTCGAAAAAGTGGATAAGACTACGCACCGATTCCGAATATACCTGCTGCATGTCAGCGCCCATGTGCACCCTTTCACGGTCGAGGAAGATGGTCTGCTCTTGTGCGGTTTTTTCCAATGTAAGCCAGAATTTGGTACAGGCACGAAGGGCTTCGTTGGGACTGATATCACCGAGGCTCTTCCTGAGGGCCTTAACCGATTCGTGGGCGTATATGGCGTTCCGGGTGACCATGCGGACGATTTCTTCCTTTGATTTTACATAGTGGTACAGGCCACCAGTGGTCATGTTGACGGCCACGGCCAGTTCGCGCATTGACGTATTCGCCACGCCTTTCTCCAGGAAAAGGTGAATAGCCGCATCAAAAATCTGTCTTTTTCGCTTGGAAGCCGTTTTTTCTTTCTTGTTCTTCTCAACGATAGGGCTGGTCGTCTGCAATTATCTCACCTCGCTGTTCAAACGCACTAGTGTTATACATACCTAACGTTCGGTATGTATGTTGACAGCGAGATGATAGCGTAAAATGGGGAAATTGTCAATTATATAGACGTTTGTTTGTCATTGTTCAGGGGGCGAACTGTAGATAGACATTATACGCCTGTCAACGCACAGCAGACACAGCAGTCGTTTTTCCACTTCAGAGCAGTAGTCCCGTTGAAGTTCGTCAAGGGCCATGCTTTGCCCTTTTCTCAACAGTTAGTGTAGAATAATCTGGAGACATGGAGCTGGTTTGAACCAGTTCGGCTCATGGGCAACATGCTGATTGAGAGAAAGGAGTTGAGATTTACAGAGTTAAACAAAGGTACCCGAACCGAAAACAGGCAAATACCAAACAGAATACATATAGTGAGGAGTTAGTATGAGACTAAGAAATGCAGTTGTTGTTGATGGCGTGCGGACGGCTTTTACCAAGGGCGGACGCGGCAAGCTTGAAGCGGCGCGCATGGATGACCTGGGTGCCTACCTCATCAGAGCCCTTCTGGAGCGGAACCCCAAGGTCAAACCGACCATGATTGAGGACTTAGGTATAGGTGGCAATCTGGGGCGCGGTGTTGGGCATCTCGCCGGACTACCCGCCGAGATAACCGACTTCTCAAGTGAACGGGCCTGCGCTACCAGTCAGGAAACCGCGCAGCGTATCAGCATGGCCATCATGCTTGACCAGTATGATTGCGGTATCTCCGTCGGTGTCGAGCGAATGGGGAGGCAGATGGGTGGCGGTATGCCGCGCATGGAGATGACCCGCAGAGATGGCTTTAACCCCAAGTCCGGGGAGCGAACCAAGGAACAGCGTGACATGCCCCCGAACCATTTCGACTACTTCTCGGTACCCATTCCGGACTACATTCTGGACTCTCCGATGGCCTCAATGACACAGACCGGCCAGAACGTATGCGAGATGTACGACCTGACCCGTGAGGAGATAGACGCCTTTTCTATGCGGAGCCAGCACAAGCTGGCCAAGGCCTATGATGCCGGCATCTATAAGGACGAGGTCCTGCCTGTCGAAGTCGAGGACCCGGTCTTTGATGAAAACGGAAAGTGGGTACCGGACGAAATAGGCCCGATGGTTATCCTTGACCGCGACGAGGGTGTAAGGCCAAACACGACGATGGAAGTGCTGGCCACTCTGCCGCCGGTCAGAGGAATCGTGAGCTATAAACCCGGGCCTCTGCTGATTATGGCCGGCAATTCCTGTTCGACCAACGCTGGCGTGACAGTCCAGCTGCTCATGTCCGAAGAGATGGCCCTCAAGCTGGGAATCGAGTTCCTGGCCCGGGTCATTGGTTGGAGTAATGGCGGCTGCAAACAGCAGATAATGGGCGTCGGTCC
>DUFD01000010.1 GCA_011171075.1 Dehalococcoidia bacterium | reverse complement strand
CTCAGAGAAGAACCTGGAAGCCCTGCTGCCTCTGGTGACCGATAAGACCTACAAGCGCTGCCTATTTGTGGTCGACGACCGCAGCTGTGTCGACCTGCTCCGTGACGGCGATATCGATGCTGTGGTCAGGAAGGCGATTCGACTCGGGCTTGAGCCGGTGCGGGCAATCCAGATGGCGACCATTAACACTGCGGAACACTTCCGGCTGGGGCGACTGGGAGCGGTCGCTCCCGGCTATCTAGCCAATCTGCTTGTGCTGAGTGACCTGTCTGGCATTCTGGTTGACAGTGTCTATTATCACGGTCGGCTGGTTGCCAGTGAAGGCAAGCCTCTCTTTCTGACGGGGGGACGGGGTAAGGGAGGACTGAACGATACTGTCAGGATAAAGCCATTTGGTGCCGAAGCACTGAAACTGACTGTCTCTGGCGATACTGCGCACGTTATCGAGATTGTGCCCGGCCAGATTATCACCCGGAAGCGACAGGAAAAAGTAACGGTCCGAGATGGGCTGATTATCCCTGATGTCGAGCGCGATATCCTGAAGCTGGTGGTGGTTGAAAGGCATAAAGCTACCGGAAATGTCGGCGTTGGACTTGTAACCGGATTCGGACTCAAGCGTGGTACTCTGGCCTCGTCTATCGCACATGATTCTCATAATATCGTTGCTGTTGGCACCAGTGATGAAGATATATTGACGGCAATCCGCGAGATAGAGCGACTACAGGGTGGCTTGGTGGTGGCTGATGGAGGCAGGATTGTTGCCAGTCTGGCTTTGCCGGTTGCCGGACTACTCTCCGACGAACCGCTCGAAAAGGTGGTCTCCGGGCTGGATAACGTTGAAAAAGCTGCCGCCAACCTGGGCACTGTATTGGCTTCTCCCTTCGCCACCCTTTCCTTTGTGGCCCTGCCCGTCATCCCGGAGTTGAGGCTGACTGACCTCGGTCTGGTGGACGTCAACGAGTTCCGTCTGATTGAGTAGTCCTGATTTGTAGATAAAGGCAACGAGGCAGAGGGTGTTTGATTTCCCTCCGCCTCGATTCTTTAAAGAAGGTTAGTTGATTTATTCCTTTGGTGGTTGCAGTGGTGCCGGGTTGACCAGCCCGGCCATTAATGTCGATGGCAGAATAGCGTCGAGTTCATCCAGTGTCCAGCGGCCTTCCTTGATAATGGTCTTCATCGGTGCCGGTTGCTGGTACAGTGAATAATTCCCGCCGGCGGCGCCAAAGCCCTGCCCATTGATATTGACAGCGGCGTCGCTCGCCAACCAGACCACCAATGGAGCTACATCATCGGGGTCTCCCGGGCCAGCCCGGCGTGGCTGCTGGCTGCCTCCGCTCAGGCCCCTGTCTGCCCTGATTTGCCTTGCGGCCAGTACTTCGTCCGATAGCGTCATTCTGGTACCGGCACCAGGGGCAATATAGTTGCAACGGACGCCGTACCTGCCCAGGTCGCGGGCGATGACACGGGTGAAACCGGCGATTCCCGCCTTAGCGGCACCGTAGTTTGCCTGGCCGGAGTTCCCTATCAGGCCCGATGTTGAGCTCATACTGATGATGCACCCGCTCCGCTGCTGGCGGAATAGTACGGCGGCTGGCTTGGAGCAGTTGAAGACCCCGTACAGATGGACCTTAATAACCGCGTCCCACTCCTCCGGTGTCATGTTGAATATCATCCTGTCGCGGAGAATACCGGCATTGTTGACCAGGACGTCGAGTTTGCCGAAGCTATCGATGGCGGTCTGGATGATTTTTTCACCGCCTTCGACGGTAGCTACCGACTCGTAGTTGGCTACTGCCTCGCCGCCCTTGGCCTTGATTTCGGCCACCACTTCGTCGGCCGGGGTCTGGGCACCTCCGGAGCCATCGACCGCGCCGCCGAGGTCATTGACGACGACCTTAGCGCCTTCCTCAGCCATGAGGATGGCTATTCCGCGGCCGATACCACGGCCTGCACCGGTGACCACCACCACCTTATCTTTTACTCTATCACCCATTGTTTCCCTCCTGTCCGGCTACTATCATGCACTGCGGATAATAAACCTTGCTACCTATTCCTTTGGTGGTTCGGGAGGAGAGGGGTTCACCAGGCCGGCTGCCAGTGTCTTTGGCATAAGTTCGAACAACTCGTCAATGGTGAAGCCACCTTGTTTGGTCTCCGTCTTTTCCGGTACAGGCTCGGAGTAGATGCAAATCCTGCCTGTCTGTATGCCGAAGGTCCGGCCGTTGACATGGGCTGCATCGTCTGAGGCCAGCCAGACAATCAGGGGTCCTATGTCATCAGGCCTTTGCGCCGCCATCATTTTTTCAAATTCCGCTCCCCGACCTGCCCTCTCGGCTGCCTGCCTCATGTCATCACTGACGGTCATGCGGGTACCGGCGGTCGGTCGGATGGCATTGCAGGTTACTCCGTATCTTCCCATCTCCAGGGCCAGGGTTCGTGTGAAACCGACAATGCCCTCTTTGGCGGCGGCGTAATTGGACTGTCCCCGGTTACCCAGTCCTGATGTCGATGAGGTATTGATGATGCGGCCGCTCCGCTGCTGCCGGAAGAGGACGCAAGCTGGCCTGGTAACGTTAAAGTGGCCATAGAGGTGTACCTTGATAACCGCATCCCACTCTTCCGGGCTCATGTTGAAGACCATCCTGTCCCGCAGGATACCGGCGTTGTTCACCAGAATATCAAGTCTGCCAAAGGCATCGATTGCCGTTTTGACAATATTCTCGCCGCCTTCTGTGGTAGCTACAGAATCGTAGTTAGGGACGGCTTCTCCTCCGGCTGCCTTGATTTCCTCCACGACCTTGTTGGCAGCTGCATCGGAGCTGCCGGTACCGTCGACAGCACCGCCGAGGTCGTTAACGACAATCTTGGCGCCTTCCGATGCCAGTGCCAGTGCCTCTCCACGTCCGATACCGCCACCGGAGCCGGTGACAATCGCCACCCTTCCCTTTAGTCTGTCACCCATGCTTGAACCTCCTGTCTATTTAATATTTTTGGCTTGATTACCTTGACCCACCTAATGCTTTACTTTCGGTGGGGGTGAAATTCAAATTCAGGGTATCCAGAAGGGCGGTATACCGAGGCTCTTCCACTTTTGAATCAAAGAGGTGAGTTCCCACGACAGTATCACAGAAATACCTCATGATGGCAAACGCAATTCTATAACTTTTGTTGTTCGACTGTCAAACTGACTCGTGATATGTAGTATAATGCTTGCAGTCCAGACAGGCTGTAATATTGGAGAGGTGTAGTGGTGGCATATAGCCATAATATGTTTGAGGCGGAGTTAGCACAATACTATGATGTCATGCGTCAGTATAGAGACTACGCCAAGGAGTGCCAGTTTGCACACGACCTCATCCAAAAATACTATCCGGGGGCAAAACACGTATTGGATATAGCCTGCGGGACAGGAGGACACGCCATAGAGATGGCACAGCGTGGCTATGACGTGACAGCGATAGATAAATCACAGGACATGATTAACATAGCGCGAGAAAAAGCGGAAAAAGCCGGGGTAACAATAGATTTTGACTGCATCGATGTTAATGATTTGAGCAGTATCGGCGAATTTCAGGCTGCATATTGTCTCGGCTATACCTTTCTCTATATGACCAACTACGCAGATGTTGTAGAGTTCTTTACAACGGTTCACGAGGTATTGTCGCCACAGGGTGTTTTTCTGTTGGACTTTATTAATGGCTGGTCTCTTATCGAAGAGTTCCATCGCGATAAGTTCGTGTACCAGCATGAGGGTACGACCATATTCCAATTTGAACAGGCGACTCTTAAAAAGCGAGAGAGAGTAAAGCACATAGAATTCTATTATCTTATTGACCATCATGATGGTAATGTGAAAACGGTATTTGCTGAAGAAGACGTGCGGATTTTCTTCAATGATGAAGTATCCATGTTACTGTCCAGCTGCGGCTTCGGGAATATAGAATCGTTTGGTGATTATGCCATGGACGAAAATGCAGACGCGGCATATATTATTATCGTAGCCGGGCAAAAGGCAGGGGGTATCAGCAAAGCGAAAGAAAGGGATTAAACTACTAAATCCTCCTGCTCTGTTTCTCCGCTAATCAACCGCTCTCCGTATTCCAGCAGCGTTTTGGAGCGTGTCGGTGATATCTTCTTTTGCTCCAGGTAGGCTTTCAGGGCCTCGACGGGGCTTATCTCCTCGGCGGCCCACTTGCCCAGCCTGAGGCGTGTCTCGCGCCTGATGTCCTTGGCGATGGTGAAGTAGTGGGCTTCCTTAAGGGCGTCGCGGACTTCGGCATCACTGAGCTGTCCCTCGATTTCTGCCGGTAGTGTAAGCTGGAGACGGACGATAGCGTCAGCGGTGTCCTGACCGTCGATTGCCCTGACTACTGTGGCGGTCGGGTCAGTATCACCGGTTTCCAGGGTGAGGCTGATGGTGAGGAAACGCCGTCCTTCGATGGGTTGGAACTGGAAGGAGACCATTCTCTTATCTTTAGCCTTACCTGGCTGAATATCTACGATATAAAATCCCTTGTCGTCAGTCTCCTCGCCGAAGTCGAGTCGTTCCAGGCTGCCGGCGTAGACGGTTGGCGGGCTATCGGAGAGGACCTGGTGCTTGTGGATGTGCCCGAGGGCTACGTAGTCGAAGGCAGTGTTGGCCACGTTACTCAGCAGCAAGGTGTGTTCCTGTCCCAGTGTCATCGATTTCTCCGAGCCTGCAGTTGCCCCGGCCACCCAGACGTGGGCGGCCAGTATCGCCGGTAGTGCGGGGTCAAGTTGTGTGGTGAAGTCGGTGATGATGCCGGTCAGAATCTGCTGGAGCTTCTCGTTGATTCCCTCGAAGTTGAGTTCTCTGGTGTCTTCCCGACTCAGCAGGGAGCTGCGTCTTAGCCAGGGCAGGGCGGCTATCTGTATCTCACCGCTGGGCGTTGGTATACGATAGATGTCGGGCCGACTGGCCACATAGACATTGGGGACAGCCAGGGTATCGAAGATTTCGGTGGAGGTTGCCCTTCCGACAGCATTCGGCAGGTCGTGGTTTCCGATTAAGAGAAAAACAGGGATACCGCTGGCGGCGAGGCGGTTTACGCGCCGCGCGAATTCCCGCTGCTGGGTCTGGCTGGGCTCTCGACTCTTGTAGGTGTCACCGCAGAAAAGGACGAGGTCTACCTTATTATATAGGGCGTAGTCAACAAGCTGGTCGAAGGCAGAGAGAAAGTCGTGGAGACGCGAAGACAGCCCGGTGGCCGGGTCGGGGCGCCCGTAGGTCTCTACCCCGAGGTGAAGGTCGGCAAAATGGACTATTTTCATAAAAATAACCCTATCCCCTAAGTCCCCCTTCCCCTTAATCAAGGGGAAGGGGGCAATATCGGGAAGAGGGGCTTTGTCCCTCTTCGACCCCTAACCTTCCTTCCAGACTTCGCCGCCCTCCGGCAGGACAAACAGGTCTTCACCGGCCAGCTTGGCCTGCAGGGTGTCCCTCAGGGCTCCGATGGGGACGCGTATCTGGTTCATGGTGTCGCGCTCGCGGATGGTGACGCGGTTGTCCTCCAGCGAGGCGAAGTCCACCGTCACGCAGTAGGGCGTACCGACCTCATCCTGCCTCCGGTAGCGCCGCCCGATGGACTGGGTGTCATCGTAGCTGGTTATCAAATGCTGGCGCAGGTCGGCATATATGGCTCTGGCAAATGCTGTCAGATTCTCCTTCCGGCTCAGCGGCAGCACCGCCACCTTTACCGGTGCCAGGTCTGGGTGAAGCTTGAGCAGCACCCTGATTTCATCCTTGTCCGGCTCTTCGGTGTAAGCATCGCAGAGAAAGGCCAATGCCGACCTATCTACCCCGGCGGATGGCTCAATCACATACGGCAGATAATGCTCGTTGGTGACATCGTCGTAGTACTCCAGGTTCTTGCCGCTGTGCTCGACGTGCTGCCTCAGGTCGAAGTCGCCCCGATTGGCAATACCCTCAAGCTCTGACCAGCCCATGGGGAACAAATACTCGATGTCCGAGCACATGCTTGCGTAGTGGGCCAGTTCGTCCTCTCCGTGCGGGCGGAGCTGCAGGTTCTCTCGCCGGATGCCCAGCCTCGAATACCAGTTGAGCCGCTCCTGCACCCAGTATTCGAACCACTCCTTGTCCATGCCCGGCTTAACGAAGAACTCAATTTCCATCTGCTCGAATTCCCGACTTCGGAAGATGAAGTTACCGGTGGTAATCTCGTTGCGGAAGGCCTTACCAATCTGGGCAATACCGAAGGGGAGTCGTTTCCGGGTGGTATTCACCACGTTATCGAAGTTGACAAAGATACCCTGGGCTGTCTCGGGTCGCAGGTAGACCACGGCGGCGTCTTCCTCGACCGGTCCCATAAAAGTCTTGAACATCATATTAAATTGACGCGGTTCGGTCAGTTCACCACCGCACGAAGGACAGCGGTCACCTTCCAGCTGGTCGGCGCGCCAGCGCAGGTGGCACTGCTTGCATTCTACCAAAGGGTCTGAGAACCCGGTGAGGTGCCCGCTGGCCTCCCAGACATTGGGGTGCATCAGGATGCTGGTATCAAGGCCTACCATATCGTCGCGTTCCTGCACGTTGGCACGCCACCACGCTTCCTTGATGTTACGCTTCAGTTCCACGCCGAGGGGGCCGTAGTCCCAGCAGCTATTCAGACCGCCGTAGATGTCGCTGCTCTGAAAGATAAAACCGCGACGCTGACAGAGGGAAACGAGTTTCTCCATGTCTACGGTTGGTACTGGTTCAGTCAACGGTACTACTCCTCAGGGTTGTTGCGGGACGGTGCTACTGGCTGTCCCGGACCTGCCGGATGCTTCGGACGAAGAATATGCCCAGGATGACAGCGCCCAGCGCCATTATTATCAGGGCAATCGCCCACAGGGGCAGAATCCGAATCTCGTAAGCATTGTAGCTGAAAATATCGAGCATTGCAAAGAAGAGGATGGCCTGCGGTAGAGCGAGCATGTTGCCCATGGCAATAGCGATGGTATCCATGTTTACGCCGAGCCCTTCCATCTGCCTGAATGTAGAACTTAGCTTCGCGATTCCCCAGGCGATTGCTGCGGCGAACAGGGTAAGTAGAAACTGCGGTAGCAGTGTCCACAGCGTTATCGCAACACGTCCTGTCCACTCATCCGCGGTACCACCGGACCCGAAGTGATAGGCGATTTCTTCTGGCAGCAGCCGGTAAAAGTAGGCGACCAGAGCAATTGTCAGTACGAAAATTATCAGTGGCAGGGCGATGTACCGCCAGCGGAACCGCAGACCTGATGTATTGTTCGCGGATTGGGGTTTTTGGTCAGGGCCTGTCTCCGGGCTGCTCCGGAAGAGGAATAACATGGTGGCTCCGAGACCCAGACCAATCAACAGAACTGTGCCTATTATTAAGAGAAGCGTAATCATAATCGTGCTGACGCGCGGTCGAATAGAGGTTAGCAGTTTTATAAAAAGGTGTCAAAATACTTAAAAAATTACTGGTTTTTCTTTGACCGTTGGTTTCAGGAAGTGCTAGAATGGGAGCAATTATGGTTATTACGCTTGCGAGGAGGGCATGAGAAATGGTTCTGGCGACACAGACCTACTATACCCGGAAACCGGAGACTCCAGCTTTCATCCACGTTGAGAAGTGCTGGCCGGAGGTGGATAAGTATTCTCCCTGTGAGGCCGTATGCCCGTTGCACCAGGATGTTCCTAACTACATCATGGCTATCGCCCAGGGTGAAATAGGTAAAGCGCTGTCTATTATCAGGGAGACCAATCCTTTACCGTCCATCTGTGGACGGGTCTGTCATCATCCCTGTGAGACTGAGTGCAACCGCAAAGTAGTGGACAGCCCGATAGCTATCCAGGCTCTGAAAAGATTTGCTGCTGACTCGGCAAATCACAGGAAACCCAGACCGGCCAAGAGGAAGAAGGCGGAAAGAGTAGCCGTTATTGGTGGTGGCCCGGCCGGACTTACCGCTGCTCATGACCTCGTTAAAATGGGTTACGGGGCTGCGGTCTTTGATGCTGCCCCGATGCCAGGTGGGATACTCACCTCGGCGATACCCGACTTCATACTGTCGCCGGAAGCCGTTCAGGCCGATATTGACTACATCGAGGCACTCGGGGTAAAGATTCACAGCAATATCCGTATCGGGCGGGACATCGGCCTCGATACGCTGAGCCGCCAGGGCTTCAACGCCGTGCTGATTGCCATCGGTGCTCAGAAGAGCGCGATGCTCAATATCCGCGGCTCCAAGCTCTCCGGCATTATCCCCGCCCTTCAGTTCCTCGGAGAAGCTAAACGACGGGAGCTGGTTAAGCTTGGTGGAAAAGTGTGGGTGATAGGTGGTGGTGCCGTGGCGATGGATTGTGCCCGTACTGCTCTCAGGCTCGGTGCCAGCGAAGTCCATGCAGCCTGTCTGGAATGTCGGGCTGATATGCCAGCCTACGACTGGGAGATTGAAGAAGCGGATAGGGAGGGTGTCAATATCCACCCATCGTTAGCCCCGCAGCGGTTTACTTCCAAAGGCGGCTCGCGGGTGAGCGGTATTGACTTCAAGCGGGTTGCCTCTACATCTCTGGATAGTGAGGGCAGGATAAGCTGGACACTGGTAGAGGGTGCGGGGAGTGAACTATCGATAGAATGTGACACCGTTATCGTGGCTATCGGACAGGCTACGGATATGACCGGCTTCTCTGGTAGTCCAATCAATATCAGCCGGGGGGGTGCTGTTGTTGTCAATGAGGCAACAGGTGAGACCAGTGCTCCCGGTGTATTTGCTGCCGGTGATGTGACCTCGATACGCGGTACCGTGTCTGAGGCAATGGCGGCCGGACGTCGGGCCGCCCGCTCGATTGACCAGTATCTTAGCGGGAGACCCATCGTGGCTACTAAAGAGGACCTTGATATGATTACCATCAAGCCGGAGCAGGTGCCCGTATATCTGACCCGGCATGACCAGTGGGCAGTGCCGAAACTAACAGCTAAACAGGCGATAACAACATATAAGGAGGTGAATCTGGGATATACGTTCTGGCAGGCAGTTGAGGAAGCGCGGCGGTGCTTGAATTGCCGGATGTGTGCCAACTGCGTGTTTGAGCGTGGACAATTATGTTTCGAAACAGCCGGAAGATTACTATAGGTTGTAGGAGGTAGCAATGTGCTGGATGTGTGATGAGTTCGGAGACGCAGAGCACGGAAATGGTCTCTGGTATCTGAACCCCAAAAACTACGCCAGGAACATGTACAAGCTCCGGGCCCCTGGCGAAGGCTTCAAGGGGGCTGAGGCGGGCCTGGAAACCGGAGCGCGAAGTGGCCCGTCACAGATGGACCTGCTAAACGCCATCGAGAACAATGACCGGGCCGAGTATGACAGGATTACTGGTATCATGACGGCCAGGGGTCAGGGCAGCCAGATTGTCCCTCTGGATGATGCCGACAGGGTACTTGAGCTCTGCTCCCCAATAGGCCTGATTGCCTGCATCTGCCGCAAGGGAATACGGGCAATTGATGAGAGAAATGAGCACGAGTATACCTGTATGGGCATGGGCGTAGGTATGCTCAAGTGGGAGCGCTGGCCGGAGCGGTACAAGGGCGGCGTCGCTTTTGTCAACATTGATGAAGCCAAGGAGTGGAACCATGAGATGGACCGTCGTGGTTTTGTCCATATCCTGATGCTCTTCGGTGCGCCATTCATCGGTGGTTTCTGTCAGTGTGACTATCCTGATTGCGGTGCCATCCGTAACGCCGTCGATTTCGGTCTTGGCTCACTGAAGGGCCATTATGTGGCCATGGTCGACTATGACAAGTGTAATGGCTGCGGAATCTGCGCACAGCGGTGTCAGTGGGGCGCTCTCAAGTTCGAGGTCACCACGGAGAAAGCCAATGTCGACATCTTCAAGTGCTACGGCTGTGGTCTCTGCCAGACCGGCTGCCCACGTGGGGCAATTAAACTGGAGCCGCGCGTTAACGTACCGGCAGTCGCGGAGGTGTGGACATGACCTACGGACTGAAGATGGGGAGGAAGTTCCCTAAGATAACGGTTGACCTTGAGAAATGCACTGTTCCATTCCTCTGCAAGAGATGCTTACAGGAATGCCCAATGGGTGTGTTCCACGTAACACGTGTCATGGCTAAGGAAGAGCGGTTGAAGGAAATGGACCCCAGGGTTGACGGTAACTATGTGATCTTCGCCACTCGCCGCGATAAGTGCACAGGGTGCAATATATGTATTGACGTCTGCCCTGTTGATGCCATCACTATTGAGATACCCGAGCAGGAGCGGGTCAGGCCTAGAGTCCAGGGCGAGCAGTGGAGCCAGTAGGAGGATAATTATGGCAAAGGCGAAAACGAAAGACTATTTTAAAGAGCTTAAAAAGACGCCCTATCCTCTGTTTATTGCTCCCAAGCCGTACTCCTTTGACCTGAACGAAGACATGATAGACATGCTCCGGGCTGAGTTCGGGGCCGAGTTGGTTGCCGATAAGCTGGCGACGGCTATCAAGGGCAAGAGTAAAGCCGATACCGAGAAGGCGGCCAGGGCGTTTTTCACCGACCAGGGTAAGGCCTGGATGCAGAAGACGATTCAGCTCGGTGAGGAGTACTCGGACAGGACAATCGAGGTTATCTTGGAATCTGTGGATAGGCAGGGCAATCAGTTCATGCTCTGGCCTCACGTACCGCAGAGGTTTGTCGAGATTGCCTATTTGGGCACCCAGAACTTCCTGAAGGTGCCGATTATCCTGAACAATGCGGAGGTGCTTGCTTACCGGATACCACAGTGTGCTCTCTACGCCGCCATAGGTGAGAAATGTGGTAAGAACATAGCTAAGATGATGGCCTGCTCGGAATACTGCATGACGGCGCTGGACACGGTGCGCAAACACGTGGAGATGGAGATGCTTAATGAGCAGGTGGCGTCTACGGCCAAGGATGGCTACTGCGAGTTCTACATGAGGAAGTTATAGTCTCCACATATTTCAGGGAAGTCCTGTGAAGCTGGATAAAAAGGTTGCCGTAATCACCGGTGCCGGCAGGGGCATCGGGAAGGCAATTGCCAACAGGTTCGCCGAAGAAGGCGCCCGGGTTGTTATAAATGATATTGACTTAGCTTATGCAGAGAACGTCGCCGGCAAGCTCAAGAAGGCGGGGCGGCAGGTCATGGCCTTCAAAGCCGATGTCACTAGCTGGTATGAAGTAGCCCAGATGTTCAAGGCGGCGGAAAAGCAGTACGGCGGTGTTGATATTCTGGTAAACAACGCCGGTATCAGGCGCGACGCTCCTTTGCATAAGATGTCAGAAGACGACTGGGATTCTGCTATTGCCACGCAGGTGAGGGGGAGCTACAACTGCGCGCGGGCCGCGCAGAAGCATATGGTGAAGCAGAACTACGGCAAGATTGTCAATATCTCCTCTTCTGTTCCTGCTGTTCTGGGTGAAAGAGGGCAGACCGCCTATGCTTCGGCCAGCGCTGCTATACAGGGCTTCACCAGAGCCCTGGCTTTGGAGCTGGGGCGATACGGTATCAATGTTAACTGCATCTGCCCTGAATATGTTGACACAGAGATGACGCGTAATGTCGCCCGGAAAGAGGGCATGTACCTCGATGATTTCCGCAGGTTTGCCACGGCGCGTATTCCCCTGAAACGGATGGGCACTCCCGAGGATATCGCTAACGTTGCTCTTTTTCTCGCCTCGGACGATTCCAGCTTCATTTCGGGACAGGTAATCAATGTCAGGGGCGGTCCCTAGGTCGTACCGTATAA
This sequence comes from Dehalococcoidia bacterium, assembly GCA_011171075.1. Lineage (GTDB taxonomy): Bacteria > Chloroflexota > Dehalococcoidia > Dehalococcoidales > Fen-1064 > W589. The sequence goes on along the minus strand of DUFD01000010.1, from coordinate 34,027 downwards.
GGTAGGGTAAACATGCATTACATGCCCGATACAGAGGACGAAGATTCGGCGGCGGAAACCTTCTGGCCGGAGGGTTACAAGCAGGTTATCCGGGAAGATGTCCGGCAGGCGATTTTGGCTCAGTTTACCGGTAAACGCCGGTTCCACCATGTTTATCGAAACAGCTACAGCGAGACGTATCCCAGCTATGAGAATTTCATTGGCAAGGTAGCCGATATGGTGGCCATTGGCGCCGAAAACGGGGCTGATGACGCCTTCGATGAGATTATGGACGCCTTCCTTGAGGAGGAGGCACTACCGGAATTGCGACGCTATAATAGCTACTCCTGGCCGGATGCCTTGCCCCGTGAGGTCAGGGAAAAACTGCGTCGGTCGATTGTCGATGAGTACAGCCAGGACGATGTCTATCTCTTTGCCTATAAGGTAGGCTATAAAAACGATTTTAGCACTCTGGATGAGTATATTAACCAGGTAGCCGAACTGGTGGAGACCGGCGTGAAAAACGGGGCCGAGGATACCGTGGAGAAGATATACAGGTCTTTTATAAGTCTGGACCGTCTGCGTCCCGTAAGGCGATATCCCCGGCGGCTGAAGATGTAGCCGGGTTCAGGTCGAGAGGAAGCATGAATAAGATAGCGGTCTGTGGCAAGGGTGGCAGCGGTAAGAGTGTCGTTGTCAGGTTACTGGCCGGAGGTCTGCGCGAGCGGGGACGGCGCGTTCTCGTGGTTGATGCTGATGAGTCCAACACCGGCCTTCACCGCATGCTCGGTTTTGAAAGGCCGCCGGAGCCACTGATAAGCCTCCTCGGGGGCAAACAGAAGCTGGAAGAGCAACTTGAGGCAGCGGTCAGGGCTGGTACACCCGAGATGAGTGTCGAGCTAATCCATCAGGAGATGCAGCTGGCTGACATTCCCCCCGAGTACATGTTCGAGACCGAAAATGGTATCCGGCTGATAAATATCGGTAAGATACTGATAGCACTTGAAGGGTGTGCCTGTCCCATGGGTATCGTCAGCCGTTCGTTTCTGAAGCAGCTCCGCCTCGAACCGGATGAAATCGCTGTTGTTGACCTAGAGGCGGGAGTGGAACACTTTGGTCGTGGTGTCGAGACCAGCATTGACTGCGTGCTCGTTGTCGTCGAGCCGTCTATCGACTCCCTGGAGGTCGCCGAAAAGATACACGAGCTATCTGCCCAGATAAGCATCGCCGATGTCTGGGCTGTCCTTAACAAGATTACCTCTGATGACCTTGCCGACCGACTGCGCGATCAGCTGGAGAAGCGGGATATAACCGTCATCGGCGTTATCCACCAGAACCAGGAGATTTTTGAGTCCTGCCTCGAAGGGCGTCCCATAAAGGGTGATGCCGCTGCTGAGGATGTCGATAAAGTACTCGACTTCCTTTTCCCTTAATTTTTCACATCTGCATTTGTGTGTTAGTATCCGCCCCTGGTTTTTCTGTGTATGAGACTGAAAAGGTACAATAAGACCCTTGACTATTCCTACACCTTCGGGATGTACCCCACTATTGAGTTACTCCGGGCGAAACCGGATAAGGTGGTGCAAATTATTACGCATTCAAAGCTATCGGATGAAGAAGGCTCCAGGATAATAGATACCTTAACAGCCAAGCACAGTATTGCTCTGGAATGTAATGACAGGCTTATTCATAAACTCTCGCCGAAAGAATCTTGCTACGTGGTCGGTGTCTTCAATAAGTATTATCCGAAGATAAACCAGGAAAATCACGTGGTGCTGGTAAACCCGACAAATTCGGGTAATCTCGGCACGATAATCAGGAGCATGCTAGCCTTCAATTTTAATAACCTCGTAATAATCAGGCCAGCCGCCGATATTTTCCATCCTGATACAATACGTGCTTCCATGGGGGCACTGTTCGGCATCAATTTTGAGCTTTTTGACGATATTAATAGGTACCTTGAGGTATTCAGTATCCATAACCAGTATCTTTTCATGACGGAAGGACAGGATACGCTAGACGGGGTCAGTTTCAGTCCTCCGTATAGCCTGGTCTTTGGCAGTGAGCCTTCCGGTCTGCCGCCGCGTTATAGTGAACTTGGTAATACTGTCCGGATAGCACAGTCGGGCAGGGTCGATTCGTTGAACCTGGCAATCTCCGCCAGTATCGTATTTCACCACTTGTACAGTCGTTACCACTAAGGCAATTACGTACTTCTAAAAGGCATATCAGCTATACAGTCGAACACAATCTGTGCTATATTCAGTCTATTATGGAAGTGTTAATAAAAGCCGAACTGCCTTTACCATTATTCATTCGGGGTAAGGTGCGGGACACCTATGAACTTCGCGACCACCTGTTGATTGTGGCCACCGACCGCATATCTGTCTTCGATGTTGTCCTCCCTGACGGTATCCCGGACAAAGGACTGGTGCTAAACCAGCTCTCTGCCTTCTGGTTCAATGAGACACGTGGGATTGTCCCAAACCATGTAATAGAGGTCGTCGGCGATGTTAGTTGCCTTGATGCCTATCTGGATGAGAAAGACCATTTCGATTATCCTGCCTATCTGGCGGGTCGTTCGATGGTAGTCCGGAAGGTGGAGCGTATCCCGATAGAGTGTGTCGCTCGTGGTTACCTGGCCGGTTCGGGATGGTCGGAATACCAGAGGAGCGGCTCCGTCTGTGGTATCTCGCTGGCTGATGGCCTGCGGGAGAGTGAGGAACTGCCCGAGCCGATTTTCACCCCGACTACCAAGGCCGAGATCGGACATGACGAGCCGATGAGCATGGACGACGTTGTGGAGCAACTGGGTAAGGAAATGGCGGAACAGTTGAGAGAGAAATGCATTGCTGTTTACAGCTTTGCCCGGGAGCGGGTACGCGACCGTGGCATCATCATCGCCGATACCAAGATGGAGTTCGGGATAAATAACGGCGAGCTTATCCTTATTGATGAGCTGCTGACCCCTGACTCAAGTCGCTTCTGGCCTGCTGACCAGTATAAGGTCGGGCAATCCCAGCCCAGCTATGATAAGCAGCCGGTACGCGACTGGACGGAGGCGACCGGCTGGAACAAGAACCCACCGGCGCCCAATCTCACCCGGGAAGTTATAGACAGCACCTCGAAGCGGTACCGCGAGGCCTATGAGAGGCTGACCGGCCGGAAGCTGGGGGAGTATTGAGCACGAGTGAGCGAATACTGAACGAGGCAAGAAGGCTGTTCGATGCCGCCGGTATCACTGTGCTCAACGGCGACAGTATCCTGGTTGTCGGTCTGGAGACCTCACCGGAGCGCGACTTGGACGACTTCATTCGCGACGAAAAGCGGACTTTCATCATCCGGGGATTCGAGCTTCATTTCCAGCCGTTGTTGGATTCCATGACAGATCATATACGTGGGCGGGGACTATCTGTGGAGATGGTGGGTCATTGCGGTTACCCACAGGGTAACGAGCTAAACCTGAAGCGTATGGCCGTGGCTGCCGGACTGGGGAGCTGGGGCAAGAATGCCATGCTGCTTCACCCGCACTTCGGTCAGCGACTCCGCTTGGCCGCGTTGAGAATAACCGGTGTTGCTCTGGACGAAACTGGTTCTGGACTTGATGAGTTCGAGCAGCCCCTGTATTGTGGCGACTGCACAGCCTGCATCGACGCCTGCCCATTGAATATACTTGAGCCATATTATGTTTGTGACCTTCCGGCCTGTCTGGGCAGCAGTGCCTGGTCGCCCGACCCGGGAAAAGTTGAGTGCTGCGACCTCTGCTGGAAGGCCTGTCCTGTGGGGTCTTCCTAGGAGGACAAGAATCCGCCGTCCACCGGAATCAGTGCTCCGTGTACGTAGCTGGACAGGTCGCTGGCGAGGAACAGGGCAGTACGGGCCACCTCGTCTGGTTGCCCGCCCCTGCCCAGGGGTAGCCTCAGTTTAAACTCTACTCCTGTCCTGAGAAGACGTACATTACCCTGGGTCAACTCTTTAGCCACTGCCTTAGTCCCCGGAGTTACTATACCACCGGGTATTAGCGCGTTTACTCGAAAACCGTAGCTCCCGTACTCTTTAGCCAGTGACCTTGTCAGGGCAATCACGCCTGTCTTGCTGATACTGTAAGCAGAAAGGTGCTTTTCAAATGGCAGGATAGCCTCGATGGAGCCAATGTTGATAATTACCCCGCCTTTACGTAGCCTCCTCCGTATCATGTGCTGGCACATCCATAGAGCGGAATTCAGATTGACATTCATCACTTTTTCAAGGAAGGCCTCGTCTACCTCCAGAAAGCTTTTAAAAGGGTATATCCCGGCGTTGTTGACCAAAATGTCCGGCTCTCTCCCGGCTAGCTTTTCCCAGAGAGTATCTATGTTCTCTTTGGTGGAGAGGTCAACATGGTGGGTTTCAACGTTACGGTCGAACTGGGAGAGCTGGCTCCGGACTGTGCCGAGGCCCCTGGTGTCCAGGTCTACCAGATGCAGGTCGGCTCCAGCCTCGGCAAACCTTAGAGCGATGGCCCTGCCGATGCCAACGGCGGCACCCGTAATCAGCGCCCTCTTCCCCTCCAGTGAAATTAGGTCAGACAAAGTCTTGCTGGCATTCTTCTTCATCTTCTTCCTCCCGACTTCCTGATGCCTTGATTTCTATTTCTCGATGCGGTTCTTGGTGCTGGGCACACTGCTACCGAGACGCTTATCGGTACGCGTGGCCATATCAAGCGCCCTGCCCAGTGCCTTGAAAAGGGCCTCCGCCCTGTGGTGGTCGTTGGTACCGTAGGCAATACGGGCATGCAGGTTGAGGCGGCCTTCGATGGCGAATGACTCAAGGAAGTGCCGGACGAGGTCGGTAGGGAACCCCTGCATATCGTTGTCGTTGAAGGCTAGGTCGAGCACGCTGTAGCCCCGTCCGCTGATGTCGATTGCTACTGTTGCCAGGGCATCATCCATTGGTACTGAGGCATCGGCCATGCGTGTAATCCCCCGTTTCTCACCGAGGGCTTCCCCAAGGGCTTTGCCGAGGCAGATGGCGATGTCTTCAGCCAGGTGGTGCGGATCATCTCCCGAGGCCTTAATAGTCATGTCGAATCGACCGTGCCGGGCTACCTGTGACAGGAGGTGGTCGAGCGTTTTAATGCCGGTGTCAATCTCGTATTTGCCGGTGCCATCGACGACAAGCTGCAAGCTGATATTAGTCTCTCCTGTCTCGCGTTCGACCACTGATGACCTGTTGACTTCCGGGGAGAGGAGACGGAGCATGCCCCTGAGAAAGGCGCCACCAGGTTCTTTTTTACCTGTCCGTGTTTGCTGGTAGAGCACCCGGCTGCACCTGAGCAGGTCGGCCATTTGCTGGTCGTTGTAACCATATCTCTTCTGTATCTCTATCGCTTCTGCGACGGGATCCATTTTCAGTCTCCTTTTATATAATTGGCTCTCTTACCGATGTGGTTCGGGAGTCTGTAAAAGTAATTGTTAACTATAGTAACATAATAGCACAGGTTTGTCAATAGTATAGCTGTATAGCTGTTAATAATTATAACATTTATCATTGGATATATGGTCTATATTACGTTTAATGTTATTTATAGTAGCAGATATTGTGCAATATAGTTACAAGACATTACAGATTATGTATCGGCCTGACCCCTTGAAAAAGGTGACGTGGTTGAACCCTGCACCTGAATTAATGCCCTATTTCCCGCAGGGCCCTCATCAGGGATTCATTGTCTTCCGGTCTTCCGACGCTGATGCGGACGTAATTCTCCAGCAGCGGCTCGTTAAAGTAGCGGACCAGGATACCCTTGTTTTGCAGTTGCTGCTGCAGGTCACCGGCCTTTCCCTTGAGTACCTGGCACAGAATAAAGTTGCCCGCTGACGGAAAGGTCTTAAGCCAATCGAGCCTGCTTAGCTCCTCGAAGAGGCGGTCGCGTTCAACGATTATTGCCTTAACCCGTTCCTGAAGGTAGTCGATATCCTTCAGTGACTCCTCTATGGCAATCAGCGCCGCTACATTGACGCAGTAGGCTGTTTTTATCCTGAGCATGTAATCGGCGATAACGGAAGGGAAAAGACCGTAGCCTATTCGCAGTCCGGCCAGTCCTGCCCACTTGCTGAAGGTCCTCAATACTATCAGGTTTTCATACCGGGTTACCAGCGGTGCCACCGTTTTCCCACTGAATTCATAGTAGGCCTCGTCGACCAGCACCGGCAGGCCGGTATCCAGTAGTTCCAGTATGTCCTCGCGGGATATAAGCGTGCCGGTGGGATTATTGGGATTGGCTATCAGAATAATCTTCGTCCTCGGGCTGATGGCATCCTTGACTGCCTTTACGTTAACGGTGAAATCTTTATCCCGGGGAACTTCAATCAGGGTGCCGCCACATAAGTCGGTGCTGAAGCGGTACATTATGAAGCTGGGTACAAAGTTTATCACCTCGTCTCCCGGACTGATAAACAGGCGTAACACGAGATCGATTAGCCGGTTGCTGCCACTCTCAGCGATAATGTGGTCGGCAGTGATGCCGGTGTACCCTGACAGCATTTCTCTGAGTCTGGTCTGTCCATCATCCGGGTAGACACTGAATGCCGGGTACTTGGCCAGCGCCTGGTTTACCCTGGGGGAGCAGCCGTAGGGATTTTCATTGGCGTCCAGCTTGATGATATTCTCGACCGGCACTTCGACCTTGCCCTCCAGCATTTCCGGGGATGTCGATGCGGAGTAACCGCTGAAACCTATTAGCTCCGGCCTGATTAGTCTTTCCATTCCTTTTTTCTCAGTCATTATCTCGTGTTCCTTTTACGTTCCCGGGGGGCATACCCGCATGCACTGCGAGCAACCGCCCGCAGCTGTGAGATAAGTCGAACAGGCAAACTTGTTAATCGAATACGGTTCATCGTGTGCAGGCTCATAGATAGCCTGTGCCGGACAGATTTCAACGCATTTCCGGCAGTTCTCGCAGTTGAACCTGACGTCGCTTGCCGGGGTAGGTTCCAGTTCCGCCTCGGTCAGGCACACTCCCAGCCGTATCCGTGGCCCGAACCCGGAGCTAATCAGCAGACTATGCCAGCCGAGCTTACCCAGTCCTGCTGCTTGCCCGGCGTGCTTGTAAGATAATATAGCCTCAATGAATCGATTGTCTGTCGGGCAGTCCCTCGATGGTAGTGGTAGGGCTTTAAAACCGAGGTTGTGGGCTGTCCTCGATATATCATAGGCGGTACGTGTTAGCCGACCGGATAGGTGCTGGCTGTCCGTATTCAGAAGGTCGGTCGTCGATGCTGCGCCCTGTATCCTGCTGGGTGAAGACAGGTCTAGGATTTCGCGGTGAATCTCCAACCCAAAAACAACTATTGAGCGTGTCTCCGGGAGTAGTTTCAGGACGGTTTCCTCCAACCTGGAATCCTTCCACTGTTCAAGGTTAGTCACGCCGATAATATCAGAATCCAGTCCGGCCAGCATATCCTTGCCTGCTGTTTTGGGGCTGTTTTTCTTCTGAAGATTTGTCATTTACCCTTCCTCTCCTCCATCCGCCTCGTAATTGCCTCAGTGTGACCGTCAAATCCCTCGGCGTCGGCAATAGTAGCTGCTGCCGGCCCCAGTTCATCAAGGTTATCTTCGTTTACGGTGACCACGTTGATAACCTTGATGAAATCGAGTATGTTCAGTGGAGAGCTAAACCGGGCTGTCCCTTCCGTCGGTAGTACATGACTCGGTCCGGCTACGTAATCGCCAATCGCCACGGTTGCCTTCTCGCCAATAACGACACAGCCGGCATTGGTAAGACGGTCGATGCAGGACTTCGCTTCTTCCACCATCAGGAGCACGTGCTCTGGTGCGTAGATGTTGGCCAGCTCGATTGCCTCATCCAGGGTCTCAACCACGGCTATCAATCCTTTATTGTCCAGCGCCTCGCTGATGATTTGTCTTCGTGGTAGCTTCTCAAGCTGCTGCTGTAGTTCCTTATTTACCTTATCAGCAAGGCTCTTGGAGGTGGTCACCAGGATGGCAGGCGATAGCGTGCCGTGTTCTGCCTGGGCGATAAGGTCGGCGGCGCAGTATGCGGGACTGGCAGTACGGTCGGCGATAATCAGCACCTCGCTTGGGCCGTAGAGACCGTCGATGCCGACCACGCCGTAAAGCAATTTCTTTGCCAGGGTGACATAGATGTTACCCGGACCACATACCTTGTCTACACTCGGGATGGACTCAGTACCGAGGGCCAGGGCGGCAATTGCCTGCGGTCCCCCTATAGATAAGACACGGTCAACACCGGCAATATCGGCCGCCGCCAGTATTACCGGCGGTATTTCCCCCGGGGGTGTCGCCAGAATGACCTCTTTGACCCCGGCGACCTTTGCCGGAATGGCTGTCATCAGCAGAGACGATGGATAGGGGGCTGTCCCGCGGGGTACATAGATACCAACCCTGTGAAGCGGGCGTATCAGCCAGCTCATTCCCTCGGCATCACCACTCCAGAGACTCTCCCTTTGCCTGGTGTGGAAAGAGCGTATCCGTCTGGCGGCCAGTTTGAGTGCATCAAGCAGGTCTGGTGGGATTTTCTCCTGGGCCCCGGCTATTTCTTCCTTGTCTATCTCCCAGGTTTTAGGTGCCACGCCATCGAATTTCTTTGTATATTCGAGGACAGCCTTATCACCGCGATGGGCAACATCGTTGATGATGTCCCGTACAGCCTGCTCTTGTTCATCACCGCCCATCAGTTCACTGGGGGCCTGCCGGGATAACATAGACTTGGCTTCTTTAAATCCCTTGATGATTTTCAATTCATTCTCTCCCCACCGCTGCTTCGAGCTTCTCCACGATTAGCCTGATTCTCTCTTTTTTAAGCGGGCTGGTGGCCGCATCCTTATTACCGATAAGGCAGCCGGTGGACTTGAACAGGGTGTCGATAATCTTTAGATTATGCCGGGCAATTGTCCGGCCCGTCTCCGTATTCTCAATCAGCAGGTCGGCGTCCTCGGGCAGGAAGGCCTCGGTAGCGCCCCACGTAGGAACGACTTTATACATGCCGAGGTGATTGTCCCGTGCGTATTTATCGGCGATGTTGACGTATTCCGAGGCCACTCGGAAGGGCGTGTTCTGCCTGGTAACCAGTTGCCTGAGGCTGAAGATGTCGTCAGCGGGTACCTCGTTGCTTACTACCGCCACAATCTTCACTTTGCTGGATTTCAGGTCGAGGAGCTCTGTAGCCGGACTCGAGGGGAACACGGCGAGATGGTCGGTAAGCCAATCACGCCCCGTAATCGCTAGGTCGAAATTACCGTTGGCTACCTGCAACGGCATGTCCTGGGGTCTGATTACCTTAATCACTACACCCTCTATATCTGCAGCAGGACGGCGGTTTCCGTTTTCTGATGGGTAATCCTCGACTCGGATACCGGCGTTGCCAAGCAGCTTAGCCGTGGGCGCCTGCTGGTGTCCGTCGGGCAGGGCGATTCTGACAGTATCCTCGTCAGCCTGCCAGGGCTCGTAGCCCATCCCGGCAGGTTTCTTGGCGGCGGTTTCCTTCCGGTTCGTTACGCTGAGTGGTAATTGCCTGTCGATAGATTCCACTATCTCGCTGAGGTTCTTCTGCTCCCAGCTGCTCCTGTTGGCTATCAGTAAGGCGCTGTTATTCTGGATAACGTTGACTGGCACAAGGCCTCTGTCGAGGACATCCTGCTCTGTCCGGCACGATAACAGCGCCAGTGTAGCGCTTTCCGGGGGATAGGCTTCAGCGGCCCCCCAAAGAGGGAATATGCTGAAACGCCGCAGACGCTGACTCAAAGCGAGGTGCTCGGCCAGGTTGGGGTACTCGCTGGCAATACGTATCAGGTCTGGTTCTACCCGAAGCTCTTCTAGGTTGAGTACCGGTTGCGAGCGGCTGGCTGCCAGGCAGAGAATGCCCTCTCCATATCCCAGGTCTCTCAGCCTCACCAGAGCCGCACTGGTGAACTTGATGGAAAGCTCCTCTACCCAGTCCAGTCCGCAGATGCCCAGGTCATAGTTACCGATGGCTACCTGGACGGGGATATCCCGCTCGTTGAATACCTTCGCCTGCAGGTCCGTGAACCGCCGCGACTGGAGGCGGTAGTTACGCATGCTCTCGTCGTAGTCTTCGAGTCCCCAATCGGCAGCCTGCAGAAGTGCAGAGGTTGTCTCCAGGAGGCGTCCCTTTGGCAGGGCTATCTTAACTGTCACCTTTTCCCCCCAGTAGCCCCAGCACCTCTTCGGCCGTCTGAGCCTCGGACTTCTTTTTTGTAGTGGTGTCAGTGACAACGAAACGTGGTTTTTCTTTACTGAGTTCAAGTGTCCACCGCACGTCGGTCGATGGCTGACCACCCAGGTCGGTCTCGACAGCATAGCCGGCATCGCGGAGGCGGGTAGCTACGAGGAAACCTTCTCTCACCATATCTGGAGTATCACCACTGGTCCTGACGAGGATTCTTTCCGGTATGTGCTCATTCAGTACTTCGGGTCTTATCAACCCTATGAGGCGGTCAACATAAAGAGCAAAGCCGGATGCCGGTACGTCCTGCCCGCCTATCAGGGGAATCAGGGCGTCGTACCGACCTCCCCGGGCGACCCTGGTGTTACCCGTATAAAGCTGAAAGATGACGCCGGTGTAGTATTCAAAACCCCTCCCCGAGGCAATATCAATCTGGTAACTATAGCCGAGTGCCTCCAAGAGGTCGACAATATCGATGAAGTTGTCCAGAGCAGGCTCGAATTCAGGCAGGTCCCTGCGGAACAGCGCTTTTAAGTTGCGGAGAAAACCGGCGGACTGCCCTTTAAGGTCAAGCAGGGGTGAGAGGGTGTCCCGAAGCTCCGGTGATTTCGCTTTTAGTCTCGTGAATGCCGTCCTGTCGCCGTCCATAATCTGGTCGAAAACGTCGGCCTGCTCCTGCGGGGTAAGCCCGAACTCGGCCAGCAGCGCCCTTATCAGACCGGCGTGCGACAGCCTGAGTTCCACCTTTGCGAGTCCCAGCTTTTTCAGGATTTCGAGTGCTAGGATTATCAGCTCCATGTCGGCTGTGGTTGAGCTGGCACCGATGAGCTCGGCCCCGCAGTCCCATCTCTCCCGGTTTTCCTTTCCGGTCTCTTCGAAGATAAAGGTATTGGCTACGTAAAAAAGCTTGGCAAGTCCCTGGTCTTGCATGGTCTCTATGTAAGACCTGGCGACGGGGATAGTGGCATCCGGTCGGAGGACGACACGCTCTCCGCTCCAGCCGTCCCAGTCGAGGAAGGAGTATACTTTGCCCAGAGTCCCCGGCGTCAGTGTACCGGTGGAAGTGAAGAGATGCAGGTACTCAAGGGTGGGCGTCCGGATTTCCCGGTAGCCACCCTTAAGACAGCACTCCCTGAAGACGCCCTCAATGAACCGGAATCTGTTCATCTCTTCAGGCGAAATGTCGCGGGTACCCTTGCATCTCTGGACTCGCATCTTTTTCCCTTTGTGAAACTATCTTATGGTTAGCAGTCATTCAATTCTACACTACTTTTCCTCCCCACTCAACGCCCCTGTGTTGAAACGGTGGTACGCCCATGTTATCATCATGGTAGGTGTGGTGGGTTGGAGTATGTTTAAGACAATACGGGTACTTGTACTGCTGGGGCTGTTACTCGCGTTGTCCATTACCGCTGGGGTACGGGCAGCCTCACCGACGATTGCCGTTGTTACCGCTGAGGGTGTCATTAATCCTGTCCTGGCCGACTATATTGCTCGTGGCATCGAAGAAGCGGAAGACCTGAATGCCACCGCCTGCGTCATCCAGTTGGATACCCCCGGCGGCCTCGATACAGCCATGCGGGACATCGTACAAGAAATCGTCAATGCACGGATTCCCGTGGTGGTTTTTGTCTCCCCCTCTGGAGCACGGGCGGCTTCGGCAGGAGTGTTTATCACGGTGGCGGCTCATGTGGCCGCCATGGCCCCCAATACCGCTATCGGGGCAGCCAGTCCGGTAGCAGTCGGCCCCGAGGGCGAGGTCGAGATGTCGGAGACTATGCAGGAAAAGGTACTCAACGATGCCGCTGCTTATATCCGCAGCCTTGCTGAGTCGCACGGTCGTAACGTAGACTGGGCAGAGCAGGCTGTAAGAGAGGCCGTTTCCGCGACCGAGAGGGAGGCACTGGAGCTAAACGTTATTGATATCGTTGCCGCAGATATAGACGCCCTTATCGCTGAGCTTGATGGCTGGGAGGTGACCCTGCTTGGTGGTGCCGTGGTTACCATCGAGACAGAGGATGCTGTTGTCCAGTACATCGACATGAGCTGGATGGAGAAGTTCCTTTTCGCTATTACTGACCCAAATATCGCCTATGTGCTGCTGAGCCTGGCGACCCTCGGGCTTTTTGTGGAGATATCTAATCCTGGTCTCATCGTTCCGGGAGTGGCTGGTGGTATCTGCCTGATACTGGCCTTGTACTCTCTGGGCAATCTGCCGGTTAACATCACCGGTATTTTGCTGGTGGCAGGGGCGTTCGGGTTGTTTATCGCCGAGGTATTCACCGAGACCTTTGGCCTGTTTACAGCCGGCGGTATCACCGCGCTGGTACTCGGCTCGTTGATTCTGTTCAAGGGTGGCCCGCTCTTCCAGGTGAATCCGTGGCTTGTCGGCACTATTGCTTTTATCATTGCTGCCGCAATCGCCTTTATCATCACCCGCGTAGTCGTCAGCCACCGCCGCCAGCCGTCTACCGGTCGTGAAGAGCTGGTCGGGAAGACTGCCGTGGTCAAGGCGGTACTGGCACCGGAAGGCATGGTTCTCTACAAGGGGGAACGCTGGACGGCAGTGTCCGAAGAAGGCCGCATCGAACCCAACGAAAAGGTGGTTATCGACCGGGTTGATAGCCTTAAACTGTATGTTCACAGGCAGAAAAAGGAGTCAGGTAATTGACCCCACTGGAAATAGTCGGCATAATTTCTTTAGTTGTGCTGGTAATTCTCAAAATATATTATATTCAGGATATTATTAAAACGTTTAAAAGACTGTTTCGCCGGTCGGTTACCGGCCGGGAAGGTCTGGTGGGGCAGACTGCCGTCGTTAAAACGCCACTCTCTCCCCGGGGAACGGTCTTTCTGGAAGGGGAAAACTGGACATCCTTATCAGTAGAAGGCCGGGTCGAACCCGGAGAAGAGGTGGTCGTCACAGGGGTAAATAATCTGGTATTATCTGTAGTCAGAAAAAAATAAGGAGGTAATTGATGGAACAGTGGATTATATGGGCTATACTTGGTCTGGTCTTGCTGATTCTCATCCCGGCCACGGTCAAGATTCTGCCTGAGTACGAGCGGGGTGTTATTCTGCGCCTGGGACGGCTGCTCGGAACGAAGGGTCCCGGTTTCTTTCTCATCATCCCCTTTGTTGATACCATGCGCAAGGCCGACCTCCGCGTCATCACGATGGACGTGCCACCCCAGGAGGTCATCACCAAGGACAATGTTACTGTCCGTGTCAACGCCGTGGTTTTCTTCCGTGTGGTTGACCCCGAGTCCGCCCTCCTCAAGGTAATGGACTATGTTCGGGCTACCTCTCAGATTGCGCAGACGACACTGCGGAACGTCCTCGGTCAGGCCGAGCTTGACGAGCTGCTGACACAGAGGGAGAAGCTAAACCAGAGCCTGCAACAGATAATCGACGAGCATACCGACCCGTGGGGCATCAAGGTCAGCGCCATGGAGATTAAGGACGTCGAGCTTGCCGAGCAGATGAAGCGCATGATGGCTGCCCAGGCTGAAGCCGAGCGTGAACGACGTGCCAAGATTATCCACGCCGACGGTGAGTTCCAGGCATCCGAGCGACTGGCCCAGGCCGGTGCCGTGATTGCCCGCGAACCAGTTACATTGCAGCTCCGCTATCTGCAGACGCTTACTGAAATCGCTGTTGAGAAAAACAGCACCGTGCTATTCCCGCTGCCGATGGACCTCATCAAGATGTTCATGGATAAGGGCGAGAGTAAAAAGTCAGACTAGCTCATCTTGATGTAGCTGGTGCGAAAGTGGAGTAGCCCGCTAAATCAGCGGGCTACTCCGTACTTCTTATTCGTTCAGGGTAACGTCCCCGGCGATGACCCTGGTCAGGCTGCCGTCCTCGAGGCGCAGCCACAGGCTACCGTCACGGTCTACCGATTCGGCGATGCCCTCAAGGACTGTTTTCCCGGTTGCCGATGCAGCCCGCACCTTCTTACCGAGCGTTATCAATCGCTTTTGCCACTGCTCGTACACCGTATCTCCGGAGCTTGATTCCAGGTAATAAGACTCCAGCTCTTCCAGAAGTTGTCGAACAAGGCTGAGACGTGATACCTCTCTCCCCAGCTCATGTGAAAGGCTGGTGGCTATTGACTGTATTTCCGGGAGAGTATCTACGTCCAGATTGACGTTTATGCCGATGCCGATGATGGCTTGGTTGACCCTGTCTGCCCGTACGTCACTCTCAATCAATATCCCGCAAACCTTTTTCCCTCTGATGAGGACATCATTGGGCCACTTGATTTCAGGTCTTAAGCCAGTGATAGTCTCAATGCAGTGTGATACCGCCAGGGAGGCCACCATTATCAGCGTGTGCAGGCGTTCCCTTTGAGGATAAAGCACCACGGAAAGGGCGATATTACCCCGTGGTGTTATCCAGGCACGCTGCAGTCGTCCCCGGGCGGCAGTCTGCTCATCGGCGATAACCACCGTTCCCTCCGCGGCACCTTCAAGAGCCTCCTGCCTGGCCACGTCCATCGTCGTTGTCAGGCTGGGGAAATAGATTGTCCTCTGCCCGACGAATCGGGTCTCAAGACCACTGGTAATAGCTTCTACGGAGAGGTCGTTCTCTGTCATCAAACATTGATAATAGGCTGGTGACGTTCTGGTGTCAAATGCTTGCCTGTTATTTGACGGTCAGAGAACGGGGCTGCTAACATAGCTAAAACGTTCATCGCCGGCCAGAGAGGGAGTAAATGCAGCTATATGTCGGTGGGTTTTCCTCCGTTACCTTGGAAGACGAACTCGCCTTGGCCTTCTCCAGATTTGGTGCCGTGGAATCGGTTGAGATTGTCAGGGATTTCCAGTCCGGCGAGTCAAAAGGATTTGGAACGGTGAGAATGACTGATGATGCGGAAGGCGAGGAAGCCATTACGCAGCTAAATGGTACTCTGCTGGACGGGCAGAAGATTATGGTTTCTAGAATGCCGGATACGTTACCCGGCGAGTTCGGGGTCAGGCAATGGCTGACAGAAAATGCACGGCAAGTCCTGATTAAAGTAGGTATCAGAGACAGACAGATGGTGCTGGACTATGGCTGTGGCCCCGGTACTTTTACGCTGGCAGCTGCCGGTATTGTTGGGAAAGATGGTAAGGTATATGCCCTCGACGTCCGCCCGCGTGCCCTGGAGCGTATCAGAGAAAAGGCAGGCAGTGAGAAAATCGAGAATATAGAGACTATTCTCATGGATACCACCGGCTTCGCCACCGGATTAAGCGACGAGACTATAGATGTGATATTGCTTTACGATGTATTCCACGATATAAAAGATAGGCGGGGACTGCTGCAGGAATTGCATAGAGTTCTGAGGCCGGAAGGGATTCTCTCTGTGTTCCCCATGCACGTCGGCACGGCTGCTCTACTGGACATAATGAATGAATTCGGTCTATTCCGTCTGAGGGACCGTTGTGGCCCGGAAGGTTATCAGGCAGCCAGTGAGGTGCTTAATTTCCAAAAGAATCGGCCCGGATGATTGGTAGTGAAAGGAGCGAAGTAAATGGCGACAGTTAATTCCGTACTTGGACCGATTGATACGAAGGACCTGGGTTTCACCCTGATGCATGAGCATATCCTGGTCGGTTTTGCCGGGGTCTACCAGGACTATCCGGAACTCCTCGGTGACGACCCGTTAGGGCGTGCCGTTGAGAAGCTCAAGCAGACCAAGGAGGGTGGGGTGGACACAATTGTTGACGCAACGACCACTGACCTGGGTCGTGATATCAACTTTATTGCTGAGGCATCACGTCGCAGCGGAGTTAACATTATCGCTGTTTCTGGATGGTGGCTGGAGATACCGAGGTTTTTCCAGGCGGCCTCTGTCGAGCAAATGGCGGACGTGTTTGTCCGTGAGATAGAAGAAGGCATCTCCGGCACTAGTATTAAAGCTGGCATCCTCAAGGCGGCCAGTGATTATGGCGGTGTGAATCCACAGATGGAGACTATACTGCGGGCGGTGGGACGTGCCCATTTAAAGACAGGTGTACCCATCATGCTGCACTCTTACTCGCCCGGTCAGGTAGGCTGGCAGCAGCTTGATATCCTCAAAGATGAGGGTGTCGACCCGAAAAGGGTGAAGCTTGACCATTCCAATGACACCACGGACACAGAGTACCTTATTCAGTTGCTGGAACAGGGCTGCTATCTGGGGTTGGACCGCTATCCTGGCAGGACTGTCAGTTCAAGGGCCCGTACCAACACAATGAAGGCATTAATTGATGCCGGTTATGCCGACCGTCTCTGTCCGTCGCATGATAGCTCGGCGCTACCCTTTCTCGGGCCCGACTGGCGCAGAGCAGAGGAGGAGAGGCGACAGTATAACCCCCACGGCTTCCTTTACATAAAGAACGCTGTCTTCGCCCAGCTAAGGGAGATGGGTGTCAGTGAAGAAATCATCAATGATCTGTGCGTCAACGGTCCACGTAACTTTTTTGAGGGTGTTTAGCAATGACTGAAGTCCTTTTTGAGCCGAAACAAATCGGAAAACTGGAAATAAAGAACCGCTTCCTCAGGTCAGCGACCTGGGACGCTACCGCCGATAGTGCGGGAAAGGTGACCGATACCTCAGTAGAAATCTACAGGAGGCTGGGCAAGGGTAATATTGGCCTTATCGTCAGCGGCTATGCCTTTGTTTCTGCGCATGGCCAGGCTATGCACGGCCAGTATGGAGTCCACAATGATGACATGATTCCCGGCCTGAGTCGGCTGGCACAGACGGTACACGAGGGCGGTGGAAAAATCGCTTTGCAGATTGTCCATGCCGGCATCAACTCCGTTTATCTTCCCCAGGAGGGCACTACTGTCCCGGCGGTATCGGAAATGCCGGGGGTGAAACGGTCTCACCGTGAGATGACCAACGAGGATATTGAAGGCATCATCGATGACTTTGCGGCGGCGGCGGCCCGTAGCAGGGAGGCTGGTTTCGATGCCTTGCAACTTCATGGTGCCCATGGCTACCTGATGAGCCAGTTCATATCACCGATTTTTAATCAGCGTACTGACCGCTGGGGTGGCAGTCCTGAAAACCGTCGCAGGTTCCACGTTGAGGTTGTCCGCCGGGTGCGGCAGATAATCGGGCGGGATTTCCCTTTTTTTATTAAGTTCGGTGTCATGGATGACCGGGAAGGCGGGCTTTCTCTGGAGGAAGGTATCGAGGCGGCAAAGGAGATGGTGGCGGTCGGTATCGATGCCATTGAGGTCAGTGGTGGGGTGGGGCAAGGGGCGTACCGTAACCAGGAGGGAGAACCGGTGACGACGCCTTTCCGGTCAAGAGCGGCTGTCGTCAAGCGGTCGGTTACGGTTCCGATTGTACTGGTGGGCGGGATTCGCAATCTGGAAACGGCACGGGATATTGTGGTGAGTGGTGATGCCGACATGGTCTCGATGTGCCGTCCCTTCATTCGTGAACCTGATTTAATTGCCCGCTGGCATAATGGAGAAGCCACTCCAGCCACCTGTATCACCTGCAACAAATGCATGGCCATAGTCCGCAGGGGTGAGCCACTGGAGTGCGGAGATATCAAAGCCTCTCATGATTGATTTCACGAACCCGTAAGATTATATTTTCATATATTGACTTCCGGCAAAGCTTACCTTATACTACTGTTGCAATACGCCTGAGTACAGTACCTGGATTCACATTTTCTAACAAAGTAACGCAGCTGAATTATCGGCAAGGTGGTATGACGTAAGCGATGCCGATTAAATATTCAGTCTCTGATGACGGTCATTTCATTAATGCTGTGGCCAGCGGGCTTGTAACGGCCCAGGAGTTTATCGAATACGAGCTGGCCCATGCAGTCGATAAGCGTATAAGGACGCCGCTTTATGAGTTATTAGTGATAGAACCTGGTGCCTTCAGGCAGATTGCGACAGAGGATATATCAAGGGTAATCGAGCAACGAATGGACTTACCGGAACCGCCTGTTACGCACCACTGTGCCATTGTCGTGGCCGAATCTGATTACCACGCCTGGGATTTAGCGAAGTTCTATGAGGGCATGTTCAGGTTGCACTACCCGGAGGTGGTAATTGTCTTTGCTGACCCCGTGACCGCCCGTATCTGGTTAGGCATGGAAAAAGACTAATCGATATGGTCTTTTAACTACGTTATATCTCTGATGCCTCTCTATCATGCCACTCGGTAATTGTGCTCGTCCATACATCGGTGATGGCTTCTTCCAGCACTGCCCGGCGCGGTCGGGGTATGTTCAGCATTGATGGTAGGGTGCGGTCTTCAAACTGGCCCAGGAACGGGCACTGCTTTTTGAGCGACTGAATGGTCGTCCGTGCGCCGCCATAGACAAGGTAATCAATGTCTCTAATGTAGGGTCCCAGCTGCTGCCTGGCGTGACCACAGACTCGCTCCAGGAAGTCACGGGCCTGGTTCTCCCGGCGCCTCTCGAAACGCCTCTGTGACGAACCGCCTTTCCTGTGTCGGCCGTGCACGAGGCCGGTGCCGGTCTTGCTGGTGATAAGCTGCTCACCTCGGCAGACGCCGATACTGAAAGCACCAAGACGTACCATAATCAGGGCGACTGTAGAGGCGCTCTCCAGCATGGAGCGCAACGGCTCGGTGTCAATATCTGCGGAGATGAAACGTTCTTTCATGGGGAAAGGTGGCTGGACGAGCAGCTTCCTGGATGGACTCCATAAAACGATTGCTCCTGTTTGTGATGCCGCGACCATTTCTATAATGTCCAGAGGAATATCCTGCGTCGGGAGTGCTTTGTCTATCAGTTCCCTGGCATCTGATTCCACAAGTCCGGGTGGCAGATATATGGATGCGGACTGAACGCCAGTCACTTCTAAGTCGTTCAGCAGTTTGAGAGTCTTTAATCGGTTGAGACGGTATTGTCGTGAGACCAGCATTTTCTTCGTACCAGAAATTTTAAGCTATAGCTGTACGATGGTGACGCCGTTGCCACCCTCGCCCCTGCCGCCGGGACGGAATGACTTCACCAGAGGATGATACGGCAGCAGTTCCCTGACAATGTTACGCAGGGCGCCAGTACCACTGCCGTGAACAATCCGCACCTCGTGCAGTCCGGCCAGGGAGGCATCATCGATATAGCCGTTCAGTAACCACTCCACCTCTTCGGCCCGTTTCCCTCGCAGGTGAAGCTCTGTGGGGACCGACCTGGACCTGCCGGTGATTATTGCCGGTGCCGGTTGCCCTCTATCCCCACCAGTCGGGATTGTTACCCGCGCCACGCCGTCGATACCGAGTTTTATTCTGGTGAAACCCGCCTGGACCTCCAGCTGCCTGTTCTTAGCCGATATTGAGAGCACGGTTGCCGGGACATTTGCCTCTTTCAACCAGACGGTATCGCCGGGCGAAATACGGCTTACCAGTTCCTCACCTGTATCATCGGCTACTCTGGGTTGCCATTTCTCGTCTTTGAGCTGCTCCCGTACTGTGGCCAGTACCCGCCGGCCCTCCTCGAGAGTCTCTCTGGCCCTGGCCTTTCGTAATTGTGACGCTGCCCGGCGGATTTCCTGCTGCAGAGTTGCTACCTCCCGCACGACCCGGTCACGAGCTTCCTGGATTACCGTCCGCTCCTCTGTCTGCAGCCGCTGGAGCCGACTCTCTAGTTCGGTATTCTGTCGCTCTACCTCGTGTCTCGCCTTTTCGAGTTCCCGGCGTTGGTCCTCAGCCTGTTCTTTTTGCCGTGTAAGGTCGACCAGCAGGGTTTCCAGTTCCTGGGTGCCCTGGGCAAGTACCCCTCTAGCGTCCTCAATGATATCCGCAGGGAGACCAAGGCGTGCCGCGGTGGCCAAGGCATTGCTACCTCCGGGGATACCGACTGTCAGGTGATAGGTCGGTGCCAGCGTATCCGGGTCGAAGTCTAGCGAGGCGTTCTGTAGTCCAGGCGTGGCATGAGCAAATGCCTTCAGGTCGCTATAGTGTGTCGTTGCTACGGCAATGGTGCCGCTGGACAGGAAGTGCTGTAGAATCGCTTGTGCCAGGGCAGAACCCTGGGCGGGGTCGGTGCTGGTGCCAAGCTCATCGAGAAGCACCAGGCTGTGTCCGGTGGCCTGGCCGATAATTCGGATGATGTTGCCCATGTGCCAGCTAAAGGTGGACAGCGTCTGCTCAATGCTCTGCTCGTCACCGATGTCAACGAATACGCTGTCAAAGACCGGCATACAGCTTTCCTCGGAGGCGGGTATCGGCAGACCAGCCTGTGTCATCAGGCTGAGCAACCCGATGGTCTTCAGGGCAACTGTCTTGCCGCCCGTATTTGGTCCGGTGATAACCAGGATAGAGAAGTCACGCCCCATTTCTACGGAAAGCGGTATCGCCTTCTCACCGAGCAGGGGGTGACTTGCCTTGACAAGTCGTAAAATACCGGTCTCGACGCCCTTTGGTCTGTTTCCATCACTGAAAAGTACCGGGGTGGCTTCGGTGGCCTGCGCCTGGCGTGCGTATCTTGCCTTGGCCAGTACCAGGTCTACCTCGGCGGCCAGGGCGATGTTGTTGCATATCTCGTCTTCATAAGCGCCTGCTCTGGCACTGAGTTCCTGGAGAATCCTTTCTATCTCGTGCTGCTCCTCCACGACCAGTTGCCGGAGTTCATTGCCTGCCTCAATAGTCGTCCATGGCTCGATAAACGCCGTGGCGCCGGTATTGGATACGTCGTGGACGATACCCCTTATTTCCCTTCGGGAGTCCATTTTGATGGGGATGACGTATCTGCCTTCCCTCTCGGTAATAATCGGCTCCTGGACGATTCGGCGCCCCCGGGCCGACCTGATAATGGCTTCCAGGCGTTTGTGTAGCTGCTGGCGTGTTGTTCTCAGTCGCTGTCTGGTCGTGGCCAGGTGGGGCGAAGCGGAATCGAGCACTTCTCCGTCCGGTGTAAGGCATCTCGAGATATCCTTTTCGAGCTGGTTTAGAGGTACGATATGGCGAGCTACATCCCAGAGCAAGGGGAATTCATCGGCCATCTGGCTTAGCTTGCTGCGGAGGCGACGAACTGCAGCCATTGTTTGCCCGATACTGACCAAGACTAGTGGCTCAAGTATGCGGCCACGGGCGGCCATACGTACTTCCTCCCGGGAGTCGACGACGTCTCCGGTAGAGAATTCGCCTTCGTTCGTAAGCAGTTTTCGTGCCTCGGTCGACTGTCCGAGGAGCAGGGAAATCCGACTATAATCATTTGAACAGGGCAGACCAAGGGCCAATTTCTGACTGGCTGGAAAGGAGGTGAATCCGGCGATGATTTCTTTTACCCGGTGGAACTCCAGCATTTCCAGGCTTTTCTCGTCCAACGACACTATCCTCTTTTCTATCAGTGGGTATATTGTACCATGTCGGCTGGACAACTGGCCTGTCACAGTGAAACGAATAAGAGTGGCGGCGAAATCTGGATATTTACCTCGTCCTAGGTATCAAGGTGTCAGCAAGGTGGAGGCAGAGTGGCCGCGACTATTTTATTGCTGTTTGAATGAACTGCTTTACTCGTGTGTGCAGCTACTTCTTGTTCTTTTTGGCATCTATATATACAGCTATTGCCCAGCCAATATACCAGGCTATGCTAGCCGCGAAAGCGGCGACTGCCAGCAAGAGCCAGGACGTTGGTGCTAGGCCGGGATTAGTATTAGCGGCGTCACCAATAATTCCAATCAAAGCAAAAATGATACCAAGAGTCCAGCACAAACCACCCCACATCGACCACTTGCTACCCATACTCACTATCCATTCATGATTGTTCCAACGTTCCCACATAGAATCACCCTCCCTTTTCTTTTTACTTCAATAAATGAAACGCTTATTTGAGGTCGGGGAAAGCGGATGCAACTGGTCAGTGTATGCGGTGTGCTTCGAAGTAGACTATAGTCCCTCGGATGCTCTTTGTCAACAGGAGACAAGAGGTTCAAGAATCAGGTGCTCACCAGTTTGCTTTTACATTTCATTTAGCGTAAAATCTGAGCGTAGTTACGTATGGGCCGTTAGCTCAGTTGGTAGAGCACCTGACTTTTAATCAGGGTGTCGCAGGTTCGAGACCTGCACGGCCTACTAGCTTCCGAAGACCGTCCCTGCCAAGGGATATTAGAGCGAATCAGGGTGTCAAGACACTAGGTCAACCGACACCCTGATTTCATTTTTTTAGGCCTTATTTTCAAGTAATCACGAGCTACGTTTATATATCCAACAATTTACTATAAAGTGACATGCTAGGCTATTGTGACGCGGATTTCCTAATCACAACTCCTGGTATAGTCAATGTACTACCTTTCCTTTGAGCCTTAAAGTCATGCTTGAATTCCCTTGACACCAACTCTAAATACCCCTAGACTGTGAGCACCGAGCCAGTACTTTCGAGTGAGTCGTGAAGTGCCCGAACTGCCAGACAGTTAATCCAGACAATCAGAAATTCTGCGGTAAATGTGGAGCGAAGCTAGAGAGGGTTTGTCCCAACTGTGGTATTAGCAATCCTCCAGAATATGATTATTGTGGCGAATGCGGTGCTACACTAACCGAGCCAATATCCACGCCAACTTCAGAAGCTCCACAACTAAAAGTAAGGGTTCTGCTCAAACAATGCTAATAGTGGGGATTAAGAAATCTGGGTTACAACAACCAAACATGTCACTTTCTTGTAGATTGTTGGGTAACGATTTACTGTTTCGTCAAGCCACGTTTTGCAGGATTGCTGTATAGTTGTATATAGGCACTAATGACTGAACTGTGTGTATCTGCGGTTCTATCGTGACAAGAGGAAGGGGGTCTGCTAGTAGACCTCTCTTCTCTCTATGGCCACCTTAGCTCCTCCAAGGGCAGCTGCTGATACCACAAGGCAGAGCAGTACTGAGACCAGCGGATTGAGGTAGTTGGTTTGCTCCAGTGAAGGTGGCATTGCACGAATATCGGGGTCGAAGGATTCGGAGGAGCCCGTAAACATTGCCAGCACCAGCTCCTCCATTCCTGCTTTGTAGGTACCGGTGAATATCCCGAGATAGGCCTGGCTTTGTGGCGTCATTCTCCCGCTTATGGCCTGTTCAGAGATAGAGACATAGGTATTACCCAGGTGATATCCGGGGTCAATATAGTAGAGATGGTAGTTCTCGTAGGCAGTGGGCCAGACCATCCTTAGAATTGGACCGACACCAAAAACGAGCATGACCAGTAACATGGTCAGGACTGTTTTTATCACCTTACCCTTGAATAGTGTGGATATAGCAATAGTAAGAGCATCAAAAAGGATAACTATAAGGATAGAATACAGGAATATCCAGAATACCAGCCCCACGAGCGCTCGAACGCTCTCAGGCTCCAGACCCAGCAGTGCCCAGAATATCAAAATAGACCCGAAAAGTACCACTAGCTCGATAAGTAGAGTAGTTATCAAGAGGGCCAGGAATTTACCAATTATGAACTGAAATCTGCCTATGGGCTTACTCACCATGAGGAGGAGAGTCCCTTCCTCTTCCTCTTTTGAAACGAAGTCCATACCACTGGTTATTATCATATAAGTAATGTAGAATCCGGCTATCCAGATAAAGGAGAAAATCAGGAAATAACCGACAAAGGTATGGGTCTGCATCTCAAGAGACATAGCCCCGGAACGGAAGCTCTCCCTCCAAACCACTGCTCCGAAGAATATAGCCGGTATCAAGCCGGCAGCTATCACCAATACCAATCTCCTGAGGCCCATAAGCTCTTTCAGGGTCTGTTCCATTACTATGGCTGGTTTGCCCATCGTGGTGGTGAACTTTTCTAAAACTTGTCGGAAGCTCACGGTCTATTCCTCTTCTTCCATGCTCATTGTCTTACGATAGATATCTTGGAGACTGGCACGTTCCTCACTGAAATGCTCAAGCTCCGCGCCGGTCTGAACTACTACTTCCACCACCACTTTTCTCAGAGCAGTTGTGTCGTCACTTATCATATGGATGAAATCTTCGGTATCTGTCCAGCTTTCCCTGAACAGTCCCTTCTCTTTGATCACTTCCAGTATCTTCTCATTCTGAGAGGTTTTCAGCAAAAAGTGGTTACCGGAGAATCTTCTTCTCAGTTCGGTCATATTCCCTTCCACCACAATCCGGCCCCTATCAATCATAGTCATAAAATCGACCACTTGCTCCAGTTCGGAAAGTATGTGGCTCGAGAGAAAGATGGTCACATTGCTCTCGTGAGAGAGTTCTCTCAGTTTATCCAGGATAGATATCCTTCCCGATGGGTCCATGTTGGCTGTGGGCTCATCCAGGATTAGCAGTTCAGGCTCGTGTATTAGGGCTTGTGCTAAACCGAGTCTCTGCTTCATGCCGGCACTAAAACCACCTACTTTACTTTCGGCGAACCCTCCTAGGTCAAGCCAGTTGAGAAGGTCCAGGGCTTTCTTTCTCGCTTCTGACCTTTCTACCCCGCAGATTCTTGCCATATAAGATAAGTAGTCAGAGGCGACCATGTCGTTATAAAAGAAGGCATGCTCCGGTGAATAACCGATAATCTGTTTGGCCGGAGTCGAACCAATTTCATGGCCTTTGATATAGCCCTCTCCCTGGCTGCACCAGATAGCTCCGGTTAGCATCTTCATGGTCGTTGTCTTACCAGCCCCATTAGGCCCGACAAATCCGTGGATGGTCCCCTGCTGCACCGCCAGATTTATGCCATCAACAGCGGTGAAATCTCCGAACCTCTTGGTCAGGTTTCTGGTCTCAATCATTAAGCTGCTATCCACGATGCGCCTTCCTGCGTTGCCTCCTAATTATGAACCCCCACCCCACCGGCACCAGAGCGATGATTAAAAATATAGCCAGCCAGATAATCAACTGGGTGACGGCTGAGGAACTCTTCTCTACAGAGAAGGTCACCGTCTGATATATCCCTCGCCCATATTCATCAAGCGAACGGAGCTCAAGTTCATGCTCGCCCTGATTGGTTGGTATGGTGAGTTCATTATCGTTGGTCCTCCCCACCTCTATCCCGTCTATAAATACCTGGTTAAAGGCCCCATCACCTGTTCCAACCCACTCGACAGTCGTTGGCGAGGTCTGCGTGCTGCCATCAGCAGGTGCCGTAATTTGAAGATTACAGGCTACATCCAGAAGGTAGACCTCACCCGTAAACCCGGTCATACCAAACTCGTTCCGTGTCTCCAACTCGATACAATCAGAGCCTATTATCCGGAAATCAGCAAGCGGCTGCTCCTGGTGAACATCTACCACCATAAGCTGCCACTCCTTCTCCTCAGCCGTATTCCCAAACGCCATAATCGCCACCAGTTCCTTCGTGCCGTCACCGTTGACATCCGTTATCTCCTCGACCAGAAATCCGGGATGCCATCTCTGGTCACGGCGTACCGCAGAATCGATTTCCTCCAGCACGATACACTTTATCTCGCTGTCATGGTTCACATCGTATAGCAAAATCTGAGCACCGGGCTGCCAGGTTAGAGTTCTAATCAGGGCCAGGTCAGCTACGCCATCGCCGGAGATGTCTGAAATGGGGCAGGCGGTCTTGATACTACCCTGGTAATTTGCTTCATTAAATAAGTGTCCCTCACGGTAATCATTGTACTCCCAGATGACGGCCCTATTCTGGCCGCTCAGTATCTCAAGTTTAGGCCCTTCCTTATCCTCTACCCATCTTTGAAATAGCAGAGTATCGTTACAACCGTCGCCATCAAAATCAGCACAGCTGGTGTCTATGGTGGTTCTGTTGGCATCGTACTCCATTTCAAGAACCTCTTCACCGGTCACCGGTGACATGAAGGTAAGCATGGAGGGGCGGCCCTCCTGATGCCGGTAGTAGCAGAATTCCCTGATGCCATCACCGTCGAGGTCGTCTCCCAACCACCCCCGCTGTCCTTCTATCCCTTCTTCCACCTCGATTGTCATAAAAGTCTCGTAATCAAGACTGCCGGTTAGTGTGCCAATGTCAGTCGTGACAATATATATCTCATTGTTGGCGAATATAACCAGGTCGCTTCCCCCGTCATCATTAATGTCATCAAGCACCAACTGTCTGTTCCAGTGGCCACCTGCCAGACCAGTCTTTACTCCTGCCGGGAGTTCGGGTTCATTTTCAAATGGCCCCTGATACATCCATAGCTCGAATGTCCACGTCAGTAGAATCTCCCCCGAGGGGTCTAGTAAGTACATATCACGGGGGGTCTTGACCAGAAGACAGACCGGGGCTGGCCCTGCCTTATCGAAACAGGCTATACCGAAAGATAGAATCCATTTGTTTATCCGCCGGTTTTTCTCCTCGTCTTCCAGACGTCTCTGTAGTTCCTCAAGCCGTTGGGGCAGTTCGTTCTCTTCAAAGCCCTGGCGTCGGCCTGCCTCCTCGCCGTTTAACCGCTGCTGAATCTCGGCCTCGGGAATGCCTTGCTGGCGCAAGTTCTTTTCTATTTCGTCCAGTTGTCTCTGTAGTTCCTGTTCATACCACTGGCGGATATAATCTTCGTGGCAGGAAGGGTCATCATAGAGTTCGTCCCAGACTCCATAGTAGGTCGCAGACACAACTGGTTGCTTGAGCAGAACGGTACCATCTTTCCCGCTGAGCAGTATAATTCTGGTGCCATCACCATACTCTTCATCGCTTCGTTTTGACTCGGGTATCTGGATGTAACCAGCGATATCCTGCTTTCCATCTCCGTTGAGGTCAGGTGTGATATGGATGTTGCTGATACCACCGGTAGCTACGAATACTTCATAAGGCACCTCATGGGTCCAGACTTTCTCCCTAGTGCCCCCGTCTACCACATAGAGGACTCTAGCTGTAGGAGCACTGTTTCTGCCGGATGGATAGGTTTCTGACCGGACGAGGAGGTCTTCACTTGCATCGCCACAGAAGTCACCCCGCTCCACCGCGACGTCGGTTACTCTGGGGTAATCCCAGAGAACGTCACCTTCAGCGGAGACCAGCAAGAGGTCTCCGTAGTCTGAGGCCAAAATAAATTCATCGTCAGTGTTTCCCCTGACTCTGTACACATTTCCACTGGTAGATTCGGGGCCAGACTCTATCTCGATGGTCTCCAGAGTCGTACCACTGTTGAGGTCTATCACATCTAGTTCGTCGACGAAACCAGTCTTCCCCTTGGGTAAAAGAACAACGCGCTCTCCACCAATGGAGACTTCTTCTATCTGGGCGATGTTACCCAAGTCCAATGCCGGCTTTTGCCAGATGACTAATCCTGATGCGCCGTTTATCATGAACAGTCCGGACCTGCCCTCACCTATGTGAGTCGACGCAAGGACATCCTCGATGCCGTCCCCTGAGATATCATCAACCAAGAGAAGCCGGATGTTAAAAAAGTTTCTGTCCCCAGGGCTGGTGGGCTTTTGTGAGTTCTGCCGGTAATAATCATATTGTAGCGATGTTATATATGTAACGACCTCAACTTCCCACTCGGTAGTCCCGTCGCTGAGATCGATAAGGCGTACTTTGCCATCCTCTGAGCTGACCGCCGCTTTTGAATTTCCTCTGCTGCTAACGGGCAATATGTCCCAGATTGAACGGTCGACGGTAGTCCAGACCTCATTCCTGTCATTGATTACGTCGTACCTCTCGGCTACCCTCTCTCCCCAGAGCAGTTCACCGCTTTCACTGCTGAGGACATACATGTATCCGTTTTGTCCTCCTACCGCGAGGTCAGGAGAGCCATCCGCGTTAAAATCGGCGGTAACCGCTATTCTCCAGAGGTTATTGCTGGTTTCGCAAGCCCAGATTTCACTGCCGGTTCTACCGTCAATGGCATAGACCCGATAGCCGGAGGTCGCAACTACATCCTCGATATCATCACCATTAACGTCCAGGTTTTCAAGGTTGAAGGTTGGCGTCTGTAACTCAGTCCACATGAGGTTGTCGATGAAGACTTCCTGTTTTGGTATGAACTGCCAAAGCTTATCACCAGTATCACTGTCGTAGCATCGGATATTAGGGAAGTAGGTATCCCAGATAGCAATGACAATATCTTGCTGATAGTCCCCGGTCAAATCATCGAGCAGGGCGATATCCATGACAGAGTTTGGTGTCGGGATGTAGCTCAGTAAAACACCTTGCGAGATGATATAAAGCCCACGCGACGTGCCCAGAAGCACTGCTTCGTCCCCACCGTCGAGTTCCATAGTTATGATATCCGTCTCTATCTCTCCACATAGTCCCGCCTGTATGGTATCAACAGATGGCGCGAGAAGGCCTGGTATAGACGGAGTGGTTGACAGTTGCTTAGGGGAACTCGCTGCTAGGTCTAGAGAGCTTGCTCCTGTACTACCGGAGACAAAAATCCCGAGGGAAACGATAGTTACTAAAAAGACAACCGCAAAATGTGGAGATTTCTTCCCACTAACCACTATATTTCGCATTTTTCTTGCTTGGTCAACATTATAGTTAGTGTGGGTCGGGGTCGTCAAGGCTTAAGGCCTACTCCAATGGACTTGCTGTACATAAGGATGATTCTGCTCGAGGTAAGCGGATAACAGAGGGCGGTTCTGTCACATTGTACTAATTTGTGACGTCGAATAAACGTGCCTTTACCTATCCATTGACAAACCTTTTGTATCTTTAAGTCAGGGTGTCGCAGGTTCGAGACCTGCACGGCCTAGACTCGAATTTCACCCGAGAGAACAAGACTTCGGGTCATGTTCTCTTTGGAGGTTGAGATGATAGATTACGGAGTAATGGTTCAGACGGTTGAATTGAAAATAGGAATGGCAGATGCAACTGATGATGAAGTATCACAAAGCATGGCGCTTGGCTTAAACAGCATATTGAATAAAGTAAAAAACGCAATTAAGAACATGCCTGAAGGTGGGGAGTGGGAAATTATAAACCATCAATTGACTAGGATAGAACGTCACTTGATAGTGTCATTCCTTCTAGGCCGTATCAGCTAGTAAGCTCTAAGCGTGGCCCCCGTAGGCGATACCAGGTATCTCTCTAAAAAGAGTCAGCACAGGCCAGCACTAACATATGGGAATCTCAGGGATTACAGTACTCGATTGACATTACTGGCTGGCTCTTCAGAAGACGTTAACCGCTGAGGCATTGAATCTGATATTTATTTGTTGCCCTTCCTTCAAGCCCATTTTCTCAAGCGAGGGGCGAAGTAAAAGACAGGTAAATTCTGGGGGTACATCTACCCATACGTAGGCAATTGATCCACGGTCAGATATGCGTGTGATGGTACCCTGCAAAGTATTATCGGTATCGGAGTCAGGTGAATCGGTCATAATGATAATGTCTTCCGGTCGGACTGAAGCATGTCTCCTACCACGCAGATCCGTGAACACATTTATTTGCGTTCCGTCAAGGTAGAAGACACTCTGCCCATCAAGACCATCTTGCACCTCTCCATCAAAGATGTTTCTCGTCATCAGAAACCGGGCAACAGCTTCCGAATTCGGGTGGCGAAACACCTCAAGAGGAGTACCCACCTGAATAATGCTACCTCCGATCATTACTGCTATACGGTCACCCAGAGCAATCGCTTCCTCAAAATCATGCGTAACATGAATGGTGGTTAGTCCAAGACGGTTGTGCGTATCCTTGAGTTCTCGCTCAGTAATTTCCCTTGATTCAGGATCGACTGAACCTAATGGCTCATCAAGAAGAAGAAGGTCAGGTCTTATCGCAATTGCTCTGGCTAGGCATATTTTCTGACTTTCACCTCCGCTCAGTGCCCAGGGTCTTTTACTGAGCAGGTTCTGCAGATTGAGGAGCTCAACCACTTGGTCAATAGCCTTATCAATCTCTTTCTGCGATTTAAATCGCCACGTCAGCCCAAAGGATATGTTGTCACGAACCGGCATATGACGATAGAGAGCGTATTTTTGGTAGGCAAAGCCTATTCTTCTCTCGAGTACCGTGAGCGAAGTCACATTTCTACCGTTAATCCATACCTCGCCACCGCGAATACCCATTATGCCGGCAATGGACTCTAGCAGAACGGTCTTACCAGCACCCGTAGGCCCTAAAAGGACAAAATACTCCCCATCCTGAACGGTAAAGGATACATCCTTTAGATAGAATTCCTCCCGCCTTGCTGATAAGTTCTTAACCTCGAGCATTTATGTCTCCTAATGGCGTGTTCTAAATTACCTTTCAAGCTTTAAGCCTGTAGTAGTTGCTGCTTTTCCCAAGTGTATTAACTATTATATCAGTTGGGATGTGAGGCTCACAATGCTCGATTTTGGTGAAAAACTTTGTGGGAAAATGCGGGGACGTCATTTCTTAGAGAAGGTTGGCTGAAAGTCACCGGGGTAATTCAACGGAGAGGACCGAAGGCATTGTTTATAATTGCCGAAGACATGTCACCCTTGAAATGCTACAACATTCTTTATGGAAATATAACAATCTAGTACAGCGTTTAAGATATCACAAAGACTCGGATTACCCGCAAGAATGTGCTCTGCATGAATTTTTCACATCACCCTGTATAACCGTATCAAATGATAAGGTCATAGAATAGATTGCCGTCAATCGTTTACAGAGTCATACCCCCATCTAAGAAGATAGTCTGGCCCGTCATATAGTCAGATGCCGGTGAAGCCAGATAAAGGGCCAGCAAACCCACTTCGCGCACCATTCCCGTTCTTCCCATAGGTATCCTTTTGGCCAACGCTTGGATATTACTTTCTGTTACCTGACGATGTTGAACATCCGGGAAAAGACCTGGCGCAATTGAGTTAATCTGAATGTTATAAGATGTCCATTCAAGAGCCTGAGACCTGGTGAAGCCTATAATGGCTGCCTTTGCCAGAGTATATATAACCAGACCACTCCCCCCTCTACCCGCAGTAACCGATGAAATATTGATAATCTTACCCCTACGTTGCTTGAGGAAATGCTCACCTGCCGCTCTTGTGCATAGAATGGCGGCAGTCAGGTTAATATCAATTATTCTCTTTAAATCTTCGTCCGAGATTGGAATTGTTGCATCGTTCGTAAATTTTATAAGTGGTTGCCCAATTGCATCACCCAGGCAATTTACCAATACGTCCAGACGACCGAACTCATCGAGAACCTTTTCTATGAGTTGGTTTACTTCTTGGGTTTTGGTCACGTCAGCCAAAATTGGAACAACTTTACTCTCGCTGGCCGTAGCAATTTCTCTTGCTGTGTCTACTACAAATCGATTGGTAAGTGCATTTAATGCTATTTCGGCCCCCGCCTCGGCCAAAACCTCTGCAATTCCTTTGCCAATACCACGCCCGGCACCGGTAATCAAAACGACTTTCCCCGAAAC
The DNA here is from genome assembly GCA_011171075.1 of Dehalococcoidia bacterium. Classification (GTDB taxonomy): domain Bacteria; phylum Chloroflexota; class Dehalococcoidia; order Dehalococcoidales; family Fen-1064; genus W589. The sequence goes on along the minus strand of DUFD01000010.1, from coordinate 2,626 downwards.
ATCATATTCTTTTGGAAACATTAATTTACCTCCATAGCTAACGATTTTTATCCATTCACTTTATGGTATGAATAAAGTTGTTTTGTTGCGTCTGATTGGTATCTCGTAGTTAATCCGAAGTTATTTGATTACTCCCTCATTTTTCAGGGATGCAATCTCCGGTGGACTCATGCCAAGTAGTGTTGACAGCACTTCCTCAGTATACTGGCCAAGGTCTGGGGCACCTTTCTTAATTTCTGGCGGTGTTCGTGACAGTCTGATTGGTGTATTGGACACTTTTAAGCTGCCTGGCTTCGTACCTGGGCAGGGTAAGTCGATAAACATATTCCGATGGAGCAGCTGAGGATTTTCAGTTGCCTTGGCAATATCGTTTACCGGGCCACACGGTATGCTGATAGCTTCGAACTTTTCAAGCCATTCATCGGTTGTTTTATGTTTAAGCGCCTCAATTATAATTGGCTCCAGCTCCTTAATATTCATCGCCCGGGAGTATCGGTCATGGTATTTCTCTTCAGAGAGAAGGTCGAGGCGGTCAATTATCTCAAGAAAGGCGGTCCACTGCTCAAGACCTCCAACAGAGAAGGCTATATATCCATCTTTTGTGGGGAAAGCCTGGTGAATTGCTGCAACCGGGTGTTTAGAACCTCTCCTTTGAGGTACTTCGCCCGTGGCGAAATATCGTACAAAGGCATTCTCCAGAATTGCCGCCTGGCAGTCCAACATCGAGAGGTCGAGCATCTGCCCCTGCCCACTCCGGCTTCGCTCTTCAAGGGCAGCCAGTATCCCGATGGCAAAGAAAAGACCACCGCCAATATCCCCAATAGACGCTCCTGCCCTCACCGGCTCACCGCCCTCGGCTCCGGTTATGCTCATAAGGCCTCCTACAGCCTGAACGACTATATCCAGGGCTGGTTTCTCACGGTAGGGGCCGGTCTGGCCAAACCCCGATAGAGCAGCATAAATCACCCCGGGATTGTGCTGTCTGAGCACCTCGTAACCGAGACCTAGTCTTTCCATCGTCCCCGGAGTAAAATTCTCGGCCACTACATCAACCAGTTTTACCAGCTCCAGAGCAATCTGCCTGCCTTTGTCAGTACGAAGGTCAATAACCACGCTCTTCTTCCCCCTATTTATGCTGAAGAAGTAGGTGCTTATCCCGTCAACCCGCGGTCCCTGCCTCCTGGCCCCGTCACCGAAAGGTGCCTCAATCTTGATAATATCAGCTCCCAGGTCTCCCAGTATCATAATTCCATAGGACCCGGCCAGCGCCCAGGTAAAATCCAGAACTCTGATGCCTTCTAAAGGACCCGCCATCTCGTATCCTCCTGTATCGGACTATTACTTATCCAAGCAAGTTCCCTCTTCCTGTTTGGCAGTACCGAACAGGAACCAATTCTACCACTTTGTTTATAATCTTGGAGACGGGTAGATAATGGCTTCACCAGCGTCACCTTCAACTCCTAGATGTGCTTGACGCAGATACTCTAGATTTCGTGGGGGCATCCTTCAGCCTGCGTGTGACCCTAGCGCAGTGAGAACGTCGGACGCAAAACGGGTGATTCGGAAGCCACTCTGTCCCTGTTCGTCCATGATATCGAAACCACGGCGAACGATAACAACATTCCTTGAGGGAATGACCATGGCATATTGGCCACGAGCACCGGCGGCGGCGTAAACTCCCTCAGGCAAACCCTGCTTGGGGCCGAAAAGCCAGAATTGAGCACCGTATCCACGTCCGTCTGGCATTTCAGGCTGGTTGGGTGCTGGTGTAGCAACATATTCAGACCAACCTTCAGGAAGAATCCGTTCTCCGTTCCAAACGCCATCATTAAGATAAAGAAGGCCAAATCGGGCAAAATCCCGTGCCGTGCTCCAGGCCTGACCGGACATCAGGAAGTCGCCGTTCCAGTCCATTTCAGTGGTTGTTCGGGTCATTCCAATCTTCCAGAAAAGCTCCTGAAAAGGGAACAGGTGAAAACGGGCATCGTCTCCGATGGCAGTGCGTACGGCGCGAACTGCCAGAATTGTATCTGACCCGGCATAGACCCATCGCTTACCTGGCATGCAATCAACGATATTGAGGGCAGAACGTTCAGCTGCGGCCACGCCTCCAAAATAGAGCTCTTGTTGAGGATTCCCGGCTCGTTCGGTATACAGGCCACTGCACATGTGTAACAGGTCGTTTGTCGTGATTTGTCCCCGGGGATCACCAGGCGTACGCCATTCGGGGAGGGGTGCCCTTTCATAGATATCCATTAGTCCCTGCTTCACAGCTGCACCAACAACCGATACTGCGAAGCCCTTGGCTGCCGAATTGGTCCGATGAGGTGTGTGTATATCGTAACCACGATCTTCATCGTAGAGCTCACTTACGATTTTACCGTCCTTCACGATAATTACTCCCCAGGTAATTCCACCATAGACCTCTCCGGTAAAAGCGTTTTTCACGACGCGATCCAATGCATCAGCCTGTGTGTGGGGCAGCGTGACCTTTGCATCCTTATCTCCCTGAGGCCAGGGCTCAACATCGCTGTTGGGTATGGTAAGACCTTCCGGTAATCGGGGCAAGTACTTCACTGCATCCAGCGTGGCGCCAATGGGAAGCTGAGTTGAACCCAGACCGGGT
>DUFD01000001.1 GCA_011171075.1 Dehalococcoidia bacterium | reverse complement strand
TGTTTGTGGTTGACAGCGAAGGTCAGCTGTACGGATTATCTGTTGGGGGTAACAGCGTCTGGCGATATGATAATGAACCAATGGATTGGACGTATATAGGTGGGGCGACTGATAAGATATATGCCGGGGGTGACAGGCTATTTGCCACCAATCCGCAGACCGGGGACATCTACGAGTATGATGGACAACCTAACTCATGGACCAAGGTTGGAGGACCCGGTGACATGTTTGTGGTTGACAGCGAAGGTCAGCTGTACGGACTATCTGTTGGGGGTAACAGCGTCTGGCGATATGATAATGAACTAATGGATTGGACGCAGATAGGATGGGGAATGATTAAGATATACGCTGGTGGACATACACTATTAGCTAAATTTTCCCAGACAGGTGAGATTCATCAGTACAATAGTGAAACTAACTTTTGGACCACAATTAGTTACCCGATGGATATTATTGGAGCGGGATGTAATTCTCTTATGATTTCAGTAGAAGAAGAGATAAGGTTCGCACGAGATAAAATCGTAACTCTTCTTACTGCCAGCCGTATCCTTTCAATCCTCTCAGACGCACCCCTACCACATAGTTTAGCCCCAAATCAGGAAACAGAGGCGAGGCAATTCATATCATGGCTCCATAGTACATCTGAAGAGCTTGAGACATTGGCTAGTCGTTGGGAGCAAGAAGTAGTTGATTCATACTGTGCGATAGCAGGAGGATTGATGAACTGGACGACAGCAATGCAAGAAATGAACCAGTCGTTCTCTTTGCAATTCCTGGCTCTTCAGCAGAATATACAGGCGGAGACTCGTGAATTTAATTTGCTTTCAAGCCTCATGAAGTGCAGGCATGATACTGCGAAAAACGCGATCAACAATATCAGATAGGGTATTGAAATAGCATTATTAGGGAATAAAAATTCGTTTGTTTGATCTAGGGTGTTCTCTTTATAAAAAACCAGGTATGGTATCCGAATGCGAACAAGATCGCTTTTACGTCTAACCGTGATGGTAACGCTGATATTCATGTAATGGATGCCGATAGCTCCAACCCAGTAAACCTTACTAACAATCTGGGGGATGATTGGATAGTCACGTGGTCACCGTAGGAAATATACTTCACTGACTGATACCCCGTTCATTTGTAAGGTGTTTCTGCTCATCTAGGAGTGTTCCTTTTTAATATGTCGCACCTAATCGAGAAGGCGAATGGTATTGCCCACCAGTACGCATGGCTAGACAAACATCCCGATGTTCGTTCAATATTCCTATTGCTTTGACTTCCTACGTTTGTGATGGTATCGTTTAGGCGCGATATGAATCCCTCCGATAGTCTATAGCGTAGTTTTATAGCGCAAGTATGTCTGTAGAGCCTCTCTCTCTGAAAACTATAGATAGTAGAGATCTCTCCGAGCAAGAATATTCGGAGATACTGGAATTGTGTTCTCGCGCATATCAACAAGATATGAAACCCTTTCTCGACACCTTTAATGGGGCTATTCACATTCTTGGACGATATCGTGGTTTATTGGTTGCTCATGCCTTGTGGGTTACGCGGTGGTTGTAGTGCGCAGACTTACCGACTTTGCGAACCGCATATGTGGAAGCCGTTGCGACCGATGAGAGGTACCGCAGCCGAGGTTTTGCATCAGCAATTATGGAGAGATTAGCAAAGGAAATAAGTCAATTCGATTTAGGTGCTTTATGCACGGGTTCTCCTGACTTCTACGCGCGATTGGGTTGGCAGTTATGGCAAGGTCCTCTCTTCATCAGAACAAGAGAAGGACTAATACCTACACCAAACGAAAAAGTAATGGTTCTGTTTCTCCCTAATACCCCAGTCCTTAACCTTGAAGCACCCCTCTCTGCAGAATGGCGAGAGGGCGAACTTTGGTAGAAACATGATTTAAGAAGAATTCATAAACCGCTTGTGCTTAGGTTAATGGAATGGTGCTTAAAGTTTCTTTTACGGAGGAAGAATTATAGTAGAAATGAATCAAACATCCCGATGTTTGTTCAGTGGCGAGTAAGTATTATTAACGCAAATTAGATAGGGGGAGTTAAGGTGCTCCCCCTATCTTGCTACCTGTTGGCATTACATTGCAGAAGCGGTGCCAAGAGTTACTTAGCTATACTCCCATGTGTCCACGCCTTCTATTGAAGAGTTGCGTGCTCCTTCTGAGGTCTCCTTGCCGGTAACCGGGTGTTTGTAGTGGAAGGGGAAGATATATCCGGAAGGGTAGCGTGGATTGAAGGTGCGGGGAATATCGGCTTCAAGCATTGTCGGTGTGTACTGAGGGTCTACTGCGGCGGCTTGCTCCGGTCTCACCCAGCCTCGCGCCGGGGTGGCGGTGTAATGGAGGTCGAACCGGAGCTTCTTAATTTTCCATGTACTGTTCTCTTTGATATACTCGCACCCGTATATCCCGCTCATAAAGGACTCTCTTACACCTGTGCCTGTGGGAACCGCAATCGCCCCGTAACCATACCATCTCCCCCTGGCAGTATTACCGTCAGGGTCGACGTTGACGATGCCTGAAAGCTGCATTACCTGATGCATAAAGTCCGCGGTTGGTTTGATATTCTCGAAATACTTCCTGATTCCTTCCTTACCCAGGTATGTGCCCGCCGCCAGCGTCAGCGAGACATCGGGGCCGTCGGCAAACAGGTCTATTATCTCCTGCGCCATCCAGTGCTCGATGTAGTAGCCGTATGCCTTCTGCAGGGTTTTTATCTCTTCGATGTCCTGTAGCGTCCTGACCTGTTTCTCCAGTGTCTCGAGTCTCGCTTCTAATTCCTCTATAGTCATGCTAGACCTCCAAGTTAATTCTGTCCTTTGGGAAGTATACTGGTCGCTTGAGACCTCGTCAAATCTCGTGAATCAAACACTCCGATGCAGAACCAGGCGTTGGTCTTCTGCCGTTTTATTCGGGAGCTAATTTGCCCGCGGCTCTAAATTGTTGACTGGTGGTTTGTCTTAATGCTACTCTTTTTGTTAATTTTTATAGCGAGTGGAAGGCATCACATTTAACGTGGGATAATATAATACTCTTATTACGTTTTGGGGGGAGACCAGATGAGGTTCACTAAAAATCTCTGGTTCTACATTGCTCTTGCAGGCGCTCCGGTAATCATTCTTATCGTCTGGGAACTAACGCATGTCGAGTTCCTGCTTCACCTGGCGGCGATTCCGCTTGAGGTATTGCTGGCTATTTTCATAGTCGAGAGATTCCTGGATGAGAGGTATAAAAAAGAGCAACGCAAACATCTGATGTTCATAAAGAGCTATCTCTTCCGGTCCCAGATGCGTAATCTCTTCATAACCAACTTTGAGGCTTTGAAATCTCCATCCTTCACTATGTCGAGAATCAGGGACTCATCTTTAGAGGAACTGAAGCAAATGCGCAAGGATGCGAACACCCTGGAATATAAGTCGCTCGAGGCTATGGAACCCGTTATCACCGAGTATGTTGAAGCAGAGGCGGTCTGGCACCAGTTCCGGGAGTGGGCGGTTGATTATGACTTTGAGGACATCTTCACGGATATGATTTATATCCTCCACTTCATTTACGACGTTAAGTTATTCAAAGAGAAAAACTACGGCAGACTTTTTGTTCATGAAGCGGAGAAGCGGCCTCAGCTAATGGAGAAAGTGAACAAGGTTCTGGGCGATGGTATCCAGAAGTTTCTGGACTACACCATTGAGTTAAAAGAGCAAGAGCCTCAGATGTTTCACGACCTCATTTCGGATTACGAGTTGTCTTCTCAGATTAGAAGTGACGCGATGTCAACTGATGGGACCATTTGAGCCAGTGGGGACTGAATCCTTGACTAGCCCATTTCCAGTATAATAAGCAATAGATTCATATCTATAGCGAAACAGGGGAGTGTTTAGTTGCCCAGTCTTCAAAAGGCGTTCCAGCATATCGAGCAGTTCGCCGAACTGAGAATGAAAGAGGCCAGCATCCCGGGCCTGGCTATCGCGGTTACTGACCACGAAAAGTTACTCAGAGTATATACCTATGGGTTCGCTGATATAGCCGCTCAAGTTCCAATTACGCCTGATTCACTGTTCGAGATTGCCTCCATAGGAAAGTCTTTCACCACGATTGCGCTGTTACGGCTTCGCGATGAAGGGAAATTGGACCTGAACGCACCGGTAACGCAATATCTGCCCTGGTTCGAGGTCCAATCGGAATACCCGCCGATAACAGTGCATCATCTGCTGGGCCATACCGCAGGCATTATCCGTGGTACGGAGATGGCACCCCACGGCCTGTATGATTCATGGGCCCTGCGGGAAACGAAGACTAGGGTACCTCCCGCACAGCACTGGCACTACTCGAGCGTCGGCTACAAGATTTTGGGGTTCATTCTGGAAAGGTTGACAGGCCAGTTGTTCAGAGAGGTGATACAGTCTCGGGTACTGGACCCTCTTGACATGACCGACACGCATCCTGTTATCACCTTTGAGACACGTAATAAAGAGGCCATCGGTTACCGCAGCCTTTACGACGACCGCCCGGAGCATCCCAGCCACCGGCTCGTACCGGCCATGTGGAGCGAGTACGGCACGGGAGACGGATGCCAGGCATCCACAGCGGGCGATATGGCGAAATTTCTAAGGATGCTGATAAACCGGGGCAAGGGACCTAGAGGCCCGCTCATGTCTGAGGAGAGTTTCAACTTGATGGCACCACTAATGCCTCAGACAGGCGGCGAACAATACGGATACGCCCTTGCTTCATATCCGGTTGACGGTCGTACTTTCCTTGGCCACGGCGGAGGTAATGACGGATACACCTCGCATATCCTGGCCGATGTAGACGGAGGTCTCGGAGTCGCCCACTTTGTAAACCGACGGACGGAGTCCGGAGCAATATTCGAGTCTGCCGAGTACGCCCTCAGAGTCCTGTACGCCGCGTATAATGATAAAGAGATTCCCCCTGTGTCCCCGACCGCTGACCCCAGCTACATCCCTAACGCAACAGACTACGTTGGCACCTACCGGGCAGGCGGCAGGGTTCTTCAGCTTACGGCTAGAGACGGGAAGCTCCTGCTAGACTATGAAGGCCGTGCAGTCCCTCTCGAACAGCGTGCTCAAGACAGTTTCTATGTGGGGTGTCCAGATTTGGATTTATTCCTGTTTGAATTCAGGCGGGAGGGTGATAAGGTGGTGGAAGCCTTCCACGGCTTCCACTGGTATATCAATGACAGCTATACAGGCCCTCGGCACTTTGATTATCCTGAAGAATGGGAAGCCTACCCCGGACACTATCGGACGCGTAACCCTGAGCTGTCCAATTTTCGGGTCGTACTTCGCAAGGGCAATTTAGCATTGGCATTCCCTTCGGGGAATGTCGAACCACTGAGACCCCTGGGTGGTACCTCTTTCCAGATAGGTGATGACCAGCGCTCTCCCGAAATCCTACGCTTCGATGCAGTGGTTGAAGGCCGTGCACTTCGTGCCGACTACTCCGGCTGTCCGTACTACCGTACCTTTACTCAATAAAGACACCCCAATCAGCTCGGCACAGGACACGAGATACCTGTCACTGTACTGCTCTGTTTGCATAATATCTTAATAAGACTCGGTTGCCTTTTTAGCGTATCGATTTACGCAAGTGCAGAGGTTCAGGTATCGTGATATTGACTGTCGGCCTGATAAGTGGTAGTTAGTAGATTATGGAATACCAAGATGCAACCACTATCCTGAAGAACCTGTTAAACAAGTACTCGCTTGAAGCCGAAGAAAAAGAGGCAGTTAGGACTGTCATCGGCGTTCTCAGCTGGGGTTCACTGTCGAAAAGCAGATTGAAGGCACGGAAGGATAGACGAGACAAGAGTGCTGAATGGTAAACTGACCTTAGGTACTCAGGCTAACTGTAGCCAGAATATGTCTATTTAGACTTCCTCGGTAGTCATAAGATAATACACATAGGCAATGCCGAAACTCAGGAGCCAGATAGGATGCCAGCCAGTCAATAGCCAGTCCCAGAAATCGCTATACTTCTGCTCGGGATTATCTTTCTCAGCTCTCACTAGAACTCAACGACATCGGTGCCAGTAATTTCCTGCGTTTCCAGATAGGCAGACCGAATGCCACAATTCGTATGGCACGGGGCTAGAGGACTAGCTTTTCCCGGTATCCCTGATACTGCTTGAATAAGAAACCTACTTACTTGATAGGCACTATTGGTATCAGTATCGGCACTTCGGATTCCGGGTTATCGATGCCTTTAAACCTGTCGTCATATACCTCTATCGCGTACGCCTTATCACCTATATATCTTTGTGTGTATTTATCCGCATTCTCCGATAACCACTTGTTCATTTCAGCATTACTGCTTTCCCAGCCTTTTGACGGATATATTACGAACTCGGCATATAGTGATGCAGGCAGAGAGATAACTTTGTATTCTTTCGAAACACGGGCATCCTTCACCTGCCAGCCTACGTGAACCTCGCCCGGTCCCTGCCCGCCGGGGTACATGCGTATTTCGTAGCTTTCTTCGCTAACCTTGTTCTTTAAGGGGTTGATTTTGTCCAGTTTCTCAAATGCTTCCCAAGCTTTAAGGGTCTCATCGCCGCTTCCGGTAACGCCCGCAATTAAGAGAGTCTCTCTGGTAAATATTTTCGGTTCCATTATTTAACCTCTCCTTTTAATATTTGGCTCTATATTACAGTGATTAATATGACAAATGTCTGTCATATTGTGAATCATTTTTAATAAAGCTCCAGCGCTTTTTTCATTCTCTCTCTGATAATGTCGCGGATATATTGCGGCTCAAGCACCTCTACATAGCAACCAAAGGACATGATATAACCGTACACCCACTCGTCTTCCTGAAGGGTGACCGTAACATCATAGCTCCCGTCTGGGTTGTGAATAATACTTTCCTCTTCGTAATCGTCATAGACCCGGTATAAGTCCTCGGGTTGAAATCTCAGTTTCAGGGTTACATATTTTTTCGGTACCGCCGCGGGCTCTTCCTCCTTGATGCTTTCCAACGGCCTTGGTGTAAATACCTCATCTGTGGTGAGCATGTTCTTTATACTGGAAATGCGGAAAGCACGAATATCACGCCGCGTCCGGCAATATCCATTCAGGTACCACGCCTGATATTTAAACACGAGCTGCATGGGTTCTATATTCCGGTGGCTCCTGATTCCATTGGCATCTATATAGTCGAAGGTAATTACCTTACATCCAAGAATCGCTCTCTTAATATCCAGGAGCTTATTTTCTGCATTAGGGCCGCTATCCCATGGTGAGAACTCGATACGGACCCAGTCAGAAGGCGCAGTATTCTTAAATAGCGCCCCGATTTTACTGAGAATCGCTTCAATCTCGGGATATTTTGTGGCCTGCAAGGTTTTAAGGGCCAGAAGGAGGTTATCTCGCTCCTGTTCGGTGATAAGAGCCCTGTTGAGAGCATAGTTCTCCAGGAGGGAAATACCACCGCCACTGCCTTTGTTCGTGTATACCGGGACACCCGCAGTAGAGAGGATATCTATATCCCTGTATATCGTTCTTGTAGAAACACTGAACCTGTCAGCCAGTTCCCTGGCCGTGGTAGTTTCTTTATTCAGTAATATCAGAATTATTTCCAGCAGTCGGTTTATTTTCATTTCAGTCTGACTTCCTCAGATTATACACTATAAATATGACATAGGTGTGTCATATATAACATATACAACAAGAATATTGTCGTGGTGCATTGCTGCCTTTTTCGACTCAGAGGGGTGGATATAGGAGACGAGGTACATAAAGCCACCCGGGTAAAGGGTAATACGTTGACAAGCACGAATATCGGGCGATAGTATAGATGGACTATTGCGGGAAATTACGGCAGGCAGGGATAGGAAGAGATATCACTAAGGGGGAAACGGCCATGGTGGAACGGGCATCGGATATTAAGACAGTCCAGGAAGCTGCCAGGGAAGTGAAAGTATGCCGCGAGGCTGATGTAGTGGTGGTGGGTGGTGGTCCTGGGGGACATTCGGCGGCGATAGCCGCGGCGCGTAGTGGTGCCAGGACAGTGCTTGTTGAGAGATACGGACATCTGGGAGGCATGGCTACCGGTGGTATCGTGATACAGATTCCGCATATGAGCGACGGCACTGAAGAGCAGCAAATAATCGGTCTCACCCAGGAGTGGCTCGACAGGCTGGATGTGGTGGGCGGGTGTCTCCACCCAAAGAGAGAGGATATCGGTTCGAGTGATGAAAAGCTGGTGGCATACTGGCGACGCTTTATGGGAAACGTGATTCACGGCAGGATAAAGCAAACAGCGTGGGTGGACCCTGAATTGTTGAAGTGCGTCCTGAACGATATGGTGGAAGAATCAGGGGTAAAGCTGTATCTCCATTCCTGGGGGACCCAGGCCATTGCTGATAAGGGTAAAGTGCAGGGCGTTATCTTTGAAAGTAAGTCGGGAAGGCAGGCAATACTGGGCAAGGTAGTAATCGACGGTACTGGCGACGGCGACCTGCTGCCCTCCGCCGGAGCCGAGTTTGATGGCAGGCTTGACCCCAAGATCAGGAGTTCGAATCTGGCTTTGGTATTCCGATTAGGTAACTGCGATTACCAGAAGTACTGCGATTTCAGGGAAAAAGAGCCGGAAAGATTTCGAGAACTTATGGCAGAACTCGCCAGGGTCGCTGGTACCCGTCTCGTGCCTTTGCCATCGCCCCGTAACGATGTTCTGTGGGTAAACAACTGGATACCAGACCTGAACTGCATGAATGTGGAAGACCTCACCACGCTGGAGGTCGAGATGCGTAAGATTATGTTGCGCGGGCATGACTTCATGAAGAAGAACATCCCCACCTTTGAGAACAGCTTTATTATGGACACGGCTTCGCAGACAGGGACACGCGGCGGACGGCGGTTAATCGGCGAATGCATAGTTACCAAGGAAGACCTGCAGGCGGGTAAGAAATATGACGATGCCATAGCTGTAATCCCGCGTTTCGATGCGCTGGGCGATACCGACCACGTCCAGATTCCTTACCGCTGTCTGGTGCCGACCAAGGTGGATGGACTACTGGTGGCTGGCCGGAGCTTCTCTTCGGATATGGCGGCTAACAATATGGTCAATCTCATCCCCCATTGTATTGCCATGGGGCAGGCCGCCGGCACGGCAGCAGCAATCGCCGTAAAAGATGGCGTGAATGTCAGGGATGTGAGTATCAAGGCCTTGCAGGATAGCCTGGCCAGGCAAAGCGTGCCCTTGCCTCAGGTATCTTCGACCAGCTCTTAATTCTTCGGTTTGATGCCGAGAAAGAGTTCACTGGAGCCCGGCTCAATCTGGCTGTGCTCGAAGGGGATGGCCCGTGCCTCGAAGCCGGCTTCAGCAATCAAGCGGAGCCAGTCTTCCCGACTAAACACGCCGAGTATATGCCGGTCGTACTCAAAGCTGACATCATCACCCTCTCTCAGGAGATAAGCGAAATCGACGGTGTAGGTGGTGTCGTTCGGGTCGGGGTCCCAGGTCCACTCAAGGTAGCGTAGGCTCCGTTCCTCCGAATCATGCCCGCCGTGACTTGTAGCGGGGCGGAAGGTCTCACTGGTACAATCGGGGGCGAACAGGGCTACCCCGCCGGGTCGACAGTGAACAAACGCGGTTTCTAGGGTGCTGCGCAGGTCATCCTCGGTGGTTATATACGTGATGGCGTCATGGATAAATACGGCATCAAACTGTCGGTCAAGCCTGACCGTCCTCATATCTCCCTGGATGTGCTCGCACTCCGGGTTCATGGCACGACTGACGGCAAGCATTTCCGGGGAGAGGTCGACTAGTGTCATCTCAAAGTGTGCCTTGAGGTGCGAGGCGTTATTACCTCCACCGCTCCCAAGCTCTAATAGTGTTCGTGGCGGTGAGGCACAGGCAGAAAGGATTGTCTTGTGGTAGAACTCTGCTTCTTCCGCGTAGTCCTCCGGTGCGGTCAGCAGGGTGAACCACGAAGCGAGGTCTTTATATAGGCGGGGTTGATTTTCACTATCGGTCTG